>NZ_JBEKXH010000147.1:0-13643 GCF_049512235.1 Bradyrhizobium sp.
CGTGTACGCCGAAAAGGACGGGAATGGCCCGTAGCCATCGCCGCGCGGCAATACGTTCGAGATGTTCTTGACGCCACCGCCTTCATAGTCTGAAACGTCCGGCGTCCACGGTCCCCATTGATTGAGCGGCATCAGGTCGGCACCGTGAATTCAGGAGTCCATGCTGTTGCCGGCGCGCTCTCGGCCGTCCAGGCGGACGAAGGCGCCGCCTCGGCGGACCATGATGGAGCGATCGGGCCCGCGGGCAGCCAATTGACAAGATCGCGCGTCAGCGTCGCGGCATTGCCGGTGATGATGTAGGCGCCCGTTGCCGCCCCAAGGCTTGGATCGAGCGACGCGGCATTGCCTGAGAGGAGATAAGCGCCCGTCGCCGTGCCCATGGTCGGATTGAGCGTCGCGGCATTGCCGGTGAAAGTGAAGCTTCCGGTCAGGGCGATTTCGTCGGGCGAGAAATGCGCGGCGTTGCCGGTGACGGTGAAGCTCCCCGCACTGATCGCCAACCGAACGGAGAACGCCGCGACATTGCCGGTTTCGGCAAACGACCCGACGACAGCGCCGAGTAGGGCTGCGAACGCTGCGGCGTTGCCGGTTTCGGCATAAGACCCGGCCCCGGCCAATAAAATGGTGTTGGTGGCGTTGGCCGGCCTGGTCATCTGCCCGAGCGCAAGGCGCCCGGGCGCATCGAATCCGAGCAGCGACATCTCAGGCGTCCCTGCCGCGCCGATCGATCCAACCAAACGTATTGAAGTCCAACGTGGCGGATGTCGTCGTTGACTGATATTTCACTTGAGCACTGGCGTTTGTTTGCAGATCGATCTGAAAGACTGAAGCGATACTCGCTGTCGCGACTTCTGCCGTTCGGTTGCGGCCGCTTGACGTTCCGTCCAACGTGGAAGTTTCGTCACCCGCCGCCATCAGCACTTCATTGCCGGCTGTAGCGCTGGTATAAATGCCTCTGATATGAACGATGGTCGCGATACCGGGAGGAACGCCGCCAAGCGTGACTGATGTCAGCGACGTCGATGGGCTGCTGGTGCTTATTTCGTTTATCGCGACTGACCATATAAAATTGTCGCCATACTGAGTGAACGCCAGCCAGTGCGCGGACCCGTCGGTTTTCATTGATCCGATGCGACGCGCCAGCGTGTAATTGGCCGGCAGCGCCGGTGCTGAAGCCGAAAGGGAGATCAGCACGTCGACAATTTGGGTGTCGGTGCGCTTGATGAGATAGGCATGATACCAGGTATTGTTGGCGATCGCGCCGGTATCGAGCGCGCCGCTTCCGGCTCCTGCGGTCCATGATGAGGTGGTCTTTGATATCGACCCCGAAAGCGTCATCATGTCGGCGTTGGTACTGTCGCCGGCGACGCCGGCAGCGACCGAAAACGTCGCGGATGATCCTGCTGTCGAAAGCGTCAACCCGGCAAGATAGCTGCGCAAGACGATCGCCGTGAGGTCTTCCGCAACCGCCACGATCGCTACCTGCGGCACGCTCGAAAAGTTGATCTTTGCGGTAGTGCCCGACGAATTGAACAGCACGACGGAGCGCGCGAAAACGCCGGTTGCGGAATTGTAGGCACCATATCCGATCTCCCACTGCGAGAGATCAGCACTTTCGGCGCGATACCGGTACACCGTGCCGTTGACCGCGCCGGCAGCGCTCGGGCTTTGATAGCCCTGCACGACGGTCGAATAGGTCCAATCGGTGGTGCCGCCGAGCGCCGGATTGAAGCGGCAAACGTCGAGAAAGCCCGGCATCAGGTCAACGTCAGTATTGGCGACGGCAGCGTCACGGTGAAGGTATTGCCGTTCGTCAGCGTGATCGGGCCGCCATAGTCCCACCAGCCGATCAGTGGCTTGGTGGGGGACGTGACATTGTAGAGCACGGCATATTCGAACGGCCCGATCGAGCCGCCCTGGGCGGTCCAGGACGGATTGGTGCCGCCGGAGAACGAGAATACACCGGCCGCCTGGGCGCCGGTAATGGCGCCGATCGATACCCCGCCGGCGGTGTAGCCGTTCGCCGTCGGAAGATCGGCCGGCGTGTTGTAGACCGTGTTGGACGCCACAGGCGGGGTGTTGGTCAGGTAGACCTGATAGACCTGGGCCGTCCCGGTCTTCATGTCATGCAGCGCGTGCGCGACGTCGCCGACGAAGGTGTTGAATTTGTTGAAAGCGGCCATCAGGGTGTAACTCCGGAAATGCGGATATCGAGCGGTCCCGCGTTGTAGGTGGACATCTGGCCGAGCCCGTTGACGTCGTTGAGCGCGGACGTGAAGCCCAAGCCCCAGGTCTGGATGCGGGCATCTTCCTTGATGTACGGCGCGGATTCGAGCAGTGCGCCGTAGAGGTAGAGATCGGGCGCCAGCGTCAAAAGCCAGTTGGTGGAATTCGAGGCCAGCGCCGCGAGGTTCTGCCGGTACACCATCTCGACCGTGTAATCCTGATCCGGCGTCGGGCAGAGCTCGATTTCGTTTCCGAAGATCGTGAAGAACAACGGCTGATTGATCACGTCGCCGATGCTTGTGCGGTATTCGTCCATCTGCGCCGACGACTTGTAATCGAGCCGCACGCTCGGGCTTGTGCTTTTCAGCTTCACCCGCCGCATCGACTGGAAATCGGCAGGGAGCGCGATGTATTGCGGCTCGGCCTGCGTGACATCGATCAGCGCGGTCGATCGCTGCTCCATCTGGCGGCAGAACAGCATCCGGTTGAATTTGGCTTCCGCGAGCTGGATGAAGGTCGGAATGCGTGCGATCAGGGTCGTATCCTGGTCGCGCGCCAGATATTCCGTCACCGCGCTCTGCAGCGACGTGTAGTCGACAATTTGTGTCACGAAATGTCCTATGCCGTCCTGGTTTAATCAATCCGCTGGCAACGATACCGTCGCGCCATTATCGAGCCCGCCGAGCAGGCATGCGAGGGTCAGTAAACGGTGTCGCCGTCAAACTCCTCATGATCAATTATGATTCTATAGAACTTTCCAATAAGGTGGTCGGCGCGATCTTCCGAGTCCCTCAGCACCTTTTTCGGAGAATAGTGATACATCGCATCCATCCACTCTGGGGTTCTCTGGGACACAGGCAATGCGATCTCCCCCGTCGTGTCGTAAAAGACGACATAGGCAGCGTTGTCGTACACGCCGCCGTTGGATTCACATTCACCAACCGTTTGCTTGGCGCCCTTCTCCACGAACTCGGTTAACCTGCATCTGGACAGATAGTCCTCGACTGGCGAGGTATGGATGCGAAAGCCCTGGACGAGAAGCCAGAAGCGAAATCGTTCCACGGGCTCAACCTCAAGGAGGGGCAACAAAGCCAACACCCACGTGGCCGAGAAAACCGCAACCGCTCTCCAGTTGCGCCGAAATAAGGCGCTTAAGGAGAAGAAAAACAACGGAATCCAACTGGCAAGAAACATCCAAACCAGCCAACCAGCAGAGGCTTCAAAGGAATAGGCGAGCAATGGTAATGCATACCCACCCGCCGCGACGAAAATTGCCAAAAGATATTTTATGCGCGTCATTTTCGGCATCCGGCGCTGTCAATGCCGACCACCATGGCGGCTCCGATGGATATCACAAGGCTTAGTCACGCTCCGCGGACGGGTAAAGTCCGCCAAGACGAACATCACGACGTTACTCATTGCGCTAGGACTTTTGGTGCACTTTCCCCGTAACCTATCGCCGATAGTTTCAGGATATTTTGTGCAGGGCCACTGGACCGGCACAGCCGCCGGGCGTTGCGGATCGCGCCGGAGGAACGCGCTTCGCGCACCGAGTGCCCCATTCGCATCTAGCGCCGTCCTTCAACGAACCACGGCTGCAGCGGGTCATCGCGATAGAAGCCGCGCAGCCGGTCTTCCAGAGGCGGGGCTGCAGGCTGGTTGGTATGCCGCGGATCGATGCCAGCCAGCCCGGCAAGCAGGCCTGGCTGACCGCCCGGCGGATATGGATCGGAGGGAGCGATCGTTACCGCCGGCGCGCCGGCGTCAATGGCGGATGCTCGCGACATGTGGTCGCCCCATGCGCCGCCAGCCGGCGCAGGCAACCAACTCGCATCGCCCGGCGCGTTGGGATCAGCGGCTGGCCCAAAGAGCGGCAGCGGCGCCAGCTTGCCGTCGATGAACCCGAGTGGCCTGTCGAACTGCGGCATTGGCAAAGGCAAGGTCAGTACCAGCATATTGGGCCGGCACTGGAGTTCCCGCTTGGGCGGCATAGTCCGCCCCGCCGTGATAACCAAACTTCTCCTTCGGGCGCGGCTCGGGAAATGGATGTACGAGCGTGAAACCCGGATATCTGTAAGACATCGATACCTCTCAGCGGGACTATTATTTGCAGCCAGGCGCGGCTAACTTCACTACTATGGCCTGCTGCCGCATTGTGAACTCTGGAATTTCCGGAACCTGCTTGAACGCCGAAAACAACACGTAGCATCCATCTTTGCTGAGACCGATCTTGTGGTCAGACAATGCGAGCGGTGGTCCCTCGATGGCAAACCGTTGCATTCTTTCATTGTCGAAAGTGACGATCCCCAACAAAACGTTTCGAACATCGCGCTTTGCCAAGAGGGGAAATACGCATTGGCCATAGCCGCCATCGATCCTCACCAGGCTGCTGAAGGCCTTAAGCAGGCTTCTGACGCCGATGCGGCTCAACCAATCGACAGGACCCGACTGCTGGTCGAGTGTAAGGAATCGAGAAACATAATCGTTCCCGAGTGACGCCAGGATTTGCCTTCCGCAGCGGCTGATTTCGTTGACATCGAAGCCAGGGGGCTTGGCCGTGGAGCCCTGCCTCTTCCAACCGTCATCACTGTATCGATAAAGATCTATCCGACGATCCTTGTCTACGTAAGCATCTCCGCCTTCGAAGAAGACATCCTCGCCTATTTCTGTCTTAAGAAATCGCATCTGCATCAAGACATCGGAACCGGAGACGTGTATCGGCTCACCGGGAACACTGATCATGGACCCGTCAGCCGAGAGCAGCGAATATTTCCCGACTACGGAATACAAAAGGGGTTTGGCAAATTCATAGACTGCAACTTCCGAGCCCTTCTGGATGAACAATTTCTGGTCGTGGCCGTAGATAGCGGCGATCGTGGAACCATCTTGCGAGCAGGAAAGAGACCCCTCGTTTCCGAAGCCAGGGAACTGAAAGAGCGTTCTGACATGCCCATCGATCGATCTGGCTTCAAGTGAGGTCAGGTCCCTTTCCTGGTCGTGCTGAAAATAAATAATTTCTGGTACGCGATCGTAGCAGAAACGCGCTCTTACCTGGAAATCGAAGGTCGACACAATGCTGGCAGATAACGGCCGGTCCGCGGCCGCCGCGCAATGTCCTGACGTCGCAACCGCGGTCAGCAGGCAGATGAGCTGCGCGATCGCAAAGCCGGCACGCCGGACTCGTCGACCAATCCACCGTGGCTCCGCGAGGGAAGAGGGAAGACCAAACCCGTCGCCCCCAGCCGTCGCGACAGTAGCTTGAGCGGGAACAAGACGCGCACCCTCGGAACGAACGCGCGACGATCGCTTGGCACGGAGAATGGAGGAGCACATTCGTCTTCACCGGTTGCGTGGATGGAATGGCCGATGATGCCCTGGCCTGTCATCGGACCACGTTTTGCACGGAAACAGAGAATTAGTCCGCTCGCCATCCTGGAACATAACAAGAACAGAGTCAACGGCCGCTATCCCCGCTCACAACCAGCCCACCTGCAAGGCCGGTCTGTCCGTGCGCAGATAAGCCCATTCGGGGTCTTGCAATTTGCGTTGCACGATCTCGTCGAATTCGGACGAAAACATCCGCAAGCCCGTGCGGCCTTTCGCATATTCCTCATCCAGCCACTTCACCAGGACAACATTGGGAATGCGCGCGACATGACGCCCCCAATCCGAGCGCTGTTCTTCACGCCGCGCCGCCTTATTCCATTCCAGGATCGGCTCGACGTCCTGGGTGTGCTCAATGGCCATATCGCGGCCGTTGGCATCGAGATGAAAGCGAACATTCATCAATAGGCGTCCACTTCCTCGAGAACCAGCGTGAACACCTCGTTGGCGACCGGCGTATAGGCCCCGAGAGCGGCCAACAGACCGTAGAGGGTAGAGCCCGCATCGGTCTTGATGAACTGCTCGGAGCCGGCCGGACACGATCCCGTGCCCGCCGCGCCATCGCTGAAGGACAGCATGGACGAGACATCGATATTGCCGAGCCAGTGCCCGCAACTATCCGTCAGCCAGGTTGCGCCATCGCCGTTGGCGCAGACCGGCGACTTCTCATAGAGATGAATGCGGAAGGTGGCGTTGGTGACGCCGGTGCCGCTCTTGAACAGCCGCGCCCGGGTCAGGCGAAACTGGCCCTGCCCGAACGAGTTGCCAAGATTGATCGTGAGCGGCACCACGGCGCCCGCCGTCACCGAATTGGCGACGAGCTGCCCGGGCGCATAGGTGGTGGTGTTGTTCGGCCGCGTGAAGGACGCGAGGGGGTTATTGACCTGCATCGGCGTCAGACCTGCAGAATGGAAATGTCGAAGATCGCCGCCGCGGCGCCGCTGGCGCCCGATGGCGTGATGCTGATGACATCGCCCTCGTTGGCCCAGGTGATCGAATTCGGCAAAACCGTATTGACCTGACCGGCCGCAGAGCTCGTAAAGGGGATCGTCAGCGTGGCGAAGGACGCGCCGCCGTTGAGCGCGACCCCGCAAGACGCATTGGCGGTCGCGATCGCGCCCTGCAGGCAGGACGAAATCTGCACGATCTGGCAGCGCATGGGGATGCGGATATAGACGGTCGCGGGCGCGGCACCGACGCTCGGGCAGTAGCCTTGGATAAACTGATTATCGAGCGGATGGGGTGTCGGAAGCGGCATTGTAAACCTCCAAAAGGAAAAGGGGCGACCCGAGGGCCGCCCCGCGAGGGGTTGCGATGATGTCGGGCTTACGCGGTGGTGTTGTCGAACACGCCGCCGCTGGCTTTTTCGTTGCGGGCGACCAGGGTGTATTCGGAGAGGATCTGTCGTTTCATGGAGTCGCCGGTCGGCGCGATGTAGATCGAGACGAACTTGCGGCCGTTCAGATAGGCCACCGCCCATTTGTCGGTTTCGAGCACGAGAACATCACGCTGGCGCATGAACCGGTCCGGAACGATTTTCAGGGTGCCGAAGTCGGACTCGTAGGCATCGACGGAAGCCACGACCTTCTTCGTTTTGGTTTTCTCGATCGGCGTGGCGCGGCCGGTGAAGGTCGAAAACACCTGCTTGTTGAACGATCCGACAAGGATCAGACTGGGCTTGCCGCCGGAAGTCCATGCGCCAGCCAGCACGCCCTTGAGGTTCTTTTCGGTGAACGGCGCCTGGGTGCCGTCCGTTCGCGTTCCCGTGCCGTCCGCCGCCGCGGGGTCGACGCCGCCGGCGCCCTTGAAGGTGTTGGTTTTGATCCACGACAGGATCGAAGCGCAGTTGCGGGGATCGGCATTCACCTTGGCCTGGTTGGTGCCGAACAGCACGGTTTCCATGTCGCGCTTCAGTTCCATGCCCTTGAGCATTTCCTGATAGGCCATTTCATTGGCGCGGCCGGCATGCTTGACGGCCTCTTGCGTGCCCGAGACGACCGGATATTTCGCGCTGATCTGCGCGATGTTGCCGAGCCGCACGGTCGGCGTCACGGCAACGCCGGTAAAATCGTTGCCTTCGGGCTGGGCATTGGCGCCGTTCGCCGCCGCCAGTGCCTGGGTTTGCCATTCGTGGTTCACGGCCGTGGCCTTCTCGGTCTCGATCGCCGTCATGCCGGGGGTGTCGACGGGGTCGATGCGGTAGATCAAATCCGACAGATCCTCGCGATCGCCGATCGCGTTGTAGGTGGTGAAGGTATTGGTAGGGGCTGCCATGGTGGTTGAGATCCTTTATGATGCCCGGCGCTGGCTGGCTTGCAGCGCGCGCAATTCCTGCGCGACTTTCAGCGATCCGGTTTGGTTGAGCTGTTCGGTGAGGGCTTGAATGCGCTCGGAATTGGCTTGGCCGGAGGGCCTCGCCGTTCCGGGCCGCTGGACCGGAGGTAATGGTTTGGCAACGGCAGCCTTGGAGGCTTTCTGCACGTCGGCGTATTTCAAGGCGGTGGCGAGGAGTCGCTGCACGCGATGGTCATAGATGGAAAGTCTTTCCTTTCCACTGGCGAGCGCGGCGAGTTCGTCCGGCTTGAAGCCGAGTTCGGGCAGTAGCTCCCGGGCTACGCGGGTTGTCAACGCGAGACCTTTGACCTTGTCAGCAAGCTCGGGGATGAATTCGGCCGCAAGCTCGTTTTCCTTGCTGACGTGTTCGGCCCATCTGGATTGTTCGGCTTGTGCCTGCTGTCCCCTCGACCGCTCCAGATCGGCATTGACAGCCTGCAGCTTTGTCTGGTGCGCCTGCCATTGCAGATATCGGAGCGGATCCTCGGCCACCAGCCTTTGCACATCATCGATGGTCCTGATATCGGAAAATGCCGATTGCTGGGCGTCCCGCAGAGTTTGCATGAGGATCGGTAGTTGGGCCTCGTATTGTTGCCTTACCTTTGCCGCCGCTTCACGCTCGGCCGCGATGGCCTTGCGCTGGTCGGCGACTTCATTTTGACTGCGGCGAAATTCACGCTCCCGTTCCTGTTCGCGGGAATGCAGGTACTCCTGCGTCTCGCGAGGCAAGGTCGCAAAGCGATCTTTCTCGGCCTTGGTCCAAGACCTCGGCGGCTCGATGGGCTCAATGGCTTGAGGGTCGGCTGCGTCGGGTTCTTCGCCGGGGTCCGTTTCCGGGGCGGCGTTGTCAGATTCGGACAATTCGGGATCTGCGGTCGCGGGTTCGGCGCGCTCGGCAGAGGGGTTCTGTTTCCCGCGCTGCGAGATCATGTATTTCGCGGCGGACTCGGCGGAATTGAACGATGCCGGCGCATCGGCGGGCAGCGCAACAGCGGTGATCGGCTCGGCGGGCGCCGAGTTGGTCTCGTCGGTCATGGATTTTTCCTCTGAGGTCTCAAATGATGCCGAAGCGGCGTTTGCGTTCGGCGGTTTCGGCAAGCTGTCGCAATTCGGTTTCCGCCAGTCTGCCGTTGGTGACGATGGCGGTGAGATGATCGCGGACCTTGCCGACGATGCTGATCGCCAGGAACAGCTTTTCACGCGCGGCCACATCGTCGATCGTGGTCGATCTCCAGGCAGCCGTATAGCTTTCCTCCAACCCCTTGAAGGCCTCCGCGAGCAGATCGTTCTCAAGCAACTGCCGCGCGCGGGCGCCCTCGCTGGCGGCTTGGGAGAGGGTGTCTTCGTCAGTCATTGCGGTCCGGCGAAGGGATCGTGATCGACGGGGACCAGCGCCAGCCCTGGCGGTAATGGCAAGCCGCCGGCGTTGAACTGTATCGTTCGGTTGAGCGCCGGATTAGCATTGACGTACTGGCGAATACGCGCGGCTGTCTGCGGCGCGACGGTCTTGATATAATTCGGGTTGACCATGTAGGCGCGGATGGCTTCCGCCATCAATTCGCGCGGGGCTTCTTCCTTGCCATAGCCGAGGTGCTGGGGGCCGGTCAGATTAGCGGTGCGCTCGCGCCCGGTGTTCAGGGTGTTGTAGAGTTGGCGCAGCTCGGTGTTGAGGCCCGCGGTCGGGATCTGGCCTGACATCTCGTCGAGCGCGTGGCCAATTTCATGGGCAATGACTTTTTCCGCCGCGGGCGGATTGAGCGTTTTGAGGTAGGCTATCGAGCGCTCTGGTCCATCAGGAGTCAGTATCTGACTATAACGCCCGGCGGTACCCCGTGGTAACGAATTTGCCGATCGAGCCTCAGGGATCGCGCCAATCGATCCCTCTGCGATTGCGTCATATTGCGCTGGCGCGATGGCAACATCCGGTCCTCCCACCACTTGACGCCCGCTAACGTGCGCTCCGGTGAGGGGGTTTCCGTCGATGTCGAATCGGAGTTTTCCTGACTCATCTGCAATGCCTCCGCCGGGATAGTCGCCCTCGAATGATCGAGGCGCTTTTATCGGAGGATTATACATCAATGATGACCTAGACTCCAGCGCTTTACCCCCTGATTGAGCCAGCTCACGCTCCAAGCTCGCCGTCCACCGTACGAAAGGTCCCGCGCCGCCGATCGTGGTCAGCGCCATATTCAGACCCCGCGCAGTATCATCAGGCGATGCCCGCCCCGCGTAGACATCGGCGGGATAGGCGACGGCATCCGCGGCCCCGCGCAGCATGTTGAATACGCTACGCTCCATCACTGGCATGCGGGAGGCGATCTGCCTGGCTTCATTTGTCGGCGCGTACGTCCGCGGATCGAACGTCGCGGGGTCCCGCAAATTCTGCGAAGCCAGTTGCGCGCGCGCCTGCGCGATCATGTCATCGGCGCCGCCGCTGAACGGATCATGATCGACCGGCAACACCGAATGATCGAACTCGGGCTGATGATCGACCGCCACCAGGCTGTAATCAGCCATGAGGAACCACCATCAGGAATTTACCGGGCCTGTCGGGATCGCTGACATAATGCTTGCCGTCCTTCGCCTTGCGGGCTCCTGGAAGTGATTCCCCAATCCTCGCGTCCTTGATCTGCTCCATCTTCATGTCGTGCGCTTGCGCCGTCGCCATCATGCCGAGCGCTGATTGGGCCATATCGGCATGATGCGCCTGCTGCGCGTGACGGGCGTCCTGCTCGGCAACCAGCGCCTTGACATGGGCATCGACGACCGCAAGCTTGGCATCCAGCTCGGCCTTGACTTTTACAATCTCGATATCGGCTTGCGCCTTGATCTGCTGATGCAGGGCGTCGGTCTGGGCCTTGGCCTGCTCGAGCTGCGCTTTTTGCGCCGCCGTCTGCTGATCGTGCTGCGCTTTGGTCTGGGCGATCTGCATCTGCACCTGGCCCTTGATGACCTCGGGGCTTGGCGGCGGCGGCAATGGCGGATGCAGCAATTGACCGGACTGCGGATCCCTGGCATCCGGATCGTTGAAGAACCTGTCGGGGTTCCTGTGCCCCATGATGCGGGTGAGTTCGGCCGCCGTGTTATAGAGCTCGCGGTCGCCGACGAGGTTGGCCTTGCCGCCGGCCAGCAATTGCTTCTGCACGTTGCCGATCGCCATGGTCTGGGCGAATTGCTGGGCCTTCCCGCCCGAGCCGAGCCCGACATTGATGGTCATGTCGTCGCGGGTGCGCCAGCCGCGGGGATCGACCGTGGTCCAGCCGCCGCGCAGCCGCGCGGTTTGCGCCTCGGAACCGTGCTTTCGGATCGTCGCGTGCAACAGCGAGAAGATATCGCGCACGCCTTCGGCCATGATGCGGGCGATCAGCTTCATCCGCATCTGCGAGGCGTTGAAAACCTGCGCCACCGCCGTCGCCGACTGGTTTTGCAAGGCGTTGGCGTCGAGCCCTTGCGTCTGCCTCGATAGCCCGGTGCGCGATTCAAGTTCGGAATCCAGATATTGCAGCATCGGAAAGATCGAGCCGGTGATATCCGGCACCACCTGCCAGTTCAGTCCGCCGGCGGTTCTGGTGCGAACGACGCCGCCGGGGCGGCTGACCAGCAAATCGTCGAGGGTATTGGGCCCGGCGTTTTGCGTGGCAACCTCGACCCTCGGATTATTGTGCAGATAGAGATTATCCAGCGCGCCGCGCTTCAGCGCGGTCTTTTCCCGCTGCACCGGAATGACCAGATCGGCAATCGACCGGCCGAAGAAGCGGTGCGTGATCGGTACCGGCGTGGTCGCCGCGAACGGGATGACGTCGAACGGCGTGATGCAGTCCTTGCCGTCCTTCTTCAGGATTTCGCCCTGGTCGCCGCCGGTAATGACCTGATAGAGGCAGGGGCGCCCGTTGCCCTCGTAATCGATCCTCACATAGTGTTCGGTGATGCGCAGCAGTTCGGCGGCCTTGTTGATACCGCCGCTGTTGACGCTGAAATGCTCCTGCACGCTGTCGCGCGCCAGGGTTTCGATCTCGGTATTGCCGGTATAGATCGAAACCGTATCGATTTGCTCTTCGTCAAAGCCTTCCGCGATCAGTTGCGCGCGGGTCTTTGTCACCACATCATGGAAGCAATAGTTGCAGTCGGCGATATTGCGGGCGCCGCGCTCGATACCGAACTCTTCCGGCGGCACGCCCAGCACCCTGGCCTGGGCAAGCTTCTTGGTGGTGACGATGGTGACGTCATGAGTCACGGGCTTTGGCGGTGGCACGGGCGTGGCGATCGGCGGCAGCTCCCGTGGCAATCGAGGAGCGGCGGTCGCTGGACCCTGCAGAGGCAGTGAAGGCGCGTTCAAGATTTCTGCTCTCCCGTGGCGCGGGAAAATATCAGGGCGCGATCAATCGCCCCCGTATTTTCAAAGATGTCGTTAAGCTTGCCGGTAGCGTTGGGTCGACCCGCGGGCTGGCGCAGCCCCGTAGCGGATGAGCAACCCGACATCCGGGAACGGAGCAAGGACGCCGCTTGCGAAAAATTCGCCGATCGAGAGGCCAGGAAATAAAAATCCCGCGGCCAGTTTCCCGACCGCAGGCTCACCTCTTGCGACGATGACAATATAGCGGTGATTTGCCCGACGTGTCAAATTCTTTTTGCTTGGCGCGTCGGATGGGTTGAGCAATTTGCGAAACCCATCTCGTTCACAGGTCGAAACGGGTGGGAAACAGCGTTCAATCGTCTCGAACCTGGCGGCTTGCGCTCCGTCCAAAAACGCTTCTGCAGCGATTGGCAACGTCAGTCATGCAGAACATCCCAGAAAATGCTTCCTGACTTATGCTGCTCTCTGGGAACCAGTTGCATCGAATACGACTAAATATCGTGCTCAGCAAAATCAGGCTGAACGCTGTGCGCGATGGCGCTCATCTTTGCATAATCGGCTTTAAGATACCCGTCAGAGCAGAAAAATGCCTTCTCTACGAAACAGCGCTCAATCGTCTCGAACATGGCGGACACATTTTGAAATTCAGCAATGTGATCGGTTTCGTCATACATCACCAGCAGCACTTCACCAAAGAAGGGTGATGTGGTTTCACAGATCACGACGTAGAAATCACCGCCGCCATTGGCAAAAATCGGCAACCACGATCGGCGCCACGAGCTGTAATTGCTGAGTGAGTGATAGACGGTGACCGCTTCGTCCAGATTCATCCAGTAAAACGCTGGGAAAAAATTTATCTTTCCGAGCAAGTCCTTCCCTGCTGTTGTCGTTGTGCCGTCGCAGTAGGCATAAAGCTGAACCAGATCTGTCGGCGGCCGCAGCCCAAGGGCACCGATCTGCGCCTCCACCTCCGCCGGGTTTAACCCCGGGCGTCGGCGATCCGCGATCAGCGATCCGCACGCCCGCAGGTAATCGAAGATACGGTCCACGGCTGTTTCGAGATGGCTGTGCATGGGCGTCAGGTTTGTCCTAAGGTGGTGGTGATATCCCGACACGGAATTGATCATTATGTCCTATTTTATTTTGACGGTAGAATTTAGACATTGTCCAGCCCTGTATGTCCTGCTCTGACCTAGGCACCCGGGCGGTGCTCGCACCTTTGCCGCCTTCCTGGGCTTGCCGTCAGTGCTGAACGGCCGCGGCTCGAATACGACTAAATAACGTGCGCGGTAAAATCAGGCTGAACGCTGCGCGCGATGGCGCGCATCTTTGCATAATCGGCTTC
>NZ_JBEKXH010000148.1:0-13557 GCF_049512235.1 Bradyrhizobium sp.
ACGCCGCGCGCAGGCTTCAATGGGCGCAGAGGTATTCATGGTAACAATCCTGCGCGCACGAATATTCGCCAGGCTGGCGCTGCTGGCCGCTACAGCGTTTTTCGCGCTCCACGCCTCGCTGGCGAGAGCCGATGAGCGCTGCGACGACATCGCCAACCAGCTCAAGACTCACATTGATGGCCTCAAGGTCGGCATCACCGCCGCCAACGTCATCTATCTCTCACATCCGCAAGCCAGGGAACTGTCGCTGGGCTGTTCCGGCCGCAATTTCAAGAACGAACTTTATGCCAAGGCGGACGGTCGAAAACCGAAGCCGGCCTTCCTTGATCTCGTTGGCGGCGCAGCCGCCATCATCTTTACGCAGCCGAAGGACAATACCCTAACCGGCGTCACGCGCTGCATCAATCGGATGGGGCTGCTGCGTGGCGACACCGTCAAGATGCGCTATCGTCGCCTCGACTTTGAATGCACCCGCACCAAGGCCGAGGCGTCGATTGCGATCTGGCGCCACCCCGATGAGTAGCATGACGCGGGTAATTTGACACGGCTAACCGGCAGCAGTTCAACCGAATGGTCGTGCAACTGCGCGATAATCAACGCGTGAGGGAGACGTTCGGAAAATATATCGATCCGCGCGTTGTGGAAGGGCTGATCGATCGGGCCGCCCTGACCGCGGCGGAAGGCCAACGCCGAGTGATGACCGTCCTGTTCTGCGACTTGAGAGGGTTTACCAGCCTGAGCGAAGGCATGACACCGCAAGGCCTGGTCAAGGTCATGAACCGCTACCTTTCAATCATGTCCGAACCGATCGCTCCAACCGGGGGATCATCGACAAATATATCGGCGACGGCATCATGGCGTATTGGGGGACCTCCTTTCGTTTACGAGACCGATCATGCCCGCCTTGCCTGTCTCGCTGCCACGCAGATGATCGATCGCATCAACACATTGCGTCAGGAAATCCCCGACTGCTTGGCGTGCTGGGAACTCCCATGGAGAATTGCGATTTGCGGATCGGTGTTGCGACCGGCGAGGCGCTGGTCGGCAGCATCGGCTCCGAGATCATGATGAGCTACACACTGATGGGCGACGTTGTGAATCTCGCCTCACGCCTGGAAGGCGCGAACAAACTGTACGGGACTCGCAATCCGGTTTCCGAGCGAACCGTCACCGCGACGGGGGCCGCTGTCGCGTATCGAGAAATCGACCGGGTCGTGGTGGCGGGACAAACCCGCTCCGAGGTGATTTTTGAGATTCTTTGGCGTGAAGACGAATTGACGTCGCAACAGCAGATGTCGCGGGACAGATACCTCGAAGGGCTTATCGCCTACCGCGCACAGCGCTGGGATGATGCAATTCGCGCATTCGACGCCTCGCTCGCGGCGATGCCTGACGATGGGCCATCGAAGGCTCTCATCGAGCGCATCGAAAGGCTCAGAGTAAATCCACCTTCCCTGAACTGGGACGGGTCTTGGCACATCGAAAAATAGTCGCGAATACCCTCTGCACGAGGAACCGATGTCGTTCGAATTGGGAAGCAGGCAGCCCCGGGTTTCAGGACGCAAAAGCGAAAGGGCCAATAACGGTCATTGCTCCGACGGAGTGGCTGCGCCAAGATGCGGCCAGCCATCAGGCCCACAATCTCGAGATGGGTGGATACGATTCGATGATCTCTGGATGACGGACCACTAACATGCGAGTAGTGTCAGGCTCCAAATCCATCTGCCTCCTGATGATATGGGTATGATTCGAACTCCAAAACCACAGTACTGGCTCAGTGCCCGCTCAGCACCAGCATCTTGATGGGCAGCAGCAGGGCCTGGACGCGCAACAGCATCGCATGCACGATGCCCACGGCGTCGACGGCGTGCAACACGAAACCCTTGAATGCGCCGGTCTCCTTTGAGGCAATCAGATCGTGGTTGCTGGTATAGGCGTTGACGATGCAGCTGCTTCCGGGCGTAACGCCATCAAGGCCGCCCTTGTAGATAGGTTCAAGAAATGCGGTAATGGTGCCCGGACTCTGTACCTGCTGCGCGTCGACCAGTTGCTCGCCGCCCCGGAACTGACCCGCCGCGATATAGTTCTGCTCACCCGTCACGACCATCGGAATGATCGTCCATGGCTTTGAAATACATGCCGCCTCGGCGACCATTCCGACCTTGATGACGTGCGCCTCGATTTGACCAAACCCTGCCGAGAGGCCTCGTTGTCCCGCGCCTTCGGGAATGAGAATGCCGGCAGACCGCATGACCGGATTGACGACGTCTCCCACGCGCAGCGAAAACTGTTCCACGCGCCCATCGACTCCCGCACGAATGCTGGTCTTGTCCAGATCGACCTGCGCTTCGGCCAGCGCCGCCTGCGCACTTGCCTTCTCCGCGGGGAGAACATCCGTCAGGCGGGTCGTCACGGATTGTTTCGACGCTGTAGCGGAATCAAGGGCGCCTTGACGGCCCGCGAGCAGGACATCAAGCTTTTCGATGTCACGCTGCGGAACGATGCCGGGATTGCGCTTCTGGAGGTCGCGCTTGACGTCCAGTTCATCCGAGGCCTGCTGATAGTCGCTTTTGGCCTGCTGGATCTGCGCATCCGCCTTGAGGACATCCGCCTGCGCGGCCAGTAAATCGGCATCGACTTCGGCAATCTTGCGCCGGGCCGTTTCCAGCGCTGATTCTTGCTTCGCGCTGTCAAGCTTGAAGATCACGTCACCCTTCTTGACGGGTGCACTGAATTCAACGTGAACTTCCGACACCCGGCCGTTGATCTCGGGAAGGATTGGAACGGTCCTGAAGTACAAGGTCGCCGTCGTCGTGGATGGATGATAATAGAAAATCACTGTAATCAGGGCGACGGTCAGCATGAGACAGGCCGTGATGCCCCATCTTAGTTCGAACCACACCGAAAAGAATGTAATCTCGTGGCCGAAGCGCTTTCCCTGCCGATGGCGGCGATAAAGGTAGTCCGGAAGAATGGTCAGCACGGAGCAGAGAAGGAGCTCAAGCATGGCTCTGCACCTCGCCCTTGGCAGCGCCGGCTTTTATCGTGTCTGTACCCTCCGCAGCAACTCCATGAGTGCCGCCTTGGCCGACCATCTCGGCCGCTTCGTCGGCTTGCGGATTATCTGCGATCTGCTTGACCGATCCGGCGATGCTGCGCAGCGGCGTGCCCCAATCAGGCAGATCAATCATGGCCAGCAAGAGGCCTATCACCCAAAAGAGGTGGATGTGCGTAAAGAGTGCTAACAAACCCAGCACAGCCACGATTTCGAATTGTAGCTTTTGCGATTTGTGCGCCATTTGCTCCGGCAAAGCGTGCAAACGCAGGTACAGATTGCCGACCATCAGAACGGCAGCGACCAGAACGACACCGACAACCACCATGAGGATGTCGGTATCACCCGGAGCGGTGATGAAGTCCGGCAGATCATGCGGCGCAATTGGATGAAGTGTCTCGGTCACGCAACTCTCCATTCCGAAAATGCAAGCGATGTAACGCGCAGGAGCCAAGGCGGGTCGGCTTCTCCGAAGTTTCCATTTCCATCCTTGCACAAATCGAGGAACTGGCAAGCGCAAACCGGTTGCCTGTGGGGCGAACCCGTTGATCTCGATTGTTCGATTGTCCGCATCTCGACAGTATGGGCTGGCCCGTAGAAGCCAAGCAAGACCCGGAAGGCGTTCGCACCTTCGACTGGGCACACTACAGGTGGGGATATTTGAATAAATTGTCGCGGAGTTCCAATGTCGGCCCCCAGGGTTTGCGATGCAGGACAGCGAGGGATAAGGCAGGCATACGCTCTCCCGCCAACAGGCCCGGCGTGTTCAATCGGCCCTGATCGCTGAAACCTATTTCTTTAGCAGACTATCATGCATCTAAAGGACAAGGTCGCAATCGTAACGGGGCTGCCAGCGGGATCGGACCAAGGAACTCGGCATCTCGGAGCAAGAGGTTCGTAGAGAGGTCAGCGGATAAAGCGTTGCTGGACCAACGCCTGACAATACTGTTCGCTCAAATCCCAGTGCACGAACTAATTAATTAGGAAATAGCCGGGCGAGCGCCTCAAGCGCTACGGCCCCGCTGTTGCGAACGCCGCATACTGACTATATTGACTTTGAAGGCTAGCCCTCGTCTTAAGAGCATCATGGACTTCGCGAGGATCGCCTTTTTTTACCCTGACCGTCGCAGCGCGGTACCAAAGCGCCGCTGAGGCAAGTCCGGCCGCAATCGATGACCAGGTGAACGCCGTGTGCAAGATCGCGAGCATCAGCGAGAGGCCGCTTTTCCGTGGGATTCAACCCTAGCTGCGGTAGTGTTGGTCGGACAGAAAGTGGTGTTGCACTTTCCTGGGAAGCGAAGGTAAAATGCCGCACAGCCGGGCGCTAGTCCGCTATTCAAGCCCAGTAGTGGATACCTGCAAGTTCGAAATCCGTCATCCTTGGTCTTCGAGTAAGGAGCAGCAAATCCCAATGGCGAGGTTTTGGCGGCCAATAGGGCGCCTGTCGTGGGAGCTGTCAGTTCCTCACGTTTTTTTTGCCTCAAACGCTTGACCTAGTCGTTCCACCTCAAGGCTAGTGCAAAACAGCGCGAACAAGCACCCCACGAATATCATTCCACGTTCGGTCGCCAACAAGACATCGGCACCTCGTCCCAGTTTAGGTAAATGCCTGAAAACGACTACAGCGAACAAAGAACCGCCAAAAATAAAACTGAGGCGACCTAAAAACAAAAAAAAGAGATTCAGAAACGAGTTGGAACGTCGAAGCGGTATTGGCACATACAGCACCCGACACCAAAACGAAATCTGCATCATGCAGAAAACTCCAAAAATGATGAGATCGGAGTAAATATCTTTTGGAAGCTGCTCTCCTGGATTGAGCAACATCTGCTCAAACTCGGGCAATTCCTGCCAAACAAATACTATCATTCCAAATACCTGGATAGCCAGCAGAAGCGGATAGGCTAACTTTTTGGCAGTTCGCTGGCGCTGTTCGGCTGTGTCCATCAATGGCCCCCGCGCGGAGGTATCGGCTCGTCAGACCAGGAACTATCAGGCTCAGGACGCATGTTACCTTCGAGCTTGCCGGCTGAGAAGCTCGTTGAGAAGGGCCTGATGCACTTTTCAGGTCATTTCCGCACGATTTGGAGATGGATGTATGCGCTGGCAGGACTTGTGTGGCCATATCGATGCGATCGGCGCGTCCAGGGACCGTCGATTTGCAGGTTCGCGCGTGCCGGCTTTGGCGATCTATTGCTTCGGGCCAAAATAAATCTGCTCGGCAATGATAGCGGCCCAATCGGCTTTGCTCTCAATCCTTACGTAAAACTGCCGTCCTCAACCCCAGTCATCAGCAATGGCGCCGTCGAAGGCGGGTTGATCGCGCCGCTTGCGCTGAGACCTGACGATTTCATCCTGACTCTGATGACCGAATTCGACGTTTTGAAAAATGCGGATGGCGTCGGCAGCTTTGCCAATTTTGTCAACCTTGTCGGCGTCAGCCATCCGATTCCCGGACTTGCGGGCGTCAAATGCCACGGCCGAGCTGTATTCATCCGTGGGGACCGTTGCGTTGACGCCGCCAGTCTATACGTTTGACCTCGGCATGAACTTCCGTCTGGACCAGCATAGAATTCTTGATTTCGGCATGAACTTCGGTCTCAACAGCGCGGCACCAAAAGTCGAGGTCTACACGGGTGTATCGGCTCGCTTCTGAGCAACGGCAGCTTGCCGACCTATCTTGAGCCGGCCCATGCGACGCCTGGAGGTGCACCCGACGCGACCGAAAGCCTGGGGGTACGCGTCGGGTTTCCGCGCGGTTTCTTGCCAAGGAACTTCGCTACCATAAAATTCTATCCGATTTCAATACAACGGACTTGATCCCAGCATGGGCATGACGCACCCTTTCCCCCGAGGGACCGGAAAAAGCGGCTCCGTCAGACCAGGGCAAAAATCATGACTGTGGCAAATATTCTGAAGGTCAAGGGCCGCGACGTTTTCACGACGCGCCCGCATCACACGTTGATGGACGCGTTGAATGTGCTTGCGGAAAAGCGGATCGGCGCGGTCGTCGCCTCGGACGATGAGATGAGGGTGCTTGGCATCATCTCGGAACGCGACATCATCCGAGCGATCGCCGCGGGCGGGCGGGACGCGCTCGATAACCCCGTCTCTCAGCACATGACGCGGACGGTCCAGACGGTCCAGCTATCCACCCCCGTGCTGGCGGTGATGGACCTCATGACCAAAGGCCGCTTCCGTCACGTCCCCGTCGTTGACGGCGAGCGTTGCATCGCTGTGATCTCGATCGTCGACATAGTCAAGCACAGGGTCGAGCAGGTCGAATTCGAACACGAGGCATTGCATAGCTATATCGCACGCAAGAGTTGACCCGCCTGACAGGTTCGAACAACGTGGCAGTTCGCTTCGGCGCCTTGCCCCACACACCGTGCCTGAGCACGTCATGCCAAGTCCGGTCATACCCGATCTGACGGCGGGCAGCCGTTCGCTTGCTGTATTGCCGGCTCTCGCGTTTACGATGGCAGCTCCTTGCCGGCCTGCTCACGGGCGATGTACTCGGCGTACCACTCCGGCCATCCTTCCGGATCCGGGCCGCCGCGCCGCCTTTCATGCTCGCCATGGGCGGCAGCGGCACGCCGGAGCGCATGTGCCAGCTCGGCTGCCGAGATGAATGTTGTATGGTTGGCGTCGACGCGTCCAGGCAGCCGAGCGGTGACCTCCTGGAGCAGCCAGCGATTGCCGTCCGGGTCGCTGAAGGTGGCGTAGGAGCGATAGCTGCCGTGATCGGGCGCCGGACCGCTGACACGCCCGCTCCTACCGTCGGGCTGGAACTGGGCGCCCGGCGCGCTGGCGTGGAAAACCTCACTGATGTTGACGCCGCGTGCGGCGAGTGCGTCACGCGCAACCTCGATGTCAGAAACGATCAGGTACAGAGCCTGCGCTGAGCCGGGCACGGCCGACGTGAGTTTCGCGCCGAACTGGATTGAGCATCCCGAGCCGGGTGGCGTGAACTGCACCACCCTGAAGCCGTTATCGAACGCAAAGTCGGCATCGATGCGCCATCCGAGGTCACCGTAGAACTTCTTCGCGCGATCGACGTCCGAGACCGGAATGGCGAAGGCCTCGAGTTTCAGGTCGACCCCCAGCGCCTGCGGGGTTTCGGTTGCAGTGTCTTTGGGTGTTCCGGTGCTGCTCATGTCTCGCTCCTACAATTTGATCGTTCACGCCGCCGGGCTATCCGTTAGCCCCTCAGGTTTCAGGGACGCGATCGACGCGACGATCTCTCCGGTCGTCACGATCGCGCTGGCGTAATTGGGCATGTTGATGTCGAGAGCGGCGTGCATCATCTCCTCAGTATAATCTGCCACCGCATCCCGCACCACTGCAACCTCGTAGCCGAGTTCGGCCGCATAGCGGACGGTTGCTTCGATGCAATTGTGGGCAATCAGCCCGATGACGATGAGCTGATGGATGCTATGCTTCCAAGGTCCAATGGATTCACGCTCACGCGCGGTGCATCTGTACGTCGTATTTCGAAGCGGGGTGAGCGTCATGTCTGCGTCCCAGCCGGTCCGGTGGAGCATTCTTGCCAACCTTCCGAAGAGGTTCGCGCGGGCTTTCGAACACTTCGCAAATCGATCTGAAGACCAGGCGCGCGTATTCGGCCTACCGTTCTTCGGCCACACAATGCCTCAAATCTGGAAGATCAGCCATGGACGTTAATATGCACGAGGCCATCGACCACGACCGCCGCCGCTTTTTCGGCGCTGCTGCGCTCACCTTTACTGCCGCCGAATTCGATCATCCATGCGGCTGATGGCCGGTCTTTCGCAGCCAAATCTCCGGCAAACGCATCCACCATCGGGTGCCGAATGCGAGTCACGCCCTACCGCAGCAGGTGCCGAAAGCGTTCGCCGACGCAGTCATGGAAGTGACGAACCCGGTCTGATGGGACCGAACAGAGGAGGACGTTATGAGACGGATAGCGCTGGTTTCAGTTGCAGTTACAGCGGTCGCCGGTGTCGCGGCCTACATGGGGTCCGCATCCGGACAGTCCAATGGAGACGCCGCACCGATCTATGGAATTAAAATCCCCGAGGGGTATCGAGACTGGCGCTTGATCTCCGTCAAGCAACTGACAGGCAAGCAACTGACAGGTGCAGGCGGCGAGCTCAAGCAGTTGCGCGCCCAATTGGGCAACGATCTGGCGATCAAGGCCTTTCGCGACGGGACTCTGCCGTTCCCGGATGGCGCGATCATTGCCGCGCTGCATTGGAATGAAGCATCGTCGGACTTTGACAACCAGGCCTTGGCCGCCGGTTTTCCCGGCCTCGGCCTGCAATCGTCCTTTGCCGGGTCCGCCGTGAACGTTCAGTTCATGGTCAAGGACTCGAAGAAGTACGCCGCATCCGGCGGCTGGGGGTTCGCCGACTTTACGAACGGCAAACCAGGCAATGAGGCGCTGCACGCAAAGTGCTTCTCCTGCCACCAGCCTGCAAAAGATCGCGACTACGTTTTCACTCACTACGCACCTACGCCCTGAAATGGACCACGCCGTCTCCTGGCGGGATCATTTTTCTGAATTTCATTCACTATGTGAATTAAGTGCAGAGAACACTGCCACCGTGATACTATTTGCTCTCCGGAGGGGCCGGCGGTGCGAGAGGCACCGTCACGTCCTTGATAACCGGCGTCGGATTGTAACCGACCGGCTTGTCTCCAATCGGGAGGCCCGGAATGTTGCGGCATTCCATCGAGTAGACCAAATCGCCTTTCGAGGTGCGCCCGATGGGTTCGCATACGGGTTCTTTTACCGAAGGCGGCGTTTGCGCGAATGCAGGCGTCGCCAACAGCAGCAGGGCCACAGCCAACTTGTTCATTTCGTCTCCTGTCGAACGCATTGCACTGCAATCCTAACGTACTCTGGCGCGAATCGTTCGCCTGCCCTCTCAACCATCGCGGAATGGGGTTGACCCGTTTCCATCGCTTGTTGCGGAGAATGCGAGCTTTGTTGCAAAACATTAATTTCCTGGCCAGCACGCCGTAACACGCGAAGTCCCATCTTGAGTCTCACGGGACGCCAGCCGCGCCGCTGCCCCAATTCAGGGAGACTTCTTGTGACGAATCATCGATCCGATCCTTCTTCATTTCCCCATCATTCACGTGCCCGGGTTTCGCTGTTCTCCGCGCGCAAGCTCGCGCTGATGGCGTCCGTTGTTGCCGGTCTCGGCGTCGCTGCGTTCGGCATGGAGTCCTTGCCCGGTGGTTTCGGCATTATCAGCAGCCCGGCCCATGCGCAGGTGAACAGCGATGTGAGCAATTTAGCTCAGCCGACGGGTTTCGCCGATATCGTGCAGCGCGTGAAGCCTTCGGTCATTTCAGTCAAAGTAACGATGGAAGACAAAGCCGCCGATGCGAGCGATCGCAGCGATGCGGGTTCGGGTCAGGCAGGCCCGCCGATGGAGCGTTTCTTCCGCCAGTTTGGTGGACCCGAGGGCGCGCCTCCCGGAATGCGCAACCACCAGGGCGGCCATGGCGCCATGATGGGCCAGGGCTCCGGCTTCTTCATCTCGCCGGACGGCTATGCGGTGACCAACAATCACGTTGTCGATGGCGCCGACAAGGTCGAAGTCACAACTGACGACGGAAAGACGTACACCGCCAAGGTGATCGGCACGGACAAACGAACGGATCTCGCTCTGATCAAGGTCGAAGGCGGGACCGACTTTCCGTTTGCAAAACTTGCGGCAGGCAAGCCGCGGATCGGCGACTGGGTCCTCGCGGTCGGAAATCCCTTTGGTCTCGGCGGAACTGTCACTGCTGGCATCGTCTCGGCCAGCGGCCGCGATATCGGCAACGGCCCGTACGATGACTTCATTCAGATCGACGCGCCGGTCAACAAGGGCAACTCAGGCGGCCCCGCCTTCAACATGCAGGGCGAAGTCGTCGGCGTAAACACGGCAATCTACTCCCCGTCGGGTGGCAGCGTCGGCATTGCCTTCTCGATTCCGGCTTCGACTGTGACGACTGTGATCGCACAGCTCAAGGATAAGGGCACTGTCAGCCGTGGCTGGATCGGCGTCCAGATACAGCCGGTAACCCAGGATATCGCAGATAGTCTTGGTCTGAAGAAAGCTGAAGGCGCGCTGGTGTCGGAACCTCAGGCCAACGGCCCCGCGGCCAAGGCCGGAATCGAACCCGGCGACGTCATCACGTCGGTGAATGGCGAGACCGTCAAGGATGCACGCGAACTCGCCCGCACCATCGGCAGCCTTGCGCCCGGCGATGCCATCAAGCTCAACGTCCTGCACCAGGGAAAGGACGAGGCCGTCAATCTTACCTTGGGTCGGTTACCCGCGACGCAGGAGGCGAATGCCGATCCCTCCAGTGGTTCGGATGTTCCCCGGCTCGGCCTTAGGGTTGCGCCCGCGAGTTCAGTAGCGGGTGCCGGTAAAAATGGCGTCGTTGTCACCGGCGTTGACCCGAAGAGCGCCGCAGCGGAGCGCGGCTTCAGGGAGGGCGACGTCATTCTCGAAGTCGCGGGGAAGAGCGTGGCCAACCCCGGCGACGTTCGCGATGCGATCAAGTCTGCGCGCGCCGGCAACAAGAACAGCGTCCTGATGAGGGTTCGCTCCGGCGATAGCTCGCACTACGTCGCTGTTCCGCTCGCAAACGGCTAGTAAACTGCAACGCACAAGGCCGGCAGCATGCATCGCGTGCTGCCGGCCTTTGTGTGCGTCCCTTTTGTGGCTGGCCTCAGCTTCCGCACCGTTTGGAACCGTCGCGTTATTTTGGACGGCCACGATCTCAGAAGTGTCGTCGAGATTAAGTTTCATTAACTCCGCCATTTTCCGGAACGCGCGGTCATCCATCCTGTTGCTTCCCCAAGGGCAACGCAAAACGATGGAGACCAAGCGATGAAAAAAACAGCCATAGTAGCGGCAGCTATCCTGACGACGGTATCGTCGGTGGCCCTGGCGCAGGCAGCCAGTTCGAACGCAGGTTCGGCTTCCTCGCCGGCGACAACCGCCAATCCGCAGCCGAGCCAATCCAGCATTCGGCAGCAGTTGACAAACAATCTGCAGCAGTCGGGATTTACCAACATCAAGGTGGCCGCGGATTCGTTTCTGGTAACAGCCACGGATAAATCGGGCAATCCGGTGACGATGTTTATCGGTCCCAATTCAGAGACCGAAGTGACCACCGTCGGATCGAACGATCAGGCTTCGGATCCGAAGAAAGGCAACGCAGAAAGGCACTCCAGCGGCATGTTCACCAGCCTGCCGGCCAAGGACGAACTCAGCTCGAAAGTGGTCGGTCTGGATGTGTACAACAATGCCAATCAGGATATCGGTACGATCAAGGATGTGGCCTACAACGGCGACAGCGTGAATGGCTACGTCATCGGCGTCGGCGGATTTCTCGGAATGGGCGATCACTATGTCGCGGTTCGGCCGTCCGCGGTCAAGCTCAGCTACGACGCCAAGGACAAGAAGTGGCATGCCAGCATGGACGCCAGTGCCGATCAGCTCAAAGCTGCTCCGGAATTCAAGTATCCGAGCAACACCTGAGTTCGTTGTGGCGGAGCGTGTTGGCAGGCCGCTCCGGTCACCTGCTTGAATTCGGTGCGACCGGCAAAGGGACTGCCTCAAAGGGGCGGTCCTTTTTGCTGGCGTGCGGTATCCGAGCCGGTCTGCGGGAGATGGAGCGGGAGCCCATCTCATCCGATCGAAGCCGTTCGGCGAAACCCAGAGTGACTGCTGCTCTTGCTTCCGACCGACCGCGTGGTGGGTCGGTTCATGGCGTTTTATGGCGACAGCCAAAGGCGTCATGTTTACATAGCGAGCGAAGCTTCTTTCAAAAGGGTCCTGAACCGAAGTGGGCGACGACTCTCCCAGTGTATCGACATCGAGGCTCGGTCCGAATGCGAGCGGCCTCTTTTGGCTGGCGATTGCGGTCACCGGTCTTGGCACCGGCGCATCCGCCGCTGCGTTGACGCTGATCTTGCAGGCCGTCCAGCACTTCATGTGGCCAGACCCCGGCGCGACATTGCTGGATGCGGCCGCCCAGGCAACGCCCTGGCGGCACATTCTCGTGCTCCTGGGAGCGGGGTTGGTAACGGGCGCGGGCCAGATTGTGCTGGTTCGTCTGACCAGCAGCAACAGCATCGACATAACCGAAGCGATCTGGTTTTCCGCAGGCAGGCTGCCTGCATTGCGAACCCTGGGCAGCGCGGTGTTGTCTGTCGTGGTCGTCGGAATGGGCGCTTCGCTTGGCCGCGAGGGGGCGCCCAAGCAGGCCGGAGCAGTGATCGCCAATGTCTTGTCGGACAAAGCCGTTTTGTCCGACGAACAGCGCCGGCTGCTGGTTGCCTGCGGCGCGGGAGCCGGCATGGCGGCGGCTTATGGCGTGCCGCTGGGCGGCGCGCTGTTTGCGCTCGAGGTTTTGCGCGGAATGCTGGCTTTGCGGCTTGTGCTGCCTGCGCTTCTGACGTCGGTTATCGCGACGGCAACCGCATTTCTGGTGCTGCCCGACGCGCCGACCTATGTCATTCCTCACTTCGATGGCTCGGCCACGAACCTCGCCCTCGCGGTTCTTGTCGGACCAATCGCCGGTCTGGTGTCAGTCGCGTTTGTGCGAGCGATCGCATGGGCCGATCGAAACAGGCCGAAACGCAGGTGGCGACTGCTGGCTCCGGTACTGGCGCTTGGACTGCTTGGGCTGGTCTCGATCCCGTTTCCACAATTGCTCGGAAACGGCAAGGATATCGCGCAGCTTGCGTTCTCGGACCAGCTTCCGTTCGTGCTTTTACTGGTGCTGCTCATCCTCAAACCCGCTGCGACCCTATTGTGCCTGGGCAGCGGTGTCCCCGGAGGCCTGTTTACGCCGTCGCTGGCACTGGGAGCGCTGCTTGGCGCGGTTATTGGCCACGCCTGTTCGTTCTTTTGGCCCGACGTGCAACCTGCGCTGGTTGCGATCGTCGGCGCCGGAGCCGTGCTGGCAGCCACCACGCAAGGGCCCATCTCGGCGGTCGTCTTGATGATGGAGTTGACCGGTCAAGGCCGGTCATTCGTTGCGCCTGTGCTGCTTGGCGTGATCATCGCAACGCTGGTTTCGCGGATCATCGAACCGCGCTCTATCTATGATGCGCGGTTGACCGACGAAGAGATCGCGCAAAGACAGAAGCTGCGGGAGCCGGCAAAGCGCTGACCTGAAACTGGTCACTCGGCGGCGGAGAGTTCGTCGCGACGCGGCACCGGCGCCATGGTCTCGAATGCGCCGTCTCGTCGGACCAGGGCATGGAAGAGCGCCGCGGCGAAATGCATCAGGATCAGAGCAAAGAACAGGAAAGCCAGAAAGAAATGCGCGCTCCAGAGCAGCGTATGCAGGCTGTCGCTCTGCGGCAGGATCGCCGGAAGGCGCACGCCTCCATACAACACGATCGGGTAGGCGGCGGCCGACAGCATCGCCCAGCCGATCAGCGGCATGGCGATCATGAGGATATATAGAGCGTAATGCTGCGGCACGGGCCATCCGCCTCG
>NZ_JBEKXH010000149.1:0-17528 GCF_049512235.1 Bradyrhizobium sp.
AATCACCACGTCAGCACCGGCGACCAGGGCCTGCACGATGGGTCCAGCACCGAGGTAGGCGTTGGCAGACAGGATGCGGTTGCCAAGGTCGGCGACGCGGCCTTCGATTTCCATAAACGGAAAATTGCCGCGCTTGCAGGCGTCCAGCACGTCGTCGCCGATGACGGCTGCGACCTTCAATCCCTTGAGTCCCAGCTGTCTTGCTATCTCGGCGGTTTTTGCCGCCGCGGCGGCCGGATTTGCGGCGCCCATATTGGTGATGATCTTGATGCCCCGGGATTTGCAGATCGAGAGAACGGCCCGCATGCGTGGCTGCAGCAGCGGATCGTATCCCGCTCCGGGATCCCCGAGCTTCTGTTGCTGGGCCAGCGCGATGGTACGCTCGGCAAGGCATTCGAAGCCGAGGTACTGAATGTCGCCCTTCTCTGCGAGTTCAACCGCGGGCTCGATTCGGTCGCCCGAATATCCAGCTCCCGAGCCTATCCTGATGGCTTTCATGACCGCCGCTCCAATGACCTACAGCGGGAATACCCCTGAAAGCACGCCGGCCATCTACATGATGACAGCTGTTGGTGTGACCGTGCTGCCTGCGTCCGCGAAGCAGGTCAGCATTGCGGTGAGGAAGACGTTCAGGACGGAAAATCGGCCGCTTTGACCTGAATTCTGTCGGCATGTAGCGACCATTCGCAAAGGGCTTCTGCCTTGCAGAATATTCGCTTGGCAAGCTCGGTCGCCTGGCCCTCATTTGAGGCTTCAACCTCGAGCGCACTCTGGCAAATTTCCAGCTCCCGGCCGTTTTCGCCGAGCACGTTCTTCATAAAGCGGACGACAAATCGAGACATGGAGGCTCCTGCTGCCGATGTAGCGCCAGAGATCGATCGATTTGACCTTATCATGAAACGACTGGCTTGATCGATATCAAAGCCTGTCCGCCTTATCTGCATCACCCACCCTCGGCCCGAGCTCGGCCGAGGCCTCCCGCCCAACGCCCGTGGGCGGCCTAGGCTCCGGCAGCCGGCAGGCTGGCCGCCGCGATAGCGACGATCTGGGCAAGGCGGCGCCCGATCCGGGACGGCAAGAAGCGCAACTTTCGCATCGCGGAGTTCCCTTCGGCGCCGGCGGAACAGATGGTCCCGCGGACAAGCGCGCACCCACCCGATTTGACCCCGCGCGGGAGGCATGTCGAGGGGACGGCAAAAATAGCAACGCCTGCATCGTCCGGGTGTCGATCCACAGCGGATTCTTTGCCGATCTTGCCTCGGCAACGGCCGAAATCTTCTCCGCGGTAATTCCGTACGACGGCCAACCCGCCGCCAGACGGCCGAACGCTAGCCCGGCGCGAACCCGAAGGTCCGCTCGAAACGTCCCGCGTAGCCCGGCCATACCTCGGGGTTGACGACGCGCGCTGGCCGCTTGCCGTCGAGCGCCTCGAGCATTTGTTCGGCAGCGATCCTGCCCATGTTGGCCCGCGCTTCCCGGGTCACGCCGGCGGTATGGGGGCTCGCCAGCACGTTGTCGAACTGCAGCAGCGGATGGTCCGGCGGCGGCGGCTCCTTGGACCAGACATCGATGCCGGCGCCGGCGATGCGCCTTTCGCGCAGCGCCTCGACCAGGGCGGCTTCGTCGTGAATAAAGCCCCTTGCCGTGGTGATAAAATAGGCATGCGGCTGCATGGACGCGAATTCGCGCGCCCCGATCATGCCGCGGCTTTCCCTGGTCAAAGGGCAATTGATCGACACGTAGTCGGAGCGGCGCAACAGATCGTCGAGTTCGACCTTTTCCGCCCCGCGCGCGGCCATTTCAGCCGCCGAAAGATAGGGATCATAGGCCAGCACCTTCATGCCAAGAAGGCCCCTGCAGAGTTCGGCAATGCGACGGCCGACATGTCCAAGCCCGACGATGCCGATGGTGCGGCCCTGCGCCTCGGTGCCGATGAGGGCGTTGCGGTTCACGTTGGCCTCGCGCCGAAGCGCACGATCCGCCTCGAGGATGCGCTTCGACAGCGTGAGCATCATCCCCAGCGCGTGTTCGGCCACGGAGTGGGCGTTGCCTCCGGACTGATTGACGACCAGCACGCCGGCCGCCGTGCAGGCTTCGACGTCGACGGGATCGTAGCCCGCGCCATTGCTGGAGACGATCAGCAGGTTCGGCGCGCGGGCCAAAAGGTCCGCATCGGCATGAAAATGCCTGGCCAGTTCGTCGCGCGCCGCACCGATCTGATAGGCGTGCGCGGCCGCCAGGATCGGGCTCGCAATTTCCTCGGCGCTTTCGTTCTCGAGCCGGTCGAGCCGCACATCGGGCCGCGCCCGCAGGATGTCGGCATAGACCTCGTGGGCGAGATACTTGACGTAGAATACGCGCTTGTTGTTGGCGGACATGTTTATTCTTGTTGTTGCCTTATTGCACGGCAGCCGCCCGGCTGTATCGCCACCCGCTGCAGATCGCGGGTACGATCGGGACATGTTGACAATCCGGCGGATCACGTCAAGTTTCGGCGCCTCGACAAGGCGGCCGCGATCAACATCGCGAACGAAAACCGTCGCGAACACGGGAGCAATCGATGGCCGCTGCCGAGGGAAAAATCTCGCCCAAGGCCTTGGACGAAAAGGCTTCTCACGAAAAGATCTGGCACGAGGTCGTGCTGCAAACGCTGAAGCAGAACGACATCCGCCTGGTGCCCTATGTTCCCGACCGCGTGCTGACGACGCTGATCAGGACTCTCCACGCCGATCCGTTCTTCCTGACCTTCCCGACCGCGCGCGAGGAGGAAGCGGTCGGCATCGTCTCCGGCGCGTGGATGGGCGGCGTGCGCGGCGCGGTGCTGATGCAGACTTCCGGCTTTGCGACGCTGGCAAACGTGCTGGCATCGCTGGCGGTCCCTTACCAGATCCCACTGATCATGCTCGTGTCGGAGCGCGGAACGCTCGGCGAATTCAATTACGGACAATCGCTGGTCTGCCGCACCATGCGCCCCGTACTCGACTCCCTGGCGATGGAGCACCACACCGCGACCCGGCTCGATGAGCTCGAGTTCATCGTCGATCGATCGATCAAGCAGGCCATCGCCACGCAGGCGCCGGTGGCGCTGATCCTGTCGCCGCTCTTGACCGGCGGCAAGGTATTCGAGAAATGAGCGATGCCATGAGCCCGGCGACCACTCGCAACACCAAGGTGATGAACCGGTTCGATCTCACCTCGCGCCTTCTTGCAAAGCTGAAGCGTGAGGAAGCCGTGATCGGCGGAATCGGCAACACCAATTTCGACCTGTGGGCCGCCGGCCACCGGCCGCAGAATTTCTACATGCTGGGCAGCATGGGCCTCGCCTTCCCGATCGCGCTCGGCGTCGCGCTGGCGCAGCCGAAGCGCGGCGTTTTTGCGCTCGAGGGAGATGGCTCGCTCTTGATGCAAATGGGCTGCCTTTCGACCATCGCCGCGCTCAAGCCGCCAAACCTGCACATGATCGTGATGGATAACGGCATCTACCAGATCACCGGCGCGCAACCGACCCCCGCCGCGGGCGTGTCGGATATGGTCGCGATCGCCGTCGGATGTGGACTTTCCAACAGTGCCTGGGCGGCCGACGAAGAAGATTTTGAGCGGCTGGTCGATCGGTCGCTGTCCGCCTCCGGACCGACCCTGATCGGGGTCCGCATCGACGACAAAGCCGGGGTCGGAGCAACCCGCAGGGATCCCGTGCAGATCCGGGAGCGTTTCATGCTCGGCCTCGGCGTGCGCGAACCGCTGTGAGCCACAGGCCTCCCCCGCGGGCTGCGATCGTCCGTTAACCACATGATCATCACAAGCGATCGTGACGAGGATACCATCGACGAATCCTGTTATCTCAGCGCGATGATCATCATCCTCAGAATATTCGCCTGGCTTCTGGCCGGCGCCGTGACATTTGCAACCCTGGGCCCGCCGCGCTATCGGCCGCACTCCAATCTCGGTCAGGACGGCGAGCATGCGCTGGCGTTCGTTCTGGTCGGGCTGGCCTTCGGCCTGGCCTATCCCAAGCACCGGCTGATCACTTCGGCGACCGCGGTTGTCGCCATTGGGCTGCGCTGACCGCCTCTCTCGGCCTCGCCGTCATCGCGGGACTGGATCGGGCCGTGCAGCGGCTGCGCTTGAGCGCGACAACGACGTGATACCCCGATCCGTCATGATGCCTGGAATTGCCAGGGCCGGCTGGGGAGGCTGGCCAGATCGGGCTCAGCTCAAAAAGCCGCCTGGTCCTTGGTGATACGGAACACGCGCAGGTCCTGCTGAACGCCCTTGAGCTTGAAGACGCCTGATACGACTTCCCGGGAAGCAAGCAGCGCGTGCACGCCTTCGGCCGAATAGACATCCTCGGAAACAAAAATCTCTTCCGCATCCGCGAGGTGCTGCACGCGCGCCGCAATGTTGACCGTCTGGCCGAAATAATCGAGCCGTTCGTTCAATGTTACCGCAATCGCCGCGCCTTTATGAATCCCGATCTTGAGAATGAGAGCACGGTCAGCCTGCGTGCCGTTGAACGTATCGATCTCGTTCCGCATCGAAAGAGCCGCGGCGACCGCGTCGGCAGGTTCCAGGAACGTGGCCATGACGGCATCGCCAATGGTCTTGATGATCGCGCCATGGTGGCGAACCACGACGCCCTGCAGCAGATCGAAATGCCGCTGGACCAGGGCGAAGGCATTGAGGTCGCCGATGCGGTCATAGAGTGCGGTCGACCCTTTGAGATCCGTGAAGAGAAGCGTGATGTCCTTGACCCCAATTCCCTCCCGCGCCTTGATGACCTCGGAGCGGAACAGATCGCGAAAGGCCTGCGTGGTCAAAAGACGTTTGCCGTTGAGAAACGGAACAAAATGTACGGGGGCGCCGCCCATGGTGAAACCAGGCGGCCGCACGGCGATGGCAAACATGCCGCGCTCCGAGGTCTTGTTCGCGAGCGTAAAAACAATCTTGCCGGGCGCCATCTCGTGCACCTCGCGGACGTGCACTTTATCGCCATAAGCGACAGGCACAACCTGCGGGCCTGAAGCCGGCGCTCCGACGATCGAGACCATGATCGCGGCTCTTCCGAGCGGACAGGTGCCGACGACACTGCCTTCGCTGACCTCGATCTCGATGGAGGTGGTCTCACCCGGCGGCAGATAGGTCACCGACCGCGCCATCGCCGCCTTGGCATTCACCAGCGGCTGACCATCGGGCAACAGGCCATCGGCCGTGTTCAGTGTCTTGAAAAACTTGTCCCAGGCCGAGAGTTGGTCGGGATCATGAAACGCTAGCTTGCGGATATTCGGACTGACGGTGAACGCGACCGCGATATATTCATCGAGCGCCGCGTCAAACCCGACCTGGCAGAACGCGCAGTGATAGTGATTGTGCAGGCTCTTCAAGCTGCGGAAGCTCTCGACCACGCAGCAACATCGCGGACAGTACAGCGACCAATCCATCGAGAAAAGGCCAAGCGCCGTGGCATGAAGAAACAGGTCGATGATTTCGTTCTCGGCTAGATGGCGCTCCCTGGCAAAGCTGAAGGCGTTGATCCGGAACAAAGCCAGATCGTCCGCGGTGCGAATGTGACTCTCGAGCTTTGATATCAGCCGCGGACTCCACGCCCTCGCTGCTTCAAGCGCGGCCAGACGTTCGTCCAACAATGGCTCATTGACAGCGCTGACCATCTTCCGGTGTCTCCCCTATGACAACGCCGCGCCGCGAGTTCAGGCCACCGCGGAATCGCGGGGTGAGCATATCCAGATCGACGTGGTGCGGCCACTCTCTTGCGGCCTAATTGCGAGCAGCCTGTTCGATGACGTTCGCAACCGCGCGCGGCTGCGAGAAGAAGATAGCGTGGCTGCCCACTTCGCGAACTGCGATTGATGGGTATCGCTGCGCTCCACCCATCCTCCGAGCTGGCTCTCATTCCGGATCGCACCGGAATGACGCCTATTGCGTAGGGTGGGCAAAGGCGCCCTTTGCGCCGTGCCCACCATTTTGGATGCGAAAAGATGGTGGGCACGCCATCGAGGGCGCGCATTCGCGCGTCTCGCTGGCTTTGGTTTGCCCACCCTGCAGAACTCCCCTCACAGCAATCCCGCGCCGCGGGCCCATTTGTACTTGGCGCCCAAAACCGCGACCGGGATTTCGGTCGAATAGGCGTAGGCGACGATGCCGTTCTGGTAGAGGTAGTCGGCGGCCTCCTCGACCTCGACATCGCCGGCGAGCGAGGCCACGATCGGTTTCTCGATGCCCTTGGCTTTCATCGCGTTCTTCACCTCGACCATGTTCCTCGCGAACACCATCGGCGGGGTGACGATGGTGTGCCAGTAACCCAGGATAAGTGCGTGGATGCGCGGGTCTTCGAGCCCGAGCTTCACGGTGTTGACGTAGGTGATCGGCGGCTCGCCGCCGGTGATATCGACCGGGTTGCCGGCGGCCCCGAACGGCGGGATGAACTTGCGGAACGCCGCGTCGAGATCGGCAGGGATCGACATCAACGAAAGCTTATTGTCGATGCAGGCATCCGACAGCAGCACGCCCGAGCCGCCGGCCCCGGTGATGATGACGACGTTCTCGCCCTTCGGCGTCGGCAGCACCGGAATGCCGCGGGCGAATTCCAGCATGTCGCGCAGCGATCGGGCGCGGATCACGCCCGACTGGTTGAAAACGTCCTCGTAAATCTTGTCGTTACCCGCGAGCGCGCCGGTGTGCGAGCTTGCGGCTCTGGCGCCGGCCGAGGTCCGGCCGGCCTTCAAGACCACGATCGGCTTTTTCCTGGAGACGCGTTTGGCGACTTCGGCGAAGGCGCGGCCATCCTTCAGGTCCTCGCAATGCTGGGCGATGATCTCGGTGTTGTCGTCCTGCTCGAAGAACGTCAACAGATCGTCCTCGTCGATATCGGACTTGTTGCCGAGGCCGACGATCGCGGAGACGCCCATCCTGGCGGAGCGCGAGAAGCCGATGATCGCCATGCCGATGCCACCGGATTGCGACGACAGCGCCGCCTTGCCCTTGACGTCGTAGGCGGTGCAGAACGTCGCGCACAGATTGGCGGGCGTATAGTAGAAGCCGTAGATGTTCGGCCCCATCAGCCGGATGCCGTATTTCTGTCCGATCGCCTGGATTTCCTCCTGACCCCTGACGTTGCCGGTCTCGGCATAGCCCGAGGGAATCAGAACGGCACCGACGACCTTCTTCTCTCCGCATTCGATCAGCGCGGAAGCGACCAGGCTTGCCGGTATCGCAAACACCGCAATGTCCACTTCGCCGGGAATGTCCTTGACCGACTTGTAGACCTTCTTGCCCATGATCTCCTGGGCCTTGGGATGGATCGGGTAGATCTCGCCCTGGTAACCGCCATTGATGAGATTCTTCATCACGGAATTGCCGATCTTGCCGTTCTCGGCGGACGCGCCGATGACGGCAACCGACTTCGGCTTCATGATCCGGTTCATCTGGCGCACGATATCGTCATGGTTGGGACGCGGACGCGGCGGCTTCGGCGCGAAATCGACCACGATGCGCACGTCGGCGGCAACAGCGCTGTCTTTGGTCGCGAATACCGGATTGAGGTCCATCTCGGTAATTTCAGGAAAATCGGTGATCAGCTTGGAGACGTTGACGATGATATCGGCGATCGCATCGCGGTTGGCCGGATCGCTGCCGCGCACGCCCTTGAGCATCTCATGGGCCTGGATGCCGTCCAGCATCGAGAGCGCGTCCTGCTTGGTCGCCGGCGCGAGGCGGAAGGTGATGTCTTTCAAAACCTCGACCAGCACGCCGCCCAGGCCAAAGGCCACGAGCTTGCCGAACGAGCCGTCGGTGACCGCGCCGACGATGACTTCCTGCCCGCCCCGCAGCATCTGCTGGACCTGGATACCTTCGATCCTGGCGTCGGATTTGTAGTTCCGGGCGCTCGTCAGAATGGTTTCGTAATTCTTCTCGACCTCGCCTGCGGTTTTCACCCCTACCATCACGCCGCCGGCTTCGGTCTTGTGCAGGATATCCGGCGACACGATCTTCATGACCACCGGAAAGCCGATCTCGGTCGCGATATCAGACGCCTCGCTGGCAGATTTTGCTACCCCTTCCCTGGGAACCGGAATACCGTAGACGTCACATACCAGCCGGCCTTCCGGCGCCGTCAGGCTGGTGCGTTTTTCCGCTTTGACGGAATCGAGAATTTTGCGGACCGCATCCATTGAACTTGACGTTGGTGAACTGGACGTTGGTGAATTTGACATTGGCTTTCTCCCTGGCGTCTGTTTTCAATTCGTCGGCGACGCGTGCTGGCATCGGGTCCATGATTTCCCGCACTCGCTTCACCGGTGTTTTCCGGTGATCGAAAGCGCGGGCCCGCGTTCGCAACGGCATCCTTTTGGCGCCACTGATTGGCTCGGTTATGGCATTTGGTATGCCAGAAACGAAGTTGTCAAGGCATGGGGCCGCGTGTAAGTGCTGAAAATATGGGTAACTTGACATGCTGGCATTTGGTATGCCAAAAATTCAAGACAGTGATAAGCACATCTCCCGGGATGAGATAAGTCGTGCCCCACGAAAACAAACTAAGGCAGCCCAGCATGGCCGAGGCAGAAATTGCGATCGTCCGAATTGCTCCGGAAGCCAGCTTCAAGACCAAGGCCTATCAGGCCTTGAAGGAAGCAATCCTCAAAATGGACATCTATGCGACGCCGGAACCGGTCATGCTCGACGAGCGCGCTTTGTCGGAGCGCCTCGGCGTCAGCCGCACCCCGATCCGTGAGGCGATCGCGATGCTGGAGCAGGACGGCTTTGTCAAGACCGTGCCGCGTCGTGGCATCGTTGTCGTGCGTCGTACCAAGAACGAGATCGTCGACATGATCCGGGCCTGGGCCGCGCTCGAGAGCATGGCGGCGCGGTTGATCACGACCACCGCGCGCAAAAAGGACATCTCGGCGTTGCGCGACTTTTTCAAGAATTTTGGCAAGGATCGCCTGCCGCAGGATCACATCGAGGAATATTCCAAGGCCAACATCGCCTTTCACCAGGCGCTGATCTCGCTCAGCGAGTCGCCGGTGCTGGTCGAAATGACCAACGATATCCTGCTGCACGTTCGCGGCTACCGGCAACTCACGATCGGGCGCGTGGACCGCACCGCGGTGTCGCTGCCTGAACATTTGGCGATCATCGAAGCACTCGAAGCGCGCGACACCGAGCTCGCGGAAAAGCGCGCCCGCGATCACACGCTTGGCCTTGCCGCGTATGTGGAAACCCACGGCCAGGAACTCTTTTAGATCGGCCGCAGCCTTTCGCGTCGGGCGGCAACTTAGAAGACGACGAACTCGTCCGCAGGGAACGATCAGGGAGACGACCGATGCTGAAAACAGCAGCCGCCGATGCAAATACGGCCGAAGTCCGGCAGGAACTGACGGACGGCTTCCATCTCGTCATCGATGCGCTCAAGCTCAACGGCATCAACACGATCTATGGAGTGCCCGGCATCCCGATCACCGACCTCGGCCGGATGGCGCAAGCCGCCGGCATCCGCGTCATCTCGTTCCGGCACGAACAGAACGCCGGCAACGCCGCGGCAATCGCTGGCTTCCTGACCAAAAAACCCGGCGTCTGCCTTACGGTATCGGCACCGGGCTTTCTCAACGGCCTGACGGCACTGGCCAACGCCACCACCAACTGCTTCCCGATGATCCTGATCTCAGGCTCCTCCGAGCGCGAGATCGTCGACCTGCAGCAGGGCGACTATGAGGAGATGGACCAGCTGGCCATCGCCAAGCCGCTGTGCAAGACGGCGTTCCGTGTGCTGCACGCCGCCGACATCGGCATCGGGCTTGCCCGGGCGATCCGTGCGGCCGTGTCCGGTCGTCCCGGCGGCGTCTACCTCGATTTGCCGGCCAAACTTTTCTCGCAGGTAATGGACGCGGAGGCTGGTGCGAAATCGCTGGTCAAGGTGATCGACCCGGCGCCGGCGCAAATCCCCGCGCCGGGTGCGGTCAAGCGTGCGCTCGATGTCCTGAAAAAGGCAAAACGTCCGCTGATCATCCTCGGCAAGGGCGCCGCCTATGCCCAGGCCGATGAAACGATTCGCGATCTGGTCGAAAAGACCGGCGTTCCGTTCCTGCCCATGAGCATGGCCAAGGGCCTGTTGCCCGACACCCACCCGCTATGCGCAGGGGCGGCGCGTTCGACGGTTCTGAAGGACGCCGACGTCGTGATGCTGATCGGCGCGCGCCTCAACTGGCTGTTGTCGCACGGCAAGGGCAAGAGCTGGGGCGAGGCGCCGAAGAAGTTCATCCAGATCGACATCGAGCCCAGGGAAATGGACTCCAACGTCGAGATCGTGGCTCCCGTGGTCGGCGACATCGGCTCCTGCGTATCGGCCCTGCTTGACGGCATCGACCTTCACTGGGCGACCGCGCCGGCTGACTGGGTCGGCGCCGTCAAGGCAAAGAAGCAAGAGAACGTCGCCAAGATGGCGCCGCGACTGATGAACAATGCCTCGCCGATGGACTACCACGGCGCGCTCGGTGCACTGCGGACCGTGGTAAAAGAGCGGCCGGATGTCATCCTTGTCAACGAAGGCGCCAATACGCTCGATCTCGCGCGCGGCGTCATCGACATGTATCGGCCGCGCCAGCGGCTTGATGTCGGCACCTGGGGGGTGATGGGCATCGGCATGGGCTACGCCATCGCCGCCGCGATCGAGACCGGCAAGCCCGTGCTCGCAGTCGAAGGCGACAGCGCGTTCGGTTTCTCGGGCATGGAAGTGGAGACGATCTGCCGCTACAATCTGCCGGTCTGCATCGTGATCTTCAACAATAACGGCATCTACCGCGGCACCGACGTCAATCCAACGGGCGGCCCGGATGTCGCGACGACGGTGTTCGTCAGGGACTCGCGCTACGACAAGATGATGGAGGCGTTCGGCGGCACAGGCGTCCACGCGACGACGCCGGACGAACTCAAGCGCGCCGTCGACGCGGCCATCGATTCAGGCAGGCCCACCCTCATCAACGCCGCGATCGACCCGGCGGCCGGCAGCGAGAGCGGCCGAATTGGTAACCTCAACCCGCAAAGCAAGCTTCGCAAGAAGTGACGGGCAAACCCGTTCGCGTAATTGCGCAGGCGGGGCATCACATCAACCAAGCTATCGCGCCAGGAAGGCCGCGCCCGACAGAACAGAAGTGATTACCGTCTTCCCCGCTGTTGCGGGATCGACGACAGCCCATCTCAAGGAGAGACCCTATGACCAAGGCGCTGCAAGGCGTTCGAATTCTCGATTTCACCCACGTCCAGTCCGGACCAACCTGCACGCAATTGCTGGCGTGGTTCGGCGCCGACGTGATCAAGGTCGAGCGCCCCGGCGTCGGCGATATCACGCGCGGTCAATTGCAGGACATTCCCAACGTCGACAGCCTGTATTTCACCATGCTCAACCACAACAAGCGTTCGATCACGCTCGACACCAAAAACCCGAAGGGCAAGGAAGTCCTCGCCGCGCTGATCCGGAAATGCGACGTACTGGTGGAGAATTTCGGGCCCGGCGTGCTCGATCGCATGGGATTTCCCTGGGAGAAGATTCACAGCATCAATCCGAAAATGATCGTGGCCTCGATCAAGGGTTTCGGCCCGGGGCCTTACGAAGACTGCAAGGTCTATGAGAACGTCGCGCAATGCACCGGCGGCGCGGCATCGACCACGGGCTTTCGCGACGGACTGCCGCTGGTCACCGGCGCCCAGATCGGCGACAGCGGTACCGGCCTGCATCTGGCGCTCGGCATCGTCGCCGCGCTCTATCAGCGCACTGCGACCGGGCAGGGACAGCGCGTAACTGCGGCGATGCAGGACGGCGTGCTGAATCTGGCGCGCGTCAAGCTGCGCGATCAGCAGCGCCTCGCTTATGGCCCGCTCAAGGAGTACAGCCAATACGGCGAAGGGATTCCATTTGGCGACGCGGTGCCGCGCGCCGGCAATGATTCCGGCGGCGGTCAGCCCGGCCGGATCCTGAAGTGCAAGGGCTGGGAGACCGATCCCAATGCCTACATCTACTTCATCACCCAGGCGCCGGTGTGGCAGAAAATTTGCGACGTGATCGGCGAGCCCGGCTGGAAGACCCATCCCGATTACACCAAGCCGGCTGCGCGGCTGACGCGCCTCAATGAAATCTTCGCGCGCATCGAACAATGGACCATGACCAAGACCAAGTTCGAGGCCATGGATATTCTCAACAAGGACGACATTCCCTGCGGTCCGATCCTGTCGATGAAGGAACTGGCCGAGGATCAATCGCTGCGCGCGACCGGCACCGTGGTCGAGGTCGATCATCCCGAGCGCGGCAAATACCTGTCGGTCGGCAATCCCGTCAAGTTGTCGGACAGTCCGACCAATGTGACGCGTTCGCCGCTGCTCGGCGAACATACCGATGAAATCCTGCGGCAGGTGCTCGGCTTCTCCGACCACCAGGTCGCGGAGATCCACGATTCCGGCGCACTCGATCCGCCGCGCAAGGTTGCCGCCGAATAGGCCGCCGCGCATCGATGCATGTCAGGGCCGAAGGGGCGAGTGACGGCCCTTTTATTTGGCCCCGGCCAGCGGCGAGCTGCCGCTGGCATCTGGCATACCTGACACCGCTCGGAACATTTCCGCCGCAGCCGGGTTGGGGCCGCACCTCCCCGACTTGACCCCGTTTTCCCCGGGGTCTTTTTTTGACCTGTTGCAGCACTCGGGCGTCCCGCACTTTGAGGGTGCTGCGACATATTGCATAAGCCGGCAATGCACCTTTGCGGGAATAATGACTTGCGCTCTGGCATATCACATACCAAAATCGTCCTGACCGGTAACGCTCGTCCAACGGTTGCGTGCCTGGGGAGGAAACATGACTGCCACTGCACGAGCAACAGCGCCGCCGCAGGCTGCCTACTTCCGCTGGTTGCAGTTGGCAATGGGCGTCGTCTGCATGGCGATGATCGCCAATCTGCAATACGGCTGGACGCTGTTCGTCGATCCGATCGACGCGAAATTTCACTGGGGCCGGGCCGCGATCCAGCTCGCCTTCACACTGTTCGTGGTGACGGAGACCTGGCTGGTCCCGCTCGAAGCGTGGTTTGTCGACAAATACGGCCCGCGCACGGTGGTCATGTTTGGCGGGATCATGATCACCATCGCCTGGGTGATGAACTCGAGCGCAGACTCGCTGGTGCTGCTCTATATCGCCGCGATCATCGGCGGCATCGGTGCCGGCTCGGTGTACGGAACATGTGTCGGAAACGCGCTGAAGTGGTTTCCTGACCGCCGTGGCCTGGCCGCCGGCGCCACCGCCGCCGGCTTCGGTGCGGGTGCTGCCATCACCGTGGTGCCGATCGCCAACATGATTGCGGCGAGCGGCTACCAGGCCGCGTTCTTCGCCTTCGGCATCGGGCAGGGCGTGATCGTCTTCATCCTCGCGTTTTTCCTGCGCAAGCCGTCGCAGGCCATGCCGGCGAAAAGGAAGCAGCTCAATTTGCCGCAGACCAAGATCGACTTCATGCCGCCGCAGGTGCTGCGCTCGCCGATCTTCTGGGTGATGTATCTGGTGTTCGTGATGGTCGCCGCCGGCGGGCTGATGACCGCCGCGCAGGTTGCCCCGATTGCCAAGGACTTCAAGATCGCCAATGAGCCGGTCGGCCTGCTCGGCTTCCAGATGGCCGCCTTGACCCTCGCGATCTCTCTCGACCGGATCTTCGACGGCTTCGGCCGGCCGTTCTTCGGCTGGGTCTCCGACCATATCGGCCGCGAACACACCATGTTCATCGCCTTCGCGACCGCCGCGCTGATGCTGCTGACGCTGTCGGTGTACGGTCACATCCCGGTCGTGTTCGTGCTGGCAACGGCGGTGTATTTCGGCGTGTTCGGCGAGATCTACAGCCTGTTCCCCGCCACCAGCGGCGATACGTTCGGCGTCAAATACGCCACCACCAATAACGGCATGCTGTACACGGCCAAAGGCACGGCCTCCCTGCTGGTGCCGCTGGCGAGCCTTGTTGCGTCCAGTTATGGCTGGCAGGCCGTGTTCGTGATCGCGGTGGCGCTTAACGCGACCGCCGCGTTGCTGGCGCTGTTCGTGATCAAACCGATGCGGCGCAGTTTTATCCTGGGCAACGAAGCCATCGCGGATGCCAGCGTGCACGACGCCAAAATCGCCTGATCGCGTCATACGTTTGCATCAATAGAGGCGCATGCTGGTGCGCCTCTATCTTTTGCATCGGGATCGCCGTGCCAGGCGCGCGCTCGTCTGACCGCTAAGCGCATTGTTCCGCGGCAGGACCTCGCGGGCCGCTGCGCCTGATGCCGACGGCGATTGATCCGGCCGATCTGCTCAATTCATGACGGCGACAAAGGCGGTTCCGCCGGGCCGTGGGATTCTTTGAGCAAGGAACTGCACACATCTTATGCATGCAATTTCTAATATTATTTTGAAAGTGAGCAATTTTAGGCTGTATGCCGTCCCGCGTTCGTACATGTTGTCCGCGTTGAAATCAACTCAACAAAAAAGGAGGCTTCGATGCCAATCGCATCGTGGCGCACCTAAAGCTTCGGCGTGGTTCGGCGCCAGCGACGCTTTTGCCGCTGCCTCGGTTGATCTCCACAGCGCGCTTGCTCCGTCGACCCAGGGAACCTGCGTCGCGCCGTAATGTGCCGACGAATTACGGCACCGAAAATCGATCTGGTGAATCCAAGCAACCTCAACAAAGGGGACTAAAAACATGTTTCAATACTTCAAGCCTGTTCGTGAGAGTACGCGCGCGCGCCTGCTGCGCGGATGCTGCAAAGCGCTTCTGGCGCTGCCTTTGGCCCTTGTCGGATCGAACGCGTTCGCGCAACACGTGGCCAATCCCTTCGTTGGCGCGACTCAGTATGTCAATCCGGACTACGCCAATGAGGTTGCCGCGGTCATCGCGCAGACCAGCAACGCGCAGCTCAAGGCTCAGATGGCGACCGTGGCGGGCTATCCGACGGCAGTCTGGATCGACAGCATGGCAGCCATTGCCGGTGGTTCAGCCAACAACGGCCGGCTTAGCCTTGCACAGCACATTGCCGCGGCGCTGAAACAGCAAACAGGTACCGAGCCTGTCGTCATCACACTCGTCATTTACGATCTGCCCCAGCGCGACTGTGCCGCCCTCGCCTCAAACGGCGAAATCAGCATCGCGCCCAATCCGCCGACGCAGCCGCTGACCGGCATCCAAACATACGAGCAGAATTACATCACTCCGATCTTCAACATCCTGCAGCCCTTCGCGAGCAACCCGAATGTTCGCTTTGTCCTGGTGATCGAGCCGGACTCGCTGCCGAATATGGTCACCAACACCGGTCTGAGCTTCTCGATCCCGAATTGCGTCGCCGCCAACGGCGGACAGAGCGGATCCGCGTCGCTCAACGGCGTCTATGTGCAGGGCATTCAGTTTGCGGTCAACCAGTTCCACACCCTGACGAACGTCTATCAATACCTCGATATCGGACACTCGGCCTGGCTGGGCTGGCCATCGAACATGACACCGGCCGTCACCTTCTATACAGGGGTGGTCCATGCCACTACCGCCGGCCTCAATTCGATCGATGGATTTATCAGCGATACGGCCAACTACACCCCGACCAAAGAGCCGTTCATGACCGCCACCGAATCAATTAGCGGCAATCAGGTTTTGTCGGCCAACTTCTACCAGTTCAATCCCGATATCGACGAGGCCGACTATGATGCATCCTTGTACTCGTCCTTCGTCAATGCGGGTTTTCCGGCCAGCATCGGCTTCCTGATCGATACCTCGCGCAATGGCTGGGGAGCAAGCAACCGGCCCACCGGTCCCAGCACGAGCACCGACCTGAATACATTCGTCAATGCGACCAAGATCGACCAACGCAATGCCCGGGGACAATGGTGCAACCAGAGCAACGCCGGACTTGGCACGCCACCGACGGCAAGCCCGACGACCAGCCCAGGATTTTTCCCGCAGCTTGAGGCCTTTGTCTGGATCAAGCCGCCGGGAGAGTCGGACGGCACCTATGCCACCAGCACCGCCTTCATCAGCGGCAACGCCGACGAAAATTGCGACCCTGCGCACTCTAATGCGCTCGCCAACAACACCTTGACCGGTTCGCTGCCGAACCCGCCATCCGCCGGCAAATTCTTCCCTGCCGAGTTCACCATGCTGGTCCAGAACGCGTTGCCAGTTGTCCCGGGCGGGGCTGGCGGCGGCGGCACCCCGCCGCCTTCACCGAGTTTCACGCTGTCGGCAGCGCCCACCACTGTGTCGGTGACCCAGGGCGCCAGCGGCACCGCCGCGGTCAAGGTTACCCCCGCCGGCGGGTTCAACGCCGCTGTCGCCTTCGGGACGAGCGGCCTGCCCGGCAACGTTACCGCCTCGTTGAACCCAGTGTCATCCGCGACCTCCACGACCGTGACGCTCCTCGCCGGCACATCGGCGACCCCGGGTACCAGCAATGTAACCATCACCGGGACCAGCGGCAGCTTAAGCGCGACCACGGCGCTCGGCCTCACCGTGACCGCGGCTCAGAGCGGAGGCGGCGGTACTGGCGGCGGTTCGACTGGCGGCGGGACCGGCGCAGGACCGGCAACTTTCACCGGCAAGGCGGGTACGGTTGGTCCGTGGTTCGATGAGGACGACGTCGTGCTTTCGACCAGCGTTCCGATCACGAACCTGGCGCTGACGATCACGGTGCCTGCGGTCAACGCGGTCTTCAGCAACTTGTACAACACCTTCACGACCAATATTGTCGGAACCCATACTAGCGGCGCTTCGATCGTCTACACCTTCACGTCCCCGCCCGGCCTGACCATCAACGGCGGCGGCACCTTCGCCGCGCAAATCGGCGGCAACGGCACCCAGCATCTCGCCACCACCGACAGCTGGTCCCTCACCTATACGGCGGGAGGCTCTACCTTTAGTCAGTCCGGCATCTTCTAATAAAAACGGCTCGCGACCAGGCTATCGCCGGCATGGTCGCGGGCCACCGGCAGTCGTATTTCGGAGTGTTGCATCGGTAACATCAATAACAAGGATAAGCACAAATGCCAGCGCCCCACGCCCTATCGATCGGTTCAGGTTTTTTGTTTCTCGCGACAGTTTTTCTGACGTCGCCGGGATCCGCGCAGACCACCTCGACGGTCCAGATCACGGCGGGGACGGCATTGAGCACCATCCCCGCCCTCGCGTTCGGCATCAACAGCGCGGTCTGGGACGGCAACCTGCTCGATGCCGCGGTGCCGGGTCTGTTGACCAATGCCGGCATCAGCGCGATCCGTTATCCCGGCGGCTCGACCTCGGACGATTATAACTGGCAGACCAATTCGATCGTTCCGAACCAGGGCGGGTTCGCCAATCCCAACAATACCTTCGATGCCTTCATGGGGGTGGTCAAGAGTACCGGCACCACCCCGATCATCACCGTGAACTACGGCTCCGGCCCCACAGGCGTTGGCGGTGGGACACCGGCCCTTGCGGCGGCGTGGGTCACTTATGCCAAGACAAAAGGCTATGGCGTCAAGTACTGGG
>NZ_JBEKXH010000150.1:0-13528 GCF_049512235.1 Bradyrhizobium sp.
CCCCGATGTCGCCAAAATCGCTTTCACCGGATCAACTCAAATCGGAAGGCTCGTAGCCAAGAACGCCTTGGACACGATGAAGCGCTTGACCCTGGAATTGGGCGGGAAGTCCGCAAACATCATCCTGGATGATGCCGACTTCGCGAAGGCAATCCCTATGGCCGTGAATGCCTGCTATCTCAACAATGGCCAGGCTTGCATCGCTGGCTCTCGCTTGTTTGTTCCCGAAAATCGCCTTGATGAAGTGAAGCAGCTTGTCAAAGCGGCGGTTGCCAAAATCAAAGTCGGTGATCCGAACGACAGCGATGTGACGATGGGTCCACTCATGAGCCAAAAGCAATACCAGCGCGTACAAAGCTACATCCGCTCAGGGATCGACGAAGGTGCGGAGGTGGTTATTGGTGGTGAAGGCCGCCCACAAGGCCTGGAACGCGGCAACTTTGTCAAACCGACAGTCTTTGCGAACGTGAAGCCAGAGATGAAGATTGCGCGAGAAGAAATCTTTGGACCGGTTCTTTCGATCCTAACCTATAAGACCGAAGCAGACGCCATCCGAATGGCAAATGATTCCGAGTTCGGACTTATGGCTTATGTCAACTCATCCAACCCGGAACGGGCCAGTCGCGTCGCGCGTCAATTGCAGGCTGGGCGTGTACTTATCAATACCTTGAATCACGACCCGCTCGCGCCGTTCGGCGGCTACAAGCAGTCCGGCATTGGTCGTGAGGGCGGCGTCTACGGACTGAAAGAGTACCTGGAACCGAAGGCAATCATTCTAGGATAACACTTCGCCAGCAGGCTTCTAAAACGCTGCTTCAGTAGACCAAACGCGGATCATGCAGCTGATCCGGCCGCAGTTGGCGCGAAGCGGTCGGTCGATTGACGCGTGGCCGAGAGCCAGAGCATCGGACATGGCCGGCCAGCAGACGATGTCCAGATGCTACCGGGTCAGGACGATACGCTCGCGGCTTCCGGCCTGGACGGCGCGGTAGGCATCCTTGGCGGAAGCCAACTGCATGGTTTTGTCAACGGCGAACGGCTTCAGCGTGCCGGTCTCGAATCCCGGCGTCAAGGTTTCGAGAATTTCCGCACTCGCGACCGCATCGAGCGCCAGCGTATCGATGCCGAAGAAGGCATGACGGCCGCGATAGAACCGCAGGATGTCGAACGCCACCGCGCGATCGATGGTCGAGATGAAGATCTGGCGGGCGCCAAGCGCCATCGCCTCGCAGGCGGTTTCGAAGTAAACCGAGCCGACCGTATTGAAGACGATGTTCGCCCCGCCGCCATCGGTTTCACGGCGAACCACGGCGGCGACGTCTTCGCTCGCGGCATCGATCATGCGCACCGGCGCATTGGCGTGACCACGATAGGCCTCGGCCTTGGCCTCGACCCCGAATACCCGGGCGCCCAGCATGGTGGCGATCTGTATCGCAGCTTGCCCGACCTTGCCGTTTGCCCCCAGCACCAGGACGACGTCGCCGGCTTGCGGCAAGCCGGCACACCTGAAGCCCTCATAGGCGGTGACAAAGGGCACGCCGACGGCACCGGCTTCGATCAATCCGACCGCCTCCGGCTTCGGACGCACCGCCGCGGACGGTAGCACGAGGCAGTGGCTGTGGGAGCCATCGCGCGAGATTCCAAGGTCGCCCCCGGTGCCCCAGACCTCGCGGCCCCTGAGACCAGCCGGACCCTCGAGCACAATCCCGGACCAGTCGCGCCCAGGTGTGCGCGGCCAAATCGCATGAGGCATCGCGCCAAGTGCGGCCTTGACGTCGGACATGTTGACGCCCGCGCTATGGACCTCGAGCACGACCTGGTCCGGCTCGCAGCGCGGCTCGAAGCGTTCCAGCTGCAAATCGAGGTCGTCGAGACGATCGGCTTTTTGCTTGAGGCGTAAGCGCAGCATGGTGTGCTTCCTTAGGACAGGCCGAACGCGGCGCGCGCTTCGGCGGGGGTTGCGGGTTCGGCGCCGAGGCAGCGGAGAATTTCGACGGCCCGAGCAACGAGGGCGGCGTTGCTCTCCGCGAGCACTCCTTTGGCAAGGTACAAATTGTCCTCCATGCCGACGCGGACGTGACCGCCGAGCAGCCAGGCCTGCGCCACCATCGGAAATTCCGCCCGGCCGATGCCGAAGCCGCTCCAGACCGCGCCGTCCGGCAGAAGGTTGCGGCCGTACATCATGGTCTCGGGCGTCGCGCTGAATCCGTATTTCACGCCAAGCACGAGCGAGAACAGGCCGGGCCCAACCAGGGTGCCATCGGCGATCAGGTCGCGGGCGAGGTGACAATCGCCGGAATCGAACAATTCGATCTCCGGCAAGGCGCCGACCGCCCGGATACGCTCGGCTATGCGGCGGATGTTGCGCGGCGTATTGATCACCACCTCAGCCCCGGAGTTCATGGTGTTGAGGTCGAGCGTGGCGATGTCGGGCCGCAGCGCCGCGATATGCTCGACCCGCAACTCTGGCTTCATCAGCGTGGTGCCCGGACCTGCCACTCTCGGATCATCGTCGGAAGGCACGAAACGTCCCCCCGGGCCCGTGGTCAGGTTGATGATCAGCTCCGGGACCCTGGCGCGAATCCGCTCCATCGTCTCGCGATAGAGCTCGAGCTCCATCGACGGGCGCCCGGTCTTGGGATCGCGCACGTGTATGTGGACCACCGCCGCGCCGGCCCGACTGGCCGCGATTGCGCTGTCGGCGATCTGCGCTGGCGTGATCGGCAGGTAGGGCGACTGCTCCGGCTTGGTCAGGTTGCCGGTCAACGCGCAGGTGATCACGACTTTGCTATGGGGCGTATGGTTGCTCATCAGAGATGCCTCCCTCCGTCGACCTGGATGACGCTGCCGGTGGAGAACCGCAGCGTGGTGGCGCAGGCGAGCACCGTTGCGGCGACGTCTTGCGGCGTACAGAGCCGTTTGAGCGGCGTGGTGGCGGCGGTCTTCTCGCGCGCGCCATGGTCGCGACCCGGCACGAAGTCGGTGTCGACAACCCCGGGCGAAACAGAAAGGACCCGGATCTCCGGCGCCAGCACACGGGCAAGCGCCATACCCATCACGTCCATGCCAGCCTTGGCCGCGCAGTAGGCGACGCAGGAGCCGACCGCCGTGGTCGCGGCAATCGAGGAGAGCTGCACCACGAGCCCGTCACCACGTACTCGCAATTGCGGTGCGAAAGCCCGGATGGCGGAGAAAGCGGCCCGTGTGTTGACGGCCAGGATACGGTCGAATGTCTCGTCGTCCAGCGCATCCAGATCAGCATGGGGAATGGCACGGGTAAAGCCGGCGCAATTCACCAGGATGTCCGCACCGCCCATATTGATTTGGACGGCCTGTGCAAGTGCGGCGAGTTCACCCGCATTCTCGATTCGGCTGGCGTAGCCGTGATGGCCTTTGCCTACGAGGCTCACTGCAAGACGTTGGGCCTTGGTCAAGTCTCGGCTCGCGACGACGGCGACGGCCGCGCCCGCTTCGGCAATCAATTGGGCGACCGCGAGCCCAATCCCGCCGGTGCCACCCAGCACGACGGCGGTCTTGTTAGCCAGCAGTTTTGCATCAAGGGACATGATCGCCTCAGCGAATGGGAGGGGTCGGGAGACGGCTTTCGCCGCGCGCCAGCGACAGGTCGTAGACCATTGAGCACCACGGGGCGGTGAAACCTTCCGGCGCGCCATCGAGCGTGTCGTGCTCTTTCAAGAGGCCGATCAGACTCGGCGTCACGGAGAAGGTGACGTCGGTTTCCAGGTGCCGGGTGTCGTCAACGAAGACCTGCGTGACCAACGTCTTGAAGCCGGGCCTGGAGACCATGAAGTGGACGTGCGCGGGCCGGAATGGCGAACGCTGCTGCGCCCGCAGCAATTCACCGGAAGGACCGTGCATGGGCACCGGGTAGCCGGCGGGACGAACGGAACGAAAGTGGTAGCGGCCGTCAGCATCGGTCCTGAATTGGCCGCGCAGGTTCATGCCCTCGAGGCCTTCGATCTGGTTGTCATACATGCCGCGTGGATCGGCTTGCCAGATATCCACGATGGCGTCTGCGACCGGTTGGCCCTCGGAGGTCACCCGACCGGCGACATGAAGCGGTATACCTGGAGTCCCATCCCGTGCGATCGAGGCGCCAAGGGGGAGCTTGGGCGAGTTCATTCGCCAGAAGGGCCCGAGCAGCGCGGCCTCGGTCTCGCCACCCCAAGTGGGGTTATTTTGCATGCCGACGAGGGTGCTGAGACCCAGTATGTCGGCAGCCAGGATGGTCTCGTTATGGCTGTCGTTCGTCATCTGTCCGAGGCCGGTGACGAATGCCAGGCCCTTGTCCCATTCCTCTTCGGTCGGACGCGCCTCTCTGACAAAGGCGTGCAGGTGGCGCACCAGCGCATCCATCACCTCGCGCAGCCGCTGGTCGGGGGTGGCCGCCATGTCCGCGCGTACCGCATCGGTGAGCATGGCCTCATTTTCAATGATCATGGGACACTCCACTGGCTGTGCAGCGTGGGCTTCGTTGAAAGCAGACGTATTTCAGCCCGCCGGATTCCGAAACAGGCGCCTGCGGAACCGTTATTTGCGCCCAGCGGAAACATTGGCCTGAAGCACGCGGGGAACTGGTGGTTTCACCGTTTTTCGGCAGTGCCGGCTCTCCACTACAGGGGGGCATTTTTCGTTCCTGACGCCGGGGTGCTCCACGCAAAAGCCCCGGATATCCCGGGGCTTTGTGTTCGATCGAATCAGCCATCAGCGACCCGCTGGCGCCGACATTCCGTGACCCTGCCAGTACTCGAAATCCTGTTCGGCCTGGGAAGGGAGCGGCACCTGGTCGTTGGCATTTCGAAACTGCTGACTGGCGGATACCGGCGCGCGGTCCGTCTTGTGTGCGCGATGATGTTCAGCGGCTACAGCCGTCTGCATCAGTGAGGCGACGACCAGGGTCGCGCCGAGAACGGTCAAAATTGTCTTTCGCATGGTGATCTCCTATTGCTGTCGGACGCTTCGTCGAAGGCAACAGCACCTTCTTCCGCGCCATGAACGCTATATCGTTCTGGCGGACGCGCTCCGAAAGCTCCGCCGGAGAAAGCCATGGTTCCGCTGTGCGCAAACTAGACCCTGCATCGCACAAACGCTTCGATATCCCGGGCGTGGAGCGCCAATCCGCCGTCGCCCGTCATTTTCATCCAGCGCAATGATCGCTTCCGGCAGCGGCGGTTTCGCGCATGGTCGAGGACGTTAAAATCGCTTCGGATTTCGTCAGGGTTCAGCGAAAGACGAATGGAGATCGTGATGACAAGCGTAACAATGAACCATGCCTCCGGGCTGAAGCATGCAGATCGCAGCGCAAGATTCGCCAACGCGTCGGTAACGTTGCTCGGTGCTGGATATGCAATTGCGGCTGTCGCGGTGAGGTTGAAAAATACGCCTGCGTTGCGATTGATGACGATCATCGTCTCGGCAATCCTTTTTGCGATCAGCTTTCTTTCATCCGACCACGTCAACAGAGCGTCACTGGTGTCGGCGGCGTTATTTCTGCTGGTCAATATCCTCCAGCTTTTGCTTGGTCTCTGGGAACTGTACCCGGCCACGTTGCATGGCGAGAAGCGAACGCTTCATGACTTCATTTTTCCCAACCTGACTGTCTCTGCCTTCAATCGCCTGACGCGGTTGGCGCGGTGGCGGGATGGCAAACCCGGAGACATACTGGCAATTCAGGGCTCCCGCGTAACCGAGGTCGTGATCCTTCTGAAAGGTAGCGCCGAGGTCGAGCGGGACGGCGGACATGTCGCTACGCTCGGCGCCGGCGCGATCATCGGAGAAATGGGCGCATTGTCGGCGCAGCCGTTCTCCAGCACGATCCGCCTCACCGCGCATTCACGCTGTCTTGTCTGGAAAAAGGACGCGCTGGATCACTTCTTCGCCTGCCATCCCTCCATCGCGTCGGGCTTTCAGCGGGCATTTATTTCGCGGTTGCAGGCAACTCCGGTTTTCCGGCCTTGTCCGGAGAGCGACGAGCTCCAGGGCTGATGCCCGACTGCTTTGCAAAATGCCCCCGTGCTTCACAATCAGACGTGCTTTCTAAAAGACTATTTAGTTGCAGGCCTGACGTCGCCTTCCGACCTGTGAGGCGCGATCGCCGTAATGAAATATGGCGGAGCGGAGAAAAAAATGTCGTATCATTCTCGTAGCGTTATCATCGTCGGTGGTTCCTTGACGGGACTTGCCGCGGCCATTCGATTGGCTCGCGCCGGCCTTGACGTCACGGTCTTGGAGAGAAATCCGGACTTTTCTCCAAATTTCGGCACCGGGATCGGCGTCGATCGCAAGCAGCTTTCCGCCGTCACGGGCGTCTCTGCTTTCGGTACGCCGGATCATCCGGGATTGCCGGTCGTAACGCGTCGATGGGAATCCACCAACTGGTCCGCGATCCATTACTGGCTACGCCGTGTTGCCGAGAAACTCGATAACGTCAGGCTGATTGCGGGTCAGCCAGTTACCGACATCCATCTGGATGAAGTAAACCGCCGGGTCGTCACCACAGATCGCCAATATGCCGCGAATCTGGTGATCGGGGCTGACGGATACAGAAGTGTGGTCCGGCAGTTTGTTGCCCCGGAGTCGCCCGATGCTGTTTATGCAGGTTACGGGCTTTGGCGAGGCACGATCGCGGAAGCCGACATGCCGGTCGGTGTAAATTTCGACCGTAGACGCGACAAGGGCAGCCTTTGGACGGATCGGTATCGCCTGGTTTCGTATGCGATTCCGGGACCGAACGGCGAGGTTGCGACCGGACAGCGCACCATCAACTGGGTCTGGTACGATCCTGATTGCACACCGATCTTTGAGATGTTCGGCTGCGTTGAGGACACGATCGTCAAACGAAGTCTTCTTCGGCATGAGCTGACCCAAGCTTTAATTCATCGTCTCGAGAATCTGGCGAAAGCGAACTGGCCGGAGCCCTGGAAAAGTGTGATCCTTGGCACGCTCGATCGTCGCAATGTGTTCGCAACCCCGATTGCCGAATATGTGCCGGTGCGGCTGGTTCGAGGTCCTCTGGTCTTGATCGGCGATGCCGCCCATGTCGCGGTGCCCGCGACGGGGGCGGGGTTATATACCGGCCTTGAGGACGTAGAAGCGCTGGGTCGGATACTGGAAGCGAGAAGCGGTGACCTGGAGGCTGCGTTGAAGCGCTACGAACGCGTTCGTATCGGCCCGGCGCAGAAACTGGGCTTGAGCAGCCGACAATGGAGCGAGGACTTTCTTGCACGGACCGACCAACTGGCCGCTGTATAGACCGGGGCGGACATCAGGCCAGTGTGAAAAAAACTGGACGCATCAATCCGGCACGGCTGCTTCCGCGCCAAGCGCATCCTTGGTCAGGTCATCCCTGGTGACCTGCCGCATCATCCGCAGCATATGATCGACGAACAGCCGGATGCGGAGCGGGACGGGTTTGCTGGGCGCGAACACGGCGTATAGTTCGATCAGCGAGCAGCGGTACTCCGGCAGTAACTCGACCAGGCGTCCTGCGGCCAGGTCATCCGCAATATCCCAGTATGCCTCCCAGGATAAGCCTTCGCCCGACAATGCCCATGCGCGCAACACCGACCCGTCGCCGCTGGACAGGGTGCCCGATACCTGCACCTCGAACTCGTCCCCCTCCTTTGTGAAGCGCCATCGATCGATCAGGCGGTGCCGGCGCGCCAGCCGCAGGCAGTCATGTCCATGCAGTTCTTCAGGCGAATTAGGCGCGCCTCGACGCGCGATGTAGGATGGTGATGCACAAACGACCTGCCGCGTCGTCGCGATCTTGCGCGCAATCATGGTGGGATCACTGGGCAACCCGACGCGGAAAACCAGATCGCAATGATCGGATTCGTTTTCGAGACCGATGTCCGAGAGGATCAGATGAGCATCGAGCCCTGGATGTTGAGCCGTGAATGTGGGTAGAAGGGGAGCGATATGCTTCCGGCCAAAATCGGCGGGGGCGCCGATCCTGAGTAATCCGCGTGCCGCTCCGCCGCGTGATGCAACCTCGGCTTCCGCATCTCGAATTTGGTCGAGAATGGAGCGGCATCGTTCATAGAGCAGCAAGCCCTCATCGGTCAGACGGAAGCGGCGCGAACTCCGCTCCGCCAGACGAACCCCGAGTTTGGTCTCCAATGCCGACAGCCGGCGGCTTACCGCCGCCGGCGAAGATTGAAGGGCAAGCGCTGCGGCGGAGATGCCTCCGGTCTCCACAATGGCCCGAAACAGCGCGAATTCAGAAACCTCGTCCAAGCTGTTCTTCCTTCCCAGCGGCTATCCTAACTTAATGCTTTTTATGACAAAATGGCATTCTGGGACCCGCCACGCAAACGGAAATCGCTCGTCGTTTCCGCTTATTGCAAACTTCTTTTGCGCCACGATGGCTTTCGGGGCCTGGAGCGCCGGCGCATCTTGCGCTGCGTGAAAGGCAACAACGGGCTTCGGTCATGTCGGACGTCACCCTGCCATCGCCTGAGGGCGTCGCCATCAAAGCGAGCGATAGCTTCACAAATCCAGGTCAGACCAGCTGGATGCTGGTTGGTCTGGGGTTGGCGACGTGGATGGAGTTCTACACCTATGACGCCGTCAATCTCGTGCTGCCGGATATGGCGGGCTCCTTCGGCGTCTCCCAGGATGAAGCCAGCTGGTTTCTGACAATCTATAGCTCCGCGCTGTTGCTCGGCGTTCCCGTTTCGATCTGGATGGCGGGCTATGTCGGACACCTGCGTTATATTATCGGCTCGGCCGTGGTTTTCGTGATCGCCTCGCTCGGTTGCGCGGCGGCGGCCACCCCCGAGACGATGCTGTTTTGGCGCGCCATTCTCGGATTCTCCGGCGCGGGTCTGACCATGTGGTGGCGCGCCAGCGTCTATCTGCTCGTTCCCCGGCAGAACCGCAGCAAGTCGATGATGCGGATCTCGGTGATGCTGTATCTCTCAACGACCGTCGGCCTCTTGTTCAGCGGCTATGTTACCGACAACTACGGATGGCGCCTGATTTTTTTGCCGAATGTCATCTTCGTCGTCGCGGCGATCGTGTTGTTGAAACGGTATTTTCCCGAAGTCCCAGCCAGTACGGATAAACGGGCCACAAGCGTCGACGGACTTGGTATCGCGCTGCTGGCCACCGCGCTGATCTGCGGGCAAATCGTGCTCAGCCGCGGCGAAATCGATGACTGGTTTGGGTCCGCCTGGATTCAGCTATTGAGCTCAATCGCGGTCGGCGCCTTGGTATTGTTCATTGGTTGGCAATTGCAGGCAAGCAATGACGTGCGGCTGCTTCGGCTCGATCTGGTGCGGGATCGCAACGTCCTTGCATCGATCCTCCTGGGCACGTTTGTTGGCATCATTTTGTCCGGCAGCGTTTACGCGTTACCGGAATTCCTCCGCAACGTTTACCCCGGAGAGCTGAATGCGACCGATACCGGCCGGATCATGTGCATCTATGCGCTGACGGCCGCCGCGATGCGACCGCTGGTGACGTGGTCGATCGCCAAAGTCGGACAGCGCAAGGTTCTCACCTTCGCGCTGGTGATGCTGGTTTTGTCGATGCTGTTGATGGCGCGCCTCGTCACGCCGGGGACGCCGTACGCGTACTTCGCGTTCCCCTTGATTCTCTATGCCTTCTGCCTGGCCCCGCTGCTGTCGTCGGTCGCCGTCGGCACGGTTGGCCGCCTGCCGCAGGAGGCCCAACTGGACGCGGTCTCGATCTACATGACGTTCCGGCAGCTTGGCACTTCGCTCGGCGTCACGCTGGTCACGATCGTTCTGGATCGGCGCGAGCAAATGCACTCCAGCCGGCTGTTCGAGCATCTTCAGGCGACGGGCCCGCTGGTTACCCAATGGCTCAACACCGCGGCAAACACCATCACTCAGCGCGGCGGTGCATCCGCGGTCTTCGCGCATGACATGGCCACCAAGCTGCTCGCGGAGGCTAGCGCGCGCCAGGCGGCGACGCTGGCCTATGCTGACGCATTTTTCTTCATGGCTGCGATCGGTTTACTCGCTTTGTGTCTGGTTCCCCTGATGTCTCCAACCCCGGTGAAGAAATGATCCTCGCAAATTCGACCGTCATAGGCGCCGCACGCTCCGTTTTGGAATTTCCAATGCCAGCCGAGCCTTCAACCGGAACCGGCTCATCGGCGGACAAAACCCCGCCGGCTGCTGGCAATAAAAGTCGACAAGGCCGGTTTCCACTATGGGTCGCCGGCGCCGCGGCAGGTCTCGTGCTCGCAGCCGCCTATGTCACCATTCCTCCTCTCTATGTCGAGAGGACCAACGACGCCTATGTTCAGGCGGACACCGTCTCGGTGGTGCCGAAGGTGGCCGGCTATGTCACGGCCCTTCACGTCAGCGACAACAGTCACTTCAAGGCAAATGAGCTACTGGTCGAAATCGATCCCCGCGATTTCGAGGTCGCCGTGAAGAGTGCCGAGGCCAATCTTTTGAGTGCGCAGGCAGCGAAGGTCAACGTGCTGCAGCAGCTGGCCCAGCAGGTCCATGTCGTCGCGGCGGCGCAGGCAACGATCGACAGCGACCGCGCGATGCTCCAGTTTTCGCAGCAGCAACTGGATCGCTACACCGACCTCGCAAATCGGCAGGCCGGTACCGTACAGAACCAGCAACAAGCCGTATCTGACTTCGGCCAGAAGAAAGCGACACTCGAGCACGATCTCGCAGCACTCGCGGCCGCACAGGCCCAGACCGACGTCCTGAAAAGCCAGGTCCAGCAGGCGGACGCCAGCATTGCATTGCAGGAGGCGGCGCTCGCCCAGGCTAAGCTCAATCTGTCCTACACCAGGATCTATGCCGGCTCGGATGGCAGCGTGGCCAACAGGACGGTGCAGGTCGGCAACTTCGTGCAGCCCGGCCAAACGCTGTTCGCGGCCGTTCCCACGCAAGCCTACGTCACCGCCAACTTCAAGGAAACGCAGCTTGAACATATGCGCGTGGGACAACGGGTTCGCATTCGTATCGATGCCTTTCCAAATCACCCCATCGATGGACACATCGACAGCTTTCAGCGCGGTACAGGGTCGAATTTCGCTTTGCTTCCACCCGAGAATGCGACCGGTAATTTCGTCAAGGTGGTGCAGCGCATTCCGGTGAAGATCGCTCTCGACGGCCCCGCTGACGCGTTGCGCTCGATTTCGCCGGGAATGTCGGTCGAGCCCACCGTGACCATCGCAACGCCTCCGGCCTGGCTGCGCCCAGTTCTTTTTCTCCTTGACGCTTCGCCCGAGTGAACCGGGCCAGTCAGGAACTGATCGCGATGGAAGAGCGGCCGGGTGCGATTCTGTTGAAGATGTCCGCAGATATGGCGGTCGAGTAGTGCAAGGATGTCGCGATGGTGCAGTGTTATTCGATCGAGATTTCGGTGGGGCTGTCGCTCGCGATCGATCTGGCGTCGGACTATTTATTTAGCAGCCGAAGGATCGCCACGACCGCGCCAGGCTGCACGAATCGGCCTCGTGATCGGCCTGGTCTGTCGTGATCGAAGCACGCAGCGCGCAAGCTACGGCATCCCGACACCGGAAATTTCCTCGCAGATATCGAATAACCTGTCCTGGAGAGCGATATCCCGGCTCTGCGGATTCGGCTCGCGAGGCTTCAGGTGATAGAAATAGCCGGCCGTCGTGTGAGCGTTGGGATCGTCGCTCGCCGCAAGCCATGCCTGGGTGAGATGCGCCTGGTCCATATCATCGGGCGCGCCTGGACCGCCCATCTTGGTCGGTACCCAGCCGGGCTCAAGCGCATTCGACAGGGCATCGGGCCACCGGCGGGCGATGGCGAAGGCCAGTATGGCATCATGCAGTTTGCTCTCGGCATAAGCTGTCGATCCGTTCCAGCGCCGCCTGCGCCAAACGATATCGTCCAGATGGGCGTCAGCATGGTGGTGCATGCCCGAGCTCAGATAGACCAACCGCCTGGGCCTTTCGATCAGTGCCGTGAGGATATAGGCGGCGAGCGTGTTGATCGCGAAGACGTGTGGCAGGCCGTCGGCGGTGATATGGTGGCCTTCCCGATAGCCGACGGCCGCATTGTGAATGACCGCGTCGAAGCGACCGAGTGCGTTGACTTGTGCTGCGACGTCCCTGGCGCCGGCGATCGTCTCCAGGTCACCTGTTACGATCGCTTGGACGGCAGGTAGCGCGCGTTTGGCGTCTTCGCCCCGGGCGGCGTTGCGAGCGTGAAGAACGACCGGATGACCTTGACTGATGAGCAGTTCGCCTGCCATCAGGCCGAGTCCAGTTGACGAGCCGGAAATAAAGATGCGTGACATGATGTTTCTCCTTGGGCTTGGCCGGCGGGCCGTTGTTCGCCGGCGCTCGGTCGATCTTCAGGGCCGGGGGCTGCGGGCGGTGACGACGAGTGCGGCACCAAGCAGCGCGCAGGCGGCACCAAACTGATAAACGGCTGCGTAGCTGAACTGACCCGCGATCGCGCCCGCCGCAGGGCCGGACAGGCCGTAGGCGATGTCGAGGAACGCAACGAACGCCCCCATTGCGCTGCCGCGATTGGCCGGCAGCACCCGTTTCAGGGCCTCCACTCCTAGCGCCGGGAAGACCAGCGCGCAGCCGAGGCCTGTGACCAGCGCACCGGCAAGCGCGACGATCTCATGGGGAGCGCCCCACAGCATCGCCTGGCCGATTGCCTCGACGATCAGCGACCACAGAGCGACGCGATAGCCGCTCATCCTGTCCGGCAGAGAACCGAGGACCACGCGAACAAAGATGAAGCCGATGCCGAAGGCGGTCATGACGAGGCCCGCATGACTCCAGTTCCGCGCCGCGAAATAGAGCGAGGCGAACGCAGTCAGACCCGATAGTCCGACGCCCTGCAACATCAGGCCGAGACCTTCCCGCCAGATCTGGCCGACCACGCTGAAGAAGGGCAGGCGCCGACCCGCAGGGCTGGTGTAGGACACTTCGCGGAACGCGATGACCGCAGCAATGAGTGGCGCGACGATGCAGGCGACCATGGCGGCCTTGAGCCCGTAAGTCTGATAGAGCGCCATACCGATCGGCGCGCCGATGGCGAGCGCCGCGAACATGGCGATGCCCGTCCAGGACATCGACATGCCGGCGCGCTGCGGACCAACCGAGGCGATTGACCATGAGACACAGCCGGTGACGAATTGGCTCTCGCCGAAGCCGGTCGCCAGACGGCCGACGACAATGATGGCGAGGCTGATCGCCGGGGATAACCCCGGCACGGCCGCGACGAGATAGAGCAGTCCGCCCAACGCGCAGACCGCCGCACCTTGGAGCGCCGAGCGCTTGCCACCATGGTGGTCGGTGAGCCTGCCCGCATAGCCGCGCGTCAGGACAGTCGCGAGGAACTGGATGCCGATCACCAGCCCGACGATCAGATTGTTGAAGCCCAGATGATCGTGGACGAACAGCGGCATGACCGGCAGCGGCAGACCCACGGCGAGATAGCCGCAAAAAAGCCCCGCGATGATGCCCGGCGCCGGACGAGAGAGATGAATCGGCGCGGCCTCCGGCCAACTCGTACCCTTT
>NZ_JBEKXH010000151.1:0-18938 GCF_049512235.1 Bradyrhizobium sp.
CAGCGAGATGGCGGCCACGGTGAGGCCAGCGATCAGATCGCGCCGCAACGCATCTCGGCTGGAGTTACTCATCGGCGCTCACAGGCCTCGAAGCGCGATAACCGCATCGATGATGCCATTTTCAGCGAAGAACTTCTCATTGGCCTCGCGCCAGTCGCGCGCGATGGCGGTCACCGGAACCAGCGTGATCTGGGGAAACTTGACACCCGCCTTGTCGGCAATCCCGGGCTTGTACGGCCGGTAGCCGAGATGGGCGATGGTCTGCTGGGCCGGATCGCTGAACAGAAATTCGAGATAGGCCTTTGCATCCGGCAAAGTTCCATTTTTCTGGACCGTGCTGTCCACCCAGGCAACGCAGGGCTCGGCCAGGATACTGACGGGCGGATATACGATTTCCAGCTTGCCGTTCGACTCCGCCACTTCGCGCAAGGCTTCGTTTTCCCAGCTGAGATGCACGTCGCCGACTTCCTGGACTGCGAACCTGATCGCAGCACCGCGCGCACCCTCATCCAATGATGCAACGTGATGATAGAGCGCCCGAAGATAGGTGACGGCGTCATCCTCGGATCCTCCCCGCGTGACGATCGCGGCCCACGCGGCGAGCGCGGCGAGCTTGCCGTTACCGGAGGTCCGGGGATCCGGCGTGACGATTTCGAGGTCCGGCGCGAGCAGGTCCGGCCAGTCGCGGATGGCGTGCGGATTGCCCTTGCGGACCACGAACACGACGGTCGACGTGTATGGAACGGACCTGTTCGGCAGCCGCTCCGCCCAATTGTCGGCGACGAGACCACGCTTGCGCAACGCGTCGATGTCGGTGGCCAAACCCAAGGTGACAACATCCGCGGGCTGTTCGCCGCTGATCACCTTGCGGGCCTGCCTGGACGAACCGCCATGGGATTGCACGATGGTCAGTTGCCGCCCGGTTTCCTTCGCATAGGAAGTCACGAACAGCGGATTGATCGCCTGGTACAGTTCCCGGGTCGGATCATAGGACACGTTCACGATCTGTGACTTGATGTCATGCGGTAGATTCTTGAGCACGATCGACGACAGCCCGATCAGGACTGCCGCTACCGCTCCCGCATTCAACCAGGTTTGCCAGCGTTTCATGATTTACTCACAGCATCGGGCTCATCCGGCATCGCGACAGGCGATCATCGCCCATCTCCCCGCGACGCCGCGCGCTGACCGAAGGATTCAGTGGTTTCAGCATCTCACCCCGGCACGGGCCCGTCCATGATCGCGGATTTCAAACATTCAAAGAAAAAGAGGAGATCGTTCTCGATCGACCGCGCCGTGGAGATTCATACTGGTCTGAAGAACGACAGACAGGTCCAGCACGTTCTCCACGGGCTTCCGGAAAACGGATGCCCAAGCGACAAAGTCAGATTTACAACTGGACCTGCCGAGGCATCTGGCGGTCAAGGCCGGCGCCAAGGTACCAACCGGTATTCGAGCCAGTTGGCCATCCTGTCGAGGGCGAAGCCGACGCCACCGAGCACGACGATGCCGAGCAGCACCAGATCCATCTCGAAACGCTCACGGCCTGCGATCACCAGCCCGCCGATGCCCGGCCCAGCGGCCATGAAATATTCTGCACCGATGGTGGCCAGCCAGGAATAGATCAGCGCGAGATGGACACCGGTCAGGATCGAGGGCAATGCGGATGGCAGATAGATCAGCACAATGACCTGGCGGCGATTGAACTTGAAGACCTCGCCGACCTCGATGCTTTTTTGCGAGGTGAGGCGAATGCCCTCGACAATATTGAGAATCACCGGAATGGCCGCGGCGAGCGCCACGAACACGACCTTGGCCGCCTCATCGAAGCCGAACCAGATCGAGATCAGCGGTATCCAGGCCAGCAGCGCGATCTGCTTGAGGCCATTGAACCAGCGCGTGAAAATCTTGTCGAAGGTCCGCGACAGCCCCAACGCCAGCCCGACGGCAATGCCGGTGCCGGTGCCGATCGCAAACCCCGTGAGATCGCGCCGCAGGCTGACGATCAGATCGGACAGCAATTCGCCGTTCGTCCATTCGCGCCAGGCCGTTGACGCAACCTTCTCCAGCGGCGGGAGGAACTGCTGATTGAAGAGACCGGAATGACTCGACAGCTCCCACAGCGTCAGAAGACCGAGCGGGAGCGCGAGGCCGCGGAGAAAACCGGTGGGCAGTCGGGCCTCCGGGCTGATCCCATCAAGCGCCATGGATGCGCCACCGCTGCAAATGCTGTTCGATCTTGGCGAGCAGCGTGTCTGTTGCAAATCCGACCAGCCCGATCACGATCATAGCAACCAGCACGGTATCGAGCCAGAACATCTGACGACCCCACACCAGGAGGTAGCCAAGCCCCTCCGATGAGGCCACCAGTTCGACGCTGACAAGGGCGATCCAGGCATGGGTGAGACCGTAACGCAGCCCAGTGAAGATCGACGGGATCGCGCCTGGCAGTACCACCAGCCGCAGCTTCTGCCAGGCGCTGAACTTGAAGGTATCGCCGACCTCGGCAAACTCCAGGGGAACATTGCGGATACCGGCGCTGGTGTTCATCACCACCGGCACGAAGGCCGCCTTGGCAATCACCACGATTTTCAAGGTCTCGCCAATTCCAAGAAACAGCATGGCAAGCGGGATCCACGCCAGCGCCGGCACCTGGGCGATCGCGGTGAACAGCGGACGCACATAGTCGTCGACCCTGCGGGAAAGACCCATCGCGGCGCCAAGTGCCAAGCCGACTGCGGTGCCAGCGGCAAATCCATAGACTACGCGGAGCAGGCTGATTGTTGTGTGCATCTTCAATTCGCCGCTGCGCAACATGTCGAGCAGCGTGGACCAGACCTCGGACGGCGTCGGCAGGATCTGTTGCGGTAACCAGCCCCAATAGGTGCCCGCGAACCAGATCGGCAATACGATGGCAGGAAATACCAGACCCCAGAGCAGAGGAAGGGCACCCCGCCAGAGCCGCCGGAACCAATCGGCCAGCGCATCGGAACCGCGAGCCTGCAATACGTTGCGCCCGATCGAGCGGGCGATCGTCAATTCACTGGTCACGCGGCTGGTCTTTCAATCAGATCCCCGGTCGATCGGGCGAGCGGCGATGGCTTGGGCTCCTGTGCCTCGAGGGCGAGGAGAATTTCGTTGCGAACATGGATCAGGTCATCGTCCGTTCGCTGCCGGGGCCGCCTCGTCGTCACCTCGAAGATGCGGGAAATGCGCCCGGGCCGCGGCGCCAGCACGATCACCCGATCGCCGAGAAAGACCGCCTCATCGACGTCGTGGGTGACCAGCACCATGGTGATCTTCTCGTGGGCCCAGATCTGCTGCAGCTCGATCTGCATTTTGCCGCGCGTCATCGCGTCGAGCGCGCCGAACGGCTCATCAAGCAGCAGGATCTGCGGCCGGTTGACGAGGCCCCTCGCGATCGCCGCGCGCTGCGCCATCCCTCCCGACAATTGATGGGGATAGGCACGCTCGAAACCCTGCAGCCCGACCAGCCGCACATGCGCTTCGATCATCTCCTCCTTTTGAGTCCTGCCGATTGGCGCATTTTGCAGCCCGAGTCCGATGTTGTGCCGCACCGTCGCCCAGGGAAACAGCCGCGGCTCCTGGAATACAATGCCGCGATCCAGGCTGGTGCCGACGATCGGCTTGCCGTCATGCAGGATGTTGCCCTCGAACCCGCGATCGAGCCCCGCGAGCAGCCGCAGCAGCGTTGACTTGCCGCAGCCGCTTGGGCCGACGATGGATACGAACTCGCCCGGCTGAATCGACAATGAAATATCGCTCAGCGCCTCGATAGGCTTGCCGTCGACCTGGAAACGCTTGCTGACATGCTGAACGTCGAGATGTCCGCTCATGGTTCTCCCTGTAGGTGTCCCACGTATCGATCGTCCGCTACCGCCCGGCGACAATGGCCTTGCCGGAGGCATCGTAGGCCTGCCAATAGTTGGTGAGGCCCTGGCTCGCGAGCGCCTTGTCGAGGAAGCTGCGGTCGAACCAGCCCTCGACATCGACGTCCCGCCTGATCAATCCGAACTCCCTCGCCTGCTTGGCCTGGAACCGGTAGTGCTCCAGGATCGAATCGTCGATCAGCGGCGAATTGCGGTACTTCAGCTCCTGACCGGCGAAATCGAAGCGAAAGCCGGAAGCCGGGAAACCGCTGCGCGCCGAAATCTCGAAGAAGGCCTCCCGGTTGGATTCCTCCGAACTCCATTTCGCCGCACGAACGATGGCGTTGACGATTCGCTGGGTGACCTCGGGATGGGCGCGCACAAAAGCCTCCTGCGCGATCAGCGTCGAATGACGCTCGTAGCTCGGGCTGTCGTTCTTGGTCGAATAGATGATCTCGGCCAGTCCCTTGTCGGCGAGGCCGGCGAGTGGAAAATTGCCGAAGGCCGCGTCGATATCCCGGGAGATCAGGGCGGCATTGGTGCCGGCGGTGTCCATATTGATGACCTGCAGATCCTTTTCCTGCAGGCCGTGGCCGGCAAGCGCCTTCACTGCGGCGAGATGGTTGTTGGTGCCGCGGAAGATCGAAACTTTCTTACCCCTCAGATCTTCTATGCGCCTGACTGGCGAACCCTGGGGAACGGCGAGGTAGGTTGGCGAATGGGCGCCCGTCGCCAGCAGGATCTTGGTCTTGAGGCCGTTGGCGCGCCCGATGATCTGGGGCAGATCGCCCTCGAGGGCGAAGTCTAGCTGATTGTTGGCGAAGGCCTCGTTCACGGCAGGACCGGCGCCCTTGAAGAAGGACCATTCGACCTGAACCTCGGGCAGATCGCGCAGCTCGTCATCCAGATAGTGCTCGGAGTGCGCGATCGCGGCCGACGACCCCCCGGAGAATTGCCTGTTGTCCGCACCGGCCGAGGCGAACCCAATCCGGACCCGGAGCGGTTCGGAAGACGCGGAATTGGCGCCGATGCCGAGCGCCAGTGCGAGCACCGCCGAGGCGATCGTCAGAACAAGGAAACGAGACAGAGCGATCCTCATGAAACCGGCCTATTGGTTGAATGCGAAGATTTCTGCTACTCGGCCGCATCGGCGTGCGGAAAGCGGAACGAGTTCGCCGGCCGCCTGAGCCCGAGATGTTCGCGCAGCGTCCGTCCTTCATATTCGGTTCGAAACAGGTTGCGCCGGCGCAGTTCAGGCAGCACCAGCTCGATGAAGTCGGTGAGACCGGTCGGAAGAATGGGCGACATGATGTTGAAGCCGTCGGCGCCATAATTTTGGAAGCGCTCTTCCAGCTGATCTGCGATTTGCGTCGGCGTGCCCACGATCTGCCAGTGGCCGCGGGCGCCGGCGATCCGCAAATAAAGATCGCGAATCGTCAGATTTTCCCGACGGGCCAGATCGACGATCAGCGCCTGGCGGCTCTTGCCGCCCTCCGTCGGCTTCGGCGCCGGGATCGGACCGTCGACGGGGTGATTGACGATATCGGGGTCGCCCAGGAAGGCGGCCAGCAGATTGAGCCCGACCTCCGGCGATATCAGCGCCTGCAACTGTCCAAACTTGTCCTGAGCTTCGGCCTCGCTACGGCCGACAACCGGAAATACGCCCGGAAGGATTTTCAGCTCATCCGGCGCACGGCCATATTTGGCCAGCCGCCCCTTGACGTCGGCATAGAACGCGACAGCCTCGGCCAGCGTTTGCTGCGCGGTGAAAATCACTTCGGCGGTTCGCGCGGCGAGTTCCTTGCCCGGCTCGCTCGACCCGGCCTGCACCAGCACCGGGCGGCCTTGCGGCGAACGAGGGATGTTGAGCGGACCTTTGACTCGATAATACTTGCCGACATGATCCAGGAAGTGAAGCTTATCGCTGTCAAAATAGAGACCCGCGGCGCGATCGCGCACGAACGCATCGTCCTCAAAACTGTCCCAGAGGCGGAGCACCACATCGGCAAATTCCTCGGCCCGGGCATAGCGCTCGGCGTGCGGAATGGGCGCGGCGTGACCAAAATTGAGCGCCGAGCCCGGCTCCCCCGAGGTCACCAGATTCCAGCCGGCCCTGCCGTCACTCAATCTGTCGAGCGAGGCGAACTGCCGCGCCAGATTGAATGGTTCTGTAAAGCTCGTCGACGCCGTGGCGACCAGGCCGATCCGCGACGTCGTCGCCGCCAGCGCCGAAAGCAGCGTCAGCGGCTCGAATGGATAGACGCCGCTATGCGCCTTATGGCGACTGGCATCGATATCGGCGGCTCGCAGCGCGACGCCATCGGCGAGGAAAACCGCATCGAACTTGGCAGCTTCCGCCGCACGGGCAAAATCCACGAAATCGGCGAGGGTTTGACTGTCCGAGGCGTCGGGGTGGCGCCAGGCCGCGACATGGTGGCCGGTGAACATCAGGAAAGCGCCGAGCGATAGTTTTTCCTTGCGATGGGCCATTCTTGTTCTTCCTTCATTATCCTCGGGCAACAGCAACTGCGGCGTACCGCGGAATCGGGTCGTCCGAACCGCCGCCGGAAACGTTTAAGCAAGCGGCTTTTGCGCGGTGGCGAAATGCAGATAGCGTTCGACCCTGATCCCCTTCGGGGTCCGCTTGTCCTCCAGCAATTCCGCCAGCATTGCCCGCACGTGGCCTTGCTCCGTGTCGGAGAGACCGAACAGGAAGTTGCCGAAGGAACTGCTCGCTGACCACCGGATCAAAGTCTCGGCATCGGCATGAAAATCCACCAGGGTGCGGAGTTCGCCGCGATAGCCGTTGAAGCCGGCCGCGGTGACCAGCGCTTCCAGCGTTTCGCCATCAACGCCGAGGCTGGGATGAACGGCGCCGTCAACCTGCACACCTGCCCGGGCAAGGGCCGCACGCACCAAAAGACGCGATTGGTGAGGTTTTGAAGGATCCTGGGTATTGAGGCCGATCCGTCCACCAGCCTTCAGCACGCGAAAAATTTCACGCAACACCCGCGGCTTGTCTTCGATCCAGTGAAACACGCTGTTGAGGTAGACGACGTCGAACTGACCGTCGGCAAATTTCGACAGATCCTCCGCGCGCCCTACCGAAAAGCTCAGGCCCGTTGACGCTCTCGATTGCGCAATCGCGACCCGGTAGCCGAGCGGATCAATGCCGAAGACCTCTCCAGTGGGCGCGACGATTCCGGCGACGTACTGCGCCAGTCGCCCCGTGCCCGATCCAATGTCGAGCACCCTTTCGCCCGGCCCGATACGCAGCGCATCGATCAGTATCTTGCCGTGGTCAAACTGGACAACGCTGGCCTCTTCATAGGTATCGGCCAGCTCCGGGGTGTCCTTCTCCAGGCTGATTGCTGCATGCGCATGTCCCATGAGATTCTCTCCTCGATCGACTGCACAGATGTTTCGGTATTCTGGTCGCAGCCGTGTCGCAACGCCATTGTAGATATTTCGAGTTGTCAAAGTCGATGAAATGAAATTTTCTTGTTGGCGATGGTGCGAGAACATTATCGGCGGAAACTCCCGATAGCGCATGGCATCTGTACTGAGGACGCTGGCGACAACTCAAATAGCTGGGCATTCATTGCGGAGACGTCCGATGCGGCCGTTCACGCCCCGATCGTCGAAGGCGTTCGATATCGCGCAACCGTTCCAAAATTTCTGGCGTGCATACAACGGTCATCACGTCGCGCCGCGAATTATAGTCCATTCATTTCATTGACTATTGAAGTGCGCGATCTAGGCTTCATGCACGGATGCTGAAGACCTGACCAGCCCGTCATGAGAGGACATTCGATGGTTCATTCTCCCCCGGTCGCCGCCTCCGTTGAAACGCTCCGGCTGATCGGGCCCGATCCCCAGAACTGGGTGCCGCCGCGACCCGGCATCGATCACAACGTCGCCGTCGTCGGCGGCGGCCAATCCGGCACGGCCTTTGCGTTCGCGTTGCGGCGAGCCGGCATCGGCGATGTCACGGTGATCGATGGCGCGCCCGATCCGGCCAACGCCGGCGTTTGGCTGACCCGCGCGCGAATGAACAAGCTGCGCACTCCGAAAGCTGTGCCAGGGCCCGAACTCGGGCTACCAGGCCTGAGCTTTCAGGCCTGGTACGAAGCGAACCAAGGCGCCGACGCCTATGCCGCGCTTGATCGCATTCCCCGGATCGAGTGGGCTGCCTATCTGAACTGGCTTCGCGAGACGCTTGCCGTTCCCGTCCGCTATCGCACCCGCCTTACGCGCATCGAGCCGGCTAGCGATCATTTCCGTCTTCACCTCGAAGTGGACGGTCACGCCACGATCGAGACCGCGAGAAAAATCATTCTTGCCAACGGTGTGGGCGGCGGCGGCGGCGCCTATGTTCCGGATGTGCTGACGAGGCGCTTGCCGACCGGCTTCTACGCCCACACCTCGCAAGACATCGATTTCAACGCCTTGCGAGGCAAATCAGTGGCGGTCATCGGCGCGGCGGCATCGGCGTTCGACGCCGCCGCTGTCGCGCTCGAATCAGGCGCGGCCGACGTTCATCTTTTTGCGCGCCGCGATTCGATCGCCTCCCTGCCGGTGATCAGGCTTCGCGTCTACCCCGGCGCCTACGACAACTATTTTGGCCTACCGGACGAATTCCGCTGGCGGCAGGCCGTGCGTTTCCGACAGGCCGGCTCGACACCGCCGGTCGATGCCATCGAGCGTGTGGTCCGGTTTCCGAACTTTCATCTGCACCTGTCATCGACGTGGCAAGCGGCCGAGATCGACGCGAACCGGATCGTCGCCGATACCGGCGACGGCGTTTTCCGTTTCGATTTCGCGATCGCCGGAACCGGCTACTTCGTCGATCCTGAGGCCCGCCCGGAACTCGCCGATTTTGGCGGAAAGATCGCCCGCTGGCGCGACCGCTTCACCCCGCGCGCCGGCGAGGAAGACGACGCGCTCGCGGCCTACCCCTATCTCGGCGCGGCTCATGAATATCTGGAGCGAACGCCGGGCCGCGCGCCCTACCTGAAGGATATTCACGTGTTCAACCCGACCGGCTTCGTCAGCCACGGCCTGCCGATTGGCGACATCCTCAGCTTCAGGCGGCACATTCCAGCCATTGTCGCCCGCATCAGCCGCGATCTGTTTTTCGCCGATATCGATGCCCACGATCAGAGGATCAACGGCCCGATCGCACCGGATTTCAGCCCCGACCTCTACGCGGCTTCAATCTGGACGCCGTCAAGACGCGTTGCCGCGGAATAATGAATTCGATTTTTCGAACCCGCGGAAACGAGTTCCCGCGGGCGACCTTATAAATCTGCGGCGGCCAACGGCAGGCACGACATCAGGCGCGTGCGATCAGGCTACGGCTCTGATCGCGGCCGACAAGGGGAAACACTTCTTCGGCAAACCGCCGCATCTCGGCCTCCAACGGCTGGAATTGCAGCATGAAGAGCTCGATCCCTGCGGCGTGAAACTCGTTGATCCGGCGCGCGACGGTGTCATAGCTCCCAACCAGCCCCGCCGCCGTCCCGCCATTGCTGCCGACGCGCGGTGTCTTCTGCATGGTCTGCATCATCACCACCTTGGGATCGGTATTGGCGCGCTGCACCGCCCGCATCGGCGCATCCTGGGCCGCCAGCGCCAGCAGCCGCTGATGTGCGATGTCGGCTTCTTCATCGGTCTGGCGGGCGATGACGAAAGCGGAAAGCCCGAAACGCAGGGGCGGGCCGAGTCGAGGCCGGGCGGCCACGTCAGCAATCAATGCGGCCACATCCCGCCTGGGTTGGCCATTGATGAACCAGACATCCCCATGCGCCGCGACCAGCTGGCGCGCTGGCTCTGATTCGCCGCCGACATAGATGGCAGGTCGGCTGCGATAGAGATCGCTCGGCCGCAAAGCGTAGTCCCTGACGTCGAAGTTCTCGCCCTTGTGGGTAACGCGCTCGCCGCTGATCAGGCGCGATACCAATGAAATCCATTCCGTCCCGTAAGCGTAGCGGTCGTCATGGTCAGCGAAGCCGATACCGGCCTTTTCAAGTTCGGGACGGTTCCAGGCATTGACGAGATTGATCGCGAACCGCCCGCGGCTGATGTTCTCGATCTGCAGCGCCATCTTGGCCAGCACCACCGGATGAAACAGATACGGTTTAATGGCCGCTATGATCTCGATCCGGCTCGTCAGCGCGGCCAGCGCCGCCGCCGAGGTCCAGGTCTCCAGCTGGTCGAGGTCCTCCTGGTGAGGGTTGATGGTGTGCTGGGCAATCAGTGTTGAATCAAATCCGAGCGCTTCCGCTTCCACCACGATCCTCCTGTTGTGCTCCCAGGACGCATCGTAGGGCTCCTCGGGGTCGTGGTGCGCCGCGCGCGGGCCATGTACCGGCGCCCACACACCAAACCGGAGGGGTCTGACACTCATGGCGGTTTCTCCTCGTAGTCGCCCTTCCATAACGGCCGGCCACTTTCGCATCGGAACACTAAGCGCAACGGGGCCCGCGAATGCAAGCGTCAAAGCCTGCGCGAGCACGCCGTGAAGAAAATCGGCAAAAGACTCTTTCTTTAATCGTCGATCCCGTGAAATTCTTTTTCACCTTCTGCGATCGAGCAAGGTCCCGTCATCGCTGCATGACTTCAACTTCCACGGATCGGGCTTCTCATAGATAAAAACCGTCGCGCGCACGCCCATCGCAGCGTGATTATCGCTATCTGATATCGAGAATGTGTTTCCAGGTAAAAGGTGCTGACGCCACTCTCCCCGGCGTTCTATCATGGATCGGAGGCGAAGGGTCGAATAGCCCGTCGACCCGTCGCCTGACACGGCGATGGCAGGAGATCATCGAGAGTTCACTTTGAGCAGCATCGAGAAGATCGAGACGGATGTCGGCGATACCGAGCGAGGCGCGGCCCGCTCCGGCGCTCGTCCCGCGCTAGGCAATCATGGCCTCCTGATCATCTCCTGGATTGCTCCATTCGTCGTGCTGGTCGCATGGGAATGGCTGGCGCAGAGCGGATGGCTGTCGCCGCAGGTTCTGCCGGCCCCAAGCAAGGTGGCACGCACCGCTTTCAAGCTGCTGCTGTCGGGTTCGCTGCTGAACGACCTTGGCGTCAGCCTGCTGCGCGCGGCGGCGGGATTTGCGATCGGCGGAAGCATCGGTTTTGCGCTGGGAACGCTGGTCGGATTCTCGCGCACCGCGCAGGCACTGATCGACCGCAGCGTCCAGATGATCCGCGCGATTCCCTTTCTCGCCATGGTCCCGCTGGTGATCGTCTGGTTCGGGGTCGGCGAAGGCGAGAAGATCTTCCTGGTGTCGCTCGGCGTGGCGTTTCCGATCTACATCAACACCACGCTCGGCATTCGCCAGGTCGATCCCAAGCTGCTGGAGCTTGGCCGCGTTCAGGGTCTTGGCACCTGGCAGACGGTCGGCCGTATCATTCTGCCGGGCGCGCTGCCATCTGTTCTGACCGGCGTGCGCTATTCGCTGGCGACCGCCTGGCTCGCCCTCGTCGTCGCCGAGACCATCGGCGCCCAATCCGGGCTCGGCTTCCTCGCCATGGACGCCAGGGAATTTCTGCGCACCGACGTGATCGTGCTGACCATCCTGATCTATGCGCTGATCGGTGTCGCCGCTGATTCCATTGCGCGTCTGCTGGAGCGCCGGCTGCTGGCGTGGCACCCTAATTACGGCGACGCCGCACGATGACGCTGCATGCCATACCCGTGCGAACCGTGCCGGCGGTCGTGGTGAACGGCCTTCGGCGCAGCTACGGTGAACGCATCGTCGTCGACAAACTCGATTTACGGATCGAGCGCGGCGAGTTTGTCGCGCTGCTCGGCGAAAGCGGCTGCGGCAAGACCACCTTGCTGCGTGCGCTCGCCGGCCTTGACCCGATCCAGGGCGGCCGTATCGACGCGCCGCGCCGGCCGGCCGTCGTGTTCCAGGAACATCGCCTGCTGCCCTGGGAAAATCTCTGGCGCAATGTGTCGCTCGGCCTGGCCGGCGACAACCCGCGCGAACGCGCGGCCGCGGCGCTCGCCGAGGTTGGTCTCGGCGACCGGCTGGATGATTGGCCGCGCAATCTCTCCGGCGGACAGGCGCAGCGGGTGGCGCTGGCGCGGGCGCTGGTTCAGGAGCCGGAGCTGTTGCTGCTCGACGAGCCGTTCGCTGCGCTGGATGCGCTGACGCGGCTGCGCATGCACGACCTCGTCAAGGAACTGGTCGCGCGTCATCGCCCGGGCGTTCTGCTGGTGACCCATGACGTCGACGAGGCGATCGCGCTTGCCGACCGGATTCTGGTGATGCGCGATGGCATCATCGCGTTCGAGCATAGCGCCACCACACGCGGCGGCGCCACAGCTACGCGCGCGCGGCTTTTGCTGGAACTGGGCGTCACCGCTGGAACAGCACAGGTCGTCTGATCAACAATCCACGGGAGAACTTGCCATGTCCGGGTCTATTTTGTTGCCATCACGCCGTCGTTTCCTGGGGTCGTCGCTGGGCGGTATCAGCACGCTTACCGGATTAGTTTTCGCGCAACCCGGACAGGCCGGCGAGGAGTCGACAGGGCGAAAGACCGATAAGGTCCGCCTCACCTGGGGATTTGGCGGATTGAACCTGATCGCCAAGGAACGCGGTGAGTTCGAGAAAATCCTCGCCAAGGACAACATCAAGGTCGAGTGGCTCGGCCCTTTCCCCAATCACGCGCCCACCATGCAGGCGGTGACCGGCGGCAGCGCCGATTTCAGCTTCGGCGGCAGCACGACGCCCGCTCTGGCGGCGATCATTGCCGGATCGCCGCTGGTGTTCACCCAGTTCGTGGTCTACGAGCCGCGAACCACGGCCATCATCGCCAAGGATGATTCCGGCATCAACAAGATCGAGGACCTTGTCGGCAAGTCGGTTGCCGTGAACCGCTCGGGCCTCGGCGAGTTTCTGCTGGTGGCTGCGCTTGAAAAGCACAAGGTCGACCGCTCGGCGGTCAAATTCGTCTATCTCAATCCGCCGGACGCGGCTCCGGCGCTGGCATCCGGAAAGGTCGATGCGTGGTCGATGTGGAGCCCGGGCGTCGACATCGCGCGTCTCGACTACAAGGCCCACGATCTCTTTCTCGAAGGCAGGGATCTCGATTTTCAGATCGATTTCATATCATATTTGACCACCCGGCAATTTGCTGCCGACAATCCGGCCCTGATACGCGCCGTCAACGCAGCCTTCGCGGCCGAGGTGCAATGGATTGCCGAGAACACCAGGGAGTCCGAATACATCGCGCAGAAAAAAGCCGGCTACAGCGACGCGATCCGCGACCAGTTCGTCGCCCTGAACCGGTCGTACCGGCTTTACCCCGTCAGCGACAAGGCATTCCTCGAAGGCCTGCAGAAGGCGGCGGACTGGCTCGTCGCCCGCAAGGTGCTGCCCGAACCGGTGACCGTATCCGATCACCTGGCGGTGCTGTGACACCTGGCTTTGACCTCGATCTCCGCAGCGCTTCGCGCGCAAATATCAGGAACAAACAACCATGAACAAGCCGTTATCAAGCCTTTCATTCCGCTTTCCGCAACCGCTATCGGCGCATTCTTCCGACTTCTTCCGACTGGCAAATACTGTTCGACCACATCGCTGAGGGCGAAGCCGAGCGCGAGCGCGAGCGCGTCCTGCCCCATGATGCAATCGATCTTATCCGTCGCTCCAGGTTCGGTGCGCTGCGCATTCCGAGCGCCGACGGCGGTGGCGGAAGTTCGGTCCGCGAGTTGTTCGAGCTCGTGATTCGGCTCGCGACGGCCGACCCGAATGTGGCTCATATCCTGCGCAATCACTTCAGCGTGGTCGAGCGTTTCGTGCGGGCGCCGCAGGACGACCAAAGCCGGAAATGGCGCAACGACGTCGTGGACGGCGCCATTATCGGACTTGCCACCACCGAGCTGGAAAGCCCGAAGATCGGCGATGTCATACCGGCGACGACGGTAACGCCCGACGGGGATGGCTATCGGTTGAACGGGACCAAATACTATAGCACCGGCACCCTGTTCGCGGACTACGTGCTGGTTCGCGTCGCCGATTCCAAAGGTGCGCTGGCGGCAACCATCATTCCGGTCAAGCGCGACGGCGTGGAACTGGTGGATGACTGGGATGGCTCGGGGCAGCGCCTTACCGGCAGCGGCACTACGCACTTCCGCAATGTGCGCGTCGAGGCAGCCGAGGTGATTTTCGATGCTCCACATCTCGGTTATGGCGTCGCCTATTCCAACACCTATGCGCAGCTGTTCCTGACCGCGGTCAATGCCGGCATTCTCGCGGCCATTGAGAGAGACGCGACGGCGCTGGTCCGGCGCCGCGCACGCAATTTCTACTATGCGCCCGCGGAGCGCCCTGCCGATGATCCGCTGCTGCAGCAGACCGTCGGCCAGATTTCGAGCCACGCTTTCGCTGCCAGGAGTATCGTTCTTGCCGCCGCCGATGCGCTTGACGCGGCAAGCGTGGCCTTCACCGAGGATGCCGCGAAATTCGCGCCGGCCCTGGACGCGGCGCTTGCGTCATCCAAGGCCAAGGTGGTGGTCGACGAACTCACCATCCGCAGCGGCAGCCTGCTGTTCGACGCCGGCGGCGCGTCGGCGACGAAGAAGACCGACAATCTCGACCGTCATTGGCGCAATGCGCGCACGCTCGCATCGCACAATCCCGGCACCCACAAGGCGCGTGCGCTCGGCGACTACGCGATCAATGGTACGCCACTTCCGGCCATGGGCTTTTTCTGATCGGGCACGGGCCTATCGATCAGGTGACTGCGTGTTTCTCGACAAATTTGACAGCGTCGCCGACGGTCAAGATCGTTTCTGCGGCGTCGTCGGAAATCTCAACACCAAATTCCTGCTCGAACTTCATCGCAAGCTCAGCCATGTCCAGGCTATCGGCTCCGAGATCATCAAGAAAACTTGCGCTTTCGGTGACCACGTCAGAATCAACGAAAAGCTGTTCGACCACGATCGCCCTGGCGCGTTCGATAATTCTGTCGCGTTCGATTACGTCGAGCATGTGCCTCTCCGATTGACTGTTAAATCATCGCAAGACCGCCACTCATCCCGTCGGAAGCCTACGTACGCCGCATCGCAGACTCGCTGCTGCTAACACCGCGCCGCGTCATTTTCCGCTGTAGATCTTGGTGTTGTCGGCGTCAATTTGATGGATGAGCCCGGCCACTCAATGATCCGCGTTTCACGACCCTCAGTCTGTTGTTTTGCATTCTCGCCGTGGAAGACGATGAATGAATATTCATCATACAGCCACGTTGGGAATATTTCATTTCGTTTTTGAGGCTTCGGGGAGAACACGGTTCTCCCCGAAGCAGCCATGTTCTAATGAAAGAGCGGTACGAATCGGCGTATTTGCACCGCTCATCCGGGCTCAGGCAATGGCCCGCGCCAGATGGGCGAACAGGCTGTCGGGCCGCGGCAGGCCATAGTGATCGCGCAGCGTGGCACCTGTATAATCCTCGCGGAACAGCCCTCGCTTGCGCAGGATCGGAACGACCTGCTCGACAAAGGCATCGAAGCCGCCGGTCAGCCAGGGCGGCATCACGTTGAAGCCGTCGGCGGCGCCATTTTCGAACCAGGTCTGGATGTTATCGGCCACCTCTTCCGGCGTTCCAGCGATCACCCAGTGACCACGTCCGCCGGCCAGCCGCCGCAGCAGCTGTCGAATGGTCGGCCGCTCGCGATCGATGATATCGACCACCAGCTGAAAGCGACTGGCGACGCCGGCCGGGCCTTTGGTATCGATCAGATGCCGGGGAAACGGCGCATCCAGGTCATGGCCTGAGAGATCGACCCCAATCATGCGCCGTAGTTGCACCAGCGAATATTCCGGCTGGATCAGATCATCGAACTCTTCCTGGAGAGCCCTCGCTTCGCTCTGCGTGCTGCCAATGAAAGGACTGATGCCAGGCAGTATCTTGACATGCTCGGGCTTGCGGTCGAACGCCTTGGCTCGGCTCTTGATGTCGGAATAGAACTGCTGGGCGCTACCGAGCGTCTGGTGCGCCGTAAAAATTGCCTCGGCGAAACGCGCAGCAAAGGCGCGGCCATCATCGGACGATCCGGCTTGCACATAGACCGGCCGGCCCTGCGGCGACCGCGCGGTGTTGAGCGGACCGCGCACGCGGAAATGCTTGCCGACATGATCGATGCTGTGGATCCTGTCGGTATCGGCGAAAATGCCTGAAGCCGGATCGATGACGAGCGCGTCATCCTCCCAGCTGTCCCATAATTTGGTCACGACATCGAGAAACTCCTTCGCCTTCTCGTAACGTTCGCCATGGGGCGGGTGCTCGGGCAATCCGAAGTTCTGCGCCGCCTGCGGCGCGCTGGTGGTCACGATGTTCCAGCCGGCGCGACCATGGCTGATATGGTCCAGCGAGGCGAACAGCCGCGCCAGATTGTAGGGCTCGCTGTAGGTCGTCGATGCCGTGGCGATCAGGCCGATCCGGCTGGTCACGGCCGCGATCGCCGCGAGCCATGTGATCGGCTCCAGCCGAAACCGCGCGGCATAGCGGATGTTGTCGGCAAGCGCCGGGCCGTCGGCGAAGAAGACCGCGTCGAATTTCGCGGCCTCCGCCCGGCGGGCAAGCTCCTGATAATACTCGATATCGAACGCACGCTGCGGCTCGGACCCCTTGTAACGCCAGGCCGCCTCGTGATGGCCGCCGGGATAGATGAACAGATTGAGTGTAAGCTGGCGTCGGCCGGTCATTCCCAATTCTCCGCTAATCGTACCCTGCGTCTCATCGCAAAGCGCATCTGCGAGCCCGCAGACCCGCCATCGCTGAAGCGCCTATCGCCTAGTTGAAGAGGTCCGGCTCGGCCGCCGTGATCCAGTCCCACAACGGCTGGAAACTGAAATATCCGCCTCTGTGGGTCCCGACCTGGGAGGCCGTCAGCCTGGCTATCTCTGGGGCAATGGGTTTTGGGGTTCCCGCCGCTTCCGCGAGCAGCTGCGTGCGCGCGGCATTGTCCATCGCGATGAACCACCAGGCGGCGGCTTCGATGGTCGGACCGACGGTCAGAAGCCCATGGTTTTGCAAGATCGCCGCCTTTTTCGACCCCAGCGCCGCGGCGATCCGCTTGCCTTCGTCGGGATCGAGAACGACACCCGAAAACGGATCGAACAGCACATGGTCTTCATAGAAGGCGCAGGAATCCTGTGTCAGCGGGTCCAATAGCCGCCCCAGGGCCGACCAGGCCTTGCCATAGGTGGAGTGCGTATGGGCCGCCGCGATGACTTGCGGATGCTCAGCATGGATCGCCGAATGAATCACGAAGCCGGCCTGATTGATCGGCTGGTCACCGATCAGGATGGTGCCATCATGGCCGACCAGTTGCAGATCCGAAACCTTGATCTGTCCGAAGTGCTTCGACAGCGGATTGATCCAGAAGCGATCGGGAAATTCGGGGTCGCGCACGGTGACATGTCCGGCCAGTCCCTGGTCGAAGCCGTAGCGGGAAAACAGCCGGAAAGTCGCCGCCAGCCGTTGCTTCCGGTGCAGCCGCTCCTCGGCAAAGGAGGCAGCCGGCGTCCGTTCGACCAGCGAATACCGCCGCGGAGTATCGACGATCTTGTTCATGTCAGCTCCTCTCGATGGTTTGTCGCGCGATCAAGACGACTAAAATCATCTCGTCATCGCAGTTTGTGGAATACCAGCGTCCGAAGTTCGATGCTTTCACGCGGCGCCGCGTCGGGCGGCGTCGTCGGATCGGTGAATGCGGTGTGCGGCACAAACCTGGTCCGCCCGTCGGTCTCCGAATCGTAGCACTTCAACAGCAAGGCCTCGTCGACCGTCATGTCGGGAAAATACAGCCAGCGATGATCGGGGTTGTATTTGACGGCATAAATCTCACCGCTGCGGTTCGGGTAGATCAGGTCGGAGGCGACGAGATCGCCGGGCGCAACGGTTGCGCCATCGCACATCGCCAGCGGTGCGTCGCGGAGCGGACCCTTGATCGGTCGCCAGAGGTTGATGACCTGAACGCGCCCCTTGAGCAGTTCTTCCGCTTCGGCCGGGAGATGCTCCCGAACCCGATTGGGACCGGATGTCGCGGTCTGGTCGACATGAACACGGGTGGCGGGCTGCCGCGGAGCAGCGCCGCGAACATCCGGCGCGCCATCGACCCGTTTGCGAACGGTATGGTCGAAGATGAAGACGCGATCCGCCCGTAGCGTCGCCTGCAGGAAGGCTTCCGCGGCTGGGTAATAGACGTTCCTTACCTCCTTGTCGTCATAGAAATCCCTGACCACCGTGGGATGTCGCACCAAAGCGAAGCCTTCGCGGTCCAGCGAGACGCTGCTCGCAATCGCGCGGGCGTTGAACACCGGCACCTCATGCGGCTCCGGCAACGCTGTCGTTTTCGGCTCGCCCGGCGGCGGGTCGAAAGCGTAGGTCCGTGGTTTGTTCGGCGTCGGCGCCAGATAATTGAGCTCGGCAACCACGAAAGGAAGCGATTCGACGTTGCGTTGGTGCAGGCTCATGGTTGTCTCCGGAATGCGAAAGCTGAACTCAATGTTGGCCCGTGCGCCGAACGCCGGCAAGTTCGGAACGGAAATAGCAACGTCGCCTCTCCTTACGATCGCGAATGGAGAAATTCCTTTCGCGTGGATGCACTTGCCCGGACGTTTTCCTGCCGTGAAAGGCGGGCGCTTCACCCGCCCAGACGACACTTCCGGAGGCAAGAAGTTGCGCGCCGCGTTAGCCGCGGACGAGAGATGGTTTGTTGCTTAAACCAGGCTGAGTTTGGAATGGCCATCGGGAGCGGTTTGCCGTCATTTGGGAGGGTTCAATCATTATTGGTAAGTCGGCCCGTCATGCCCCAGTCGCTTGCGATCATCGATTTTCACAGCCATCACGTTCCCGCTAGCTGGCCGCTGACAACACTCTCGAATTTCCACCCGAGCCAGCGGGCGCGATGGGAACGCATCAATCGCCGTCTCGCTGACCGCCGCGCGCTCACCGAAGCGATCGATAGCGGCGACCTTGACGGGCGCGTGGTGAATATTCCAACCGCGTTGTTCTCTG
>NZ_JBEKXH010000152.1:0-13444 GCF_049512235.1 Bradyrhizobium sp.
TATCGGGCTGGCTCGGCGATCTGCTCGGGCGCAAGCGTTATTTCATCATCTGCATCGCGATGTTCACGGTCTGCTCGTTTCTGTGCGGCACCGCCGGCAGTCTTGCCCAGATCATCATCTACCGGCTCGCGCAAGGCTTTTTCGGGGGCGGGCTGCAACCCAACCAGCAATCCATCATCCTGGACACATTTCCACCGGCCAAACGCGGCGCGGCTTTCGGTGTCACCGCGATCGCTACCATCGTCGCACCCGTGCTTGGTCCGACCCTCGGCGGCTACATCACCGATCAGGCGAGCTGGCGCTGGATCTTCTTTCTCAACATCCCCGTCGGGGTGCTTGCGGTATTCCTGGTCTCGATCCTGGTCGAGGATCCGCCCTGGGAGAAGAACAAGAAAAGCCGCGGCATCGATTACATCGGCCTGTCGCTGATTACCCTTGGGCTCGGCTCGCTGCAGATCATGATGGACCGCGGCGAGGACGAGGGCTGGTTCCAATCCGGCTTCATCTGGGTGATGGCGCTGATCGCCTTTCTGGGCATTCTCGGCGCCATCGGCTGGCTGTTGACCGCCAGCAAACCGATCGTCGATCTCGCCGTCTTCAAGGACCAAAACTTCGCCGGCGGGTGCATCATGATCGCCGCGATGGGCGCGATCCTCTATGCCAGCGCCGTGATCATCCCGCAATTCGCCCAGCAGACCCTGAGGTATACCGCGACTTGGGCAGGGCTAGTCCTGTCGCCCGGAGGGATAGCCGTCATCGTGTTGATTCCGATCGTCGGCCGATTGATGACGGTGCTGCAAACCCGCTACATCATTGCGACGGGTTTCATGATCATGGGCGGAGCGCTGTTGTATTCGAGCGGGCTGACACCGAACATCGATTTCAGAACGCTGGTATTGATGCGAACCCTGCAGACCTGCGGCCTCGCTTTCCTCTTTGTGCCGATCAGCACGGTGGCCTACGCGACGCTGCCGCGCCGGCTCAACGGCGACGGCGCGGCGCTGTTCTCGATGTTCCGCAACGTGTTCGGCTCGATCGGCATTTCGCTGTCGACCGCCGAGGTCACGCAACGTTCCCAGGTCCATCAGACCTATTTGTCGCAATGGGCAAGTCCGTTCCACCAGCCCTACGAGACCTTGATCGCAAGCTATGCGCAGTCCTTGCGGGCGATGGGACACGCCGGAGCCGCGGTGAACCAGGTGGCGACAGGACAGGTCTACCAGGCCTTTCGCGAGCAGGCGACCATTCTGGCGTATTCCGACGTGTTCTATTATTCGGCCATCGTGGCCTTCATCGTGGTACCCTTTTGTTTTCTGCTCTCGCCAAAGACCGGCGGCCGTCCCGCTGGCGGAGCCCATTGATGATCCTCGGCGCGCTCAAGAACCTCTTGGCCGCTTTCTGCTGCTCTGCCGCCCTCGCCGGCTGCACCGTGGGGCCCAACTTCGTCCAGCCGGACTCCCATCTTCCGGAAGTCTCTTTCACGGGCGACGGCAAAGCCCCGGCCTCGCACGTGCCGGCGCCGACCGACCCGACCTGGTGGAACGTGTTCCGCGACCCCATCCTCACCAGCCTCGAACAGCGCGTCGCCGCCGCCAATCTCGACGTCAAGACCGCGACGCTGCGCCTGGCGGAAAGCCGCTTTCAGCGCGGCGTCGCGGCCGCCGCCCAGTTTCCCTCGATCGACGGCAGTGCCAAATATACCCGCGAGCAGTACAGCAATAACGGCATTGCCAGCCTGTTGACCGGACTGCTCGGGCCCTCCGCTGCCGGCACTAAGATAGGCCCGATCGACGAATACAACACCGGCTTCGACGCCTCCTGGGAACTCGATCTCTGGGGCCGTGTCCGCAGGCAGGTCGAGTCGGCCGATGCCCAGGTCGATCAGGCCGCCGACCAGCGCCGCGACGCGCTGGTGTCCAGTCTCGCCGAGCTTGCCAGGGACTACCTGCAGCTGCGCGGCGTGCAGACCCAGATCACTATCGCCAACGACAATCTGAAAGTCGATCGCGATATCCTGCAACTCGCCCAGGATCGGCAGCAGCGCGGTCTGCAGAACGGCCTCGATGTCGAGAACGCCGCCGCCCAGGTCGAATCCATCCGCGCTCAGATTCCGCAGCTGCAGCAGCAGGAATCCGAGGCCATCAACGCGCTCAGCCTGCTTTTGGATCAACCGCCGGGAGCGCTACGGGCCGAATTGGGTGTACGCACGGTGCGTATCGGACCGCCGCACGTACCGCTCGGCGTGCCCTCGGAATTGGCCCGGCGACGGCCCGACATCCGCGCCGCCGAGGATTCCTTGCACGCCGCGACCGCCACCATCGGTGTCGCCATCGGCGACTTCTATCCCAAGGTGCAACTCAACGGCACGGTCGGTTTCGACTCGCTGACGATCAAGCATCTCTATGACGCCAATTCCCTGCAATACATGGTGGGTCCCAGCGTGACCTTGCCGATTTTTGAGGGCGGCCGCCTGCGCAGTACGCTCGAGCTGCGCGAAGCCCAGCAGCAGGAAGCGGCGATCACCTACCGCAAGACCGTACTGCAGGCCTGGCACGACGTCGTCAACGCATTGGTCGCCCACCGCCTCGAACAGAACCGCCGCGCCAGATTGCAGGCGCAGGCCGACCACTCCCGCGCCGCGCGCGAACTCGCCCGAGCGCGCTACAAGGACGGCGTTTCAGACTTCCTGAACGTGCTCGACACCGAACGCAGCGTGCTCCAGGCCGAGCAGCAATATGCTGCCAGCACGACCAACGTCGCGCTGGACCTGGTGCAGTTGTTCAAGGCGCTCGGCGGCGGCTGGGAGACGACCTTTCCCGATGTGCCGTCGGAGACGGCGGCGTTCCCGGTTCCGGTCAATCCTCTCACCGTTGCCATCGAGGCCGCGCCGCAGCCGCATTAGGTCGCGATATCAAGGCCCTTTCGAGCTTAAGGATGTCTGGGGTAACACTCTGATCGGGCGGGTTTTGCCTTGCCGCCGCCATATCGCTAAGGTATCGCCGCAGCGGCGCCGGATTTTCAGCCTCTATGGCCTTAAGGATTGGGCTTGGCCGGCGCGGACGGGATACCCATCTAAGTGTCTGAATTATTTGACGAAGTTGACGAGGACGTCCGTCGCGACCAGCTCAAAAAGCTGTGGGAGCAATATTCGATCTTCATCATCGCCGGCGCGCTGTTGATCATCGCTGCGGTCGGCGGCTGGCGCGGCTACCAATATCTGGAGGCCAAGAAGGCTGCCGAGGCCGGTGCGGCCTTCAACAAGGCAGTGGAACTTTCCGAGCAGAATAAGCATGGCGAGGCGGAAGCGGCTTTTGCAGACCTCGCTGTAAAAGCGCCATCGGGCTATCGCCTGCTGGCACGGCTGCATGCCGCGGCGGAAGTTGCAACCCGCGATCCGCAAGCCGCAGTGAAGCTATATGACGATATCGCGGCCGATCGCAGCGTCGGCGCGTCGGAGCAGGATCTGGCCAGGATCCGCGCCGCCGGATTGCTGCTGGAAAGTGCTGACTATCCTTCTTTGCTTGTGCGCATCGAGGCTTCCGCGGCGCCGGGCGCGACCTTCCGCCATACCGCGCGCGAACTGCTCGCGCTGTCGGCATGGCGCGCCAATGATGTGGCGGCGGCGCGGCGGTGGCTGGATCTCATTGCCAACGACGGCGAGACGCCGCCAAGCCTGCGCTCGCGCGCCGAGGCCCTGCAGGCTTTGTTGCCCCCGGTCGCGAAGAGCTGACGGCAGGGAACTGAGTTGACTGGGAAATCGACCATGCGCCGCTCACAACGTTTGATCGCAGCCGCGGTTCTGATCGCGCTTTCGGGCGCGCTGGCCGGCTGCTCCAGCAGCCTGAGCAACTGGGATCCGTCCGATTTGCTGGATTTCCTCGATACCAAGAAGAAACTGCCCGGCGAACGCAAGCCGGTCTTCCCCGACGGCGTGCCGGGCCTTGAGCAGGGCGTTCCCAAGGAACTTTATAAGGGCAACGTCGGGCAGCAGCAGCTTGATCAGCAGAACGCCCAGGCGGTGGCGGCTGCCGCGCCGGCGCCGCCGGCCGAGGACCCCAAAACAAAGCAGGCGGCGAAATCCCGGGGCAAGAGCAAGGAGCCCGCGCAGGATTCGGCCGCGGCCCCGGACCCCGCCGCCGCGCCTGAGGAAGACGGCAGCACCACAGCCGTGCCGCCGGCGCCCAAGCCCAAGAAAATCGTGCGCCGGCGCACCACCGCGCCGCCGCCCGATCAGACAGCCGCGCAACCAGGGCAGCCCGCGCCACAGGCTCAGCCCGCGCCGCCGCCGCAACAAGCGGCTTCGCCATTCCCGGCGCCGATTCCGAGCGGCACCTTCACGCGCTGATTTTGCCTCCTAGTCTCATTGACACGCGCTCCATTGCGGGCGCAGGGATCGCTGATGTCCTTTACGATCACCATCATCGGCCGGCCCAATGTCGGAAAATCGACACTGTTCAATCGGCTGGTCGGGCAGAAGCTTGCGCTGGTCGACAACGAGCCCGGCGTCACCCGCGACCGTCGCGAGGGTGAGGCGCGCCTGGGTGATCTCGAATTCACCGTGATCGACACCGCGGGCCTCGACGAGGGCGCCAGGGGATCGCTCACCGCGCGGATGAAAGAGCAGACCGAGACCGCGATTGAGCTCGCCGACGCCTTGATGTTCGTGGTCGATGCGCGCGCGGGCCTGACGCCGAACGATCGGGCCTTTGCCGATTTCGCGCGCCGCGCCAACAAGCCGGTTTTGCTCGTCGCCAACAAGAGCGAGGGCAAGCACGGCGATGCCGGTGCCATGGAAGCCTACGCGCTGGGCTTGGGCGAGCCGATCCAGATCTCGGCCGAGCATGGCGAGGGGCTCAGCGAACTCTATGATGCGCTGCGCGGGTTGATGCCCGAGCCGGCCTCCGAGCCGGAAGAGTTCGACGATGACGACGTCATCGAGCCGGAACAGGACCTGGCAAAACGGCCGATCCGGGTGGCCATCGTCGGCCGCCCCAATGCCGGCAAGTCGACGCTGATCAATCATCTGTTCGGTGAGGAGCGGCTGTTGACCAGTGCCGAGGCCGGCACCACCCGCGATTCCATTGCCGTCGAGATCACCTGGCAGGGCCGGGATTTTCGCGTGTTCGATACCGCCGGCTTAAGGCGGCGCTCGCGGATCGAGCAAAAGCTGGAAAAGCTGTCGGTGGCGGACGCGCTGCGTGCCATCCGCTTCGCCGAGGTCGTGGTCTTGATGATGGACGCGCAGAACAAGTTCGAGGAGCAGGACCTGCGCATCGCCGACCTGATCGAGCGCGAGGGCCGCGCGCTGGTGATCGCCGTCAACAAATGGGATTTGATGGGCAAACAGTCCAGCCTGATTTCGGCGTTGCGCACCGAGGTCGACGATCGCTTGCCGCAGGTCAGAGGCGCGCCGGTCGTCGCGGTATCCGGCCTGATGGGCGAGGGCATCGACCGCCTGATGAGCGCGATCGAACAGGCTTATGCGGTGTGGAACATGCGGGTGCCGACCGCGGCCCTCAATCGCTGGTTCGAGCAGGCGGTGGACAAAAACCCGCCGCCTTCGGTGTCGGGCCGGCGGCTGAAGCTCAATTACATCACCCAGGCCAAGGCGCGGCCGCCGAGTTTTGTATTGTTCTGCTCGCGCGCCGACGCCGTGCCGCAATCGTACTTGCGCTATCTCGTCAATTCCTTGCGCGAATTCTTCGAGCTTCCGGGCACACCGGTGCGGATAACGCTGCGCGAGAAGGCCAATCCCTTCGCCCACAAGCGCAAGCGGCCTTCGTGAGCGAAACAGGTTCCGACAGCGTCCTCGAAGCGCCGCGGGAAACACTTCAGGAGGCGTCCCAACAAACGCATCCTGTGCACGGCGCGGCGGTGGCCTTTATCTTCGTGACCATCCTGCTCGATATGTTCGCGCTCGGTTTGATCATGCCGATCCTGCCCAAGCTGGTGGAAAGTTTTGTCGATAACGATACCGCGAGAGCGGCGCGGATCTTCGGTCTGTTCGGCACCGCCTGGGCGCTGATGCAGTTTTTCTTTTCCCCTGTTCTCGGCGCGCTGTCGGACCGGTTCGGGCGGCGCCCGGTGGTGCTGTTGTCGAATTTCGGGCTGGCTCTGGATTATGTGCTGATGGCGCTGGCGCCGTCATTGATCTGGCTGTTCGTCGGCCGGGTGATCTCGGGCATCACCTCGGCGAGCGTCTCGACGGCCTTTGCCTACATCGCCGATATCACGCCTGCGGAGCGGCGCGCGGCGGTGTTCGGCAAGGTCGGCGTTGCCTTCGGCGCCGGTTTTATCCTCGGTCCGGCGCTCGGCGGGCTGCTCGGGGGCATGAATCCGAGGCTGCCGTTCTGGGTCGCGGCCGGCTTGAGCTTTGCCAATACGCTCTACGGCCTCTTGATCCTGCCCGAGTCGCTGCCGCCGCATCGGCGCTCGCGGTTCCGATGGCGGAATGCAAATCCTTTTGGGGCGCTGCATCTGTTGCGGTCCGATCCCATCCTTGCTCGCCTGTCGGTGGTGAATTTCATTGCCCAGCTGGCGCATGTGGTCTTGCCTTCTACCTTCGTGCTCTATGCGACTTTCCGATATGGCTGGGACGCCAGAACCGTCGGCCTGACGCTGGCGATGGTCGGGATCTGCGCGATGGCGGTGCAGGGCGCGGCGATCGGGCCGATCGTGCGGCGGTTCGGCGAGCGGCGCGCGCTGTTGCTGGGGCTGGGCTCCGGCGCCGCCGGCTTCCTGATTTTCGGCGCGGCGCCGAACGGTGCTTTGTTCTGGCTCGGCATTCCAGTGATGGCGTTATGGGGCGTGGCGGGGGCCGCGACGCAAGCGCTGATGACGCAGTCGGTAGCGCCGGACCAGCAGGGCCGGCTGCAGGGCGCGACTACCAGCGTTCAAAGTGTTGCCCAGCTGGTCGGACCTTTTCTATTCACGCTGACATTTGCTTGGTTCATCGGCGCACGGGCGCCGCTGCCATTGCCGGGAGCGCCGTTCCTGCTGGCGTCGGCGCTCTTGCTGCTGGCGCTTGGGCTGGCGGCACGAACGCTGGCGATGGCGCGCGTTCGCTGAGCCCTATGAGCTATCGTACTTTTGCCGCGCTTTCCTTAATGAAGAACCCGACAGCGGCCATCGCAATGGCGCCTGCGACCGCACCCGTCAAGGCCTCGATGGCGGCGACTTCCGCCAACCTCGGTTCATTCACGCTGCCGCTGCCGGTGACGACCGTGAGCGCGATCTCCTGGAGGAAGTAGCCGCTTAGGGCGCCGGCTATCAGTCCGACAACGCTGTGTCCCAACCAGCCAAAGCGGTACTCATGGAAGGCCACTGCCGCCAGGTGAGCACCGACCAGGCCTGCAGCGGTCTGTACGATAAGGCTTGTCGTCCAGTCCATGATCGCGCGCTCCTGCCTCCAGGTTAATTCATTCTTTCGATACGCATAGACAGGAAGAATTGAGCCGCGCTTCGATGACCTCGATATGGCCAAACTGCAGCGATTTCGCGCTTGCCCGAGTTTGCGCCACCGCTCGGCTTGATATCGCTCAATACCGTCCGTGCGGACGGTGCCAGACAGGGCGAAGAGAATCAAACTTGATGGCGGAAGAGAAATGCAGCTGCCAACGAACGCTGTCGGTGAGAAACCAGCCGCCCCGACGGGCGAATCCCCATCGATCAAGCCTGAGAATCCGCAACCGGTCGCAGCCACCGGGAATTTGCCGGCAACTGTATCGCGCGCGGGAACCAGGCGGCGGTTACGGTTGTCGATCTGGCTGTTGATCGTCGTTTTCGCCGCAGGCGGCGGTGGCTTCTATTGGTGGAAGAATGCCCAGTCGCAACTGCCCGCCGGCATCAGCTTTGGCAACGGCCGGCTTGAGGCCGACGAGATCGACATCGATACGAAGTTTCCGGGCCGGATCGCGGAACTGCGCGCCGAGATCGGCGACATGGTCAGGTCAGGGCAAGTGGTCGCCCGCATGGACACCAGAGACCTCCAGGAATCCCTGAAGAAATCGCAGGCGCAGGTCAGCCAGGCGCGGCGGGCGATCGCGGAGGCCAATGCCAATCTGGAGCAACAGCGCACGCAACAGACACTTGCCGCGCAGGAACTGGAGCGTACGCAGGGCTTGCTGAAGCAAGGTTTCGCGACCATGGAGCTGTTTGACCAGCGCAAACAGGCTCTGGATGCCGCCAATGCGGGGTTGCGAGCCGCAACGGAAAGGGTTGCACAAACCGAACGCGCGCTCGAAGCATCCGAGCACGACGTCGGGCTCACCACCGTCAACATCATCGACAATGATCTGGTGGCCCCGCGCGACGGCCGGATTCAATACCGTGTCGCCAATATCGGCGAGGTGCTTGCCGCCGGAGGCAAAGTCTTCACCATGCTGGACATCTCCTATGTCTACATGGACATCTATCTGCCGACCCCGGAAGCGGGCAGGATCAAGGTCGGCACCGACGGCCGGATCCTGCTCGATGCCTACCCCAACACACCGATCCCGGCGAAGGTCTCCTTCATTGCGAGCCAGGCGCAGTTCACGCCCAAAACGGTGGAAACCCAGAGCGAGCGCGACAAATTGATGTTCCGGATCCGGGTGCGGATCGATCCCGATCGTTCGCGCGATCACGCGCCGTCCGTCCGCAGCGGACTGCCCGGGGTGGCCTACCTGCGCGCCGACCCGGCTGCGGCATGGCCCAAAAACCTGCAAGGCGCGCCATGACCAGCCGGGGCCGGCCTGTTGCCGCCCTCGACAGGATCACCCAAGCCTACGGTAAGGTCATGGCAATCGATGACGCAACGATCAGCATACCCGGCGATTGCATGGTCGGGCTGATCGGTCCGGACGGGGTGGGGAAGTCCACGCTGCTCAGTATCATCGCGGGCGCGCGCCGGATTCAAAAAGGCCGCGCGATGGTCCTTGACGGCGACATCGCCGACGCCGGGCACCGGGCGCAGGTTTGTCCGCGGATTGCCTACATGCCACAGGGGCTCGGCAAGAACCTCTATCCGGACCTCAGCGTCCGCGAGAATATCGAGTTTTTCGGCCGCCTGTTCGGACAATCCCGCGACGAACGCAACTGGCGTATTGCGGAACTCCTGGACAGCACCGGACTGGCTGACTTCGAACACCGGCCGGCGAAGAAGCTGTCCGGCGGCATGCGCCAGAAATTGGGCCTGTGCTGCTCGCTGATTCACGATCCGGATCTGCTCATCCTGGATGAGCCGACCACGGGTGTCGATCCGCTCTCCCGCCGCCAGTTCTGGGAACTGATCGACCGCATCCGTTCCCGCCGTTCGGGCATGAGCGTCATCGTGGCGACCGCCTACATGGAGGAGGCCGAGCGGTTCGACTGGCTGGCGGCGATGAACGCCGGCAAGGTGCTGGCCACCGGATCTCCCGCTGAACTCAAGGCAGGCGCCGGCGCCGCGACGGTCGAGGATGCCTTCATCGCCTTGCTTCCGGAACAGCCGGGCGGCCGGCGCCGGCTGCAGATTCCGCCGCGTCGTATCATCGATGGGGATCCGATCATCGTCGCGCGCGGCTTGACCTGTCGCTTCGGCGATTTCACCGCCGTCGACGCCGTCAACTTCACCATCGAACGCGGCGAGATCTTCGGCTTTCTCGGCTCCAATGGCTGCGGCAAGACCACGACGATGAAGATGCTGACCGGCTTGCTGCCGCCGACATCAGGCGAGGCGCTTTTGTTCGGCAGGCCGCTCGACGCCAATGACACGAGTGTGCGCTATCGCGTCGGCTACATGTCGCAGTCGTTCTCGCTCTATACCGAGCTGACGGTCCGGCAGAACCTCGAGCTTCATGCGCACATCTTCCACCTGCCGGCGCAAAAGGCGTCGGTGCGTATCGCCGAGTTGGTCGGATATTTTGGCCTTGGGGATTATCTCGATCAACGGACCCTCGATCTGCCGTTGGGGATCCGCCAGCGGCTCTCGCTGGCGGTTGCCATTGTCCACGAACCCGAGATCCTCATCCTGGACGAGCCGACCTCCGGCGTCGATCCGCTGGCGCGCGACCGTTTCTGGGAAGCATTGATCGATCTGTCGCGCAACCATGGCGTGACGATTTTCGTCTCGACCCACTTCATGAACGAAGCCGAACGCTGCGACCGGATCTCGCTGATGAATGCGGGGCGGGTGCTGGCGACGGGAGCGCCTGCCGACCTCGTCGCCGCCCGCGGCGCTGCCACTTTGGAGGACGCCTTCATCAGCTATCTCGAGGCGGCAACGGGATCGCGCGCCAACGTGGAATTATCCACCTCGCCCGGCCTCGTTCGCCAGCTGCCGCCGCCAAAAGCAGGACGCTCGTTTTTCAGCCTGCAGCGATTGTTCGCCTATGCCATCCGCGAGACCCTGGAACTGCTGCGCGACCCGATCCGGCTTGGTTTCAGCCTGCTTGGCACGACGCTGTTGATGCTGGTATTCGGCTTCGGCGTGTCGACCGACGTCAATAACCTGTCGTTCGCCGTGCTCGACCGCGACCAAACCCCGGAGAGCCGTGCCTATCTGGAGGAGCTCCGGGGCTCGACTTATTTCACGGAGAAGGCCCCGATCAATACCGATGCCGAGCTCGACAGCCGTCTCAAGAGCGGAGACATATCGGCGGCGGTCGAGATCCCGCCAAGCTTCGGCACCAATCTCAAACGCGGGCGCCCGGTTTGGGTCAGCGCGCTGATTGACGGCGCGATGCCGTTCCGGGCCGAAACCATACGCGGCTATCTGCAGGGCATGCACCAGCTGTACCTGACGGATCCGGCGGTGAAAACCACGGAGCCTTCTGCCTCGCCGCCGGCCGATATCGAAATCAGGTTCAAATACAATCAGGATTTCGACAGCATCTATGCGATGGTGCCGGCCAATATGTCGATGCTGCTGGCGCTGTTTCCGGCGATCCTGATGGCTTTGGCCATCGTGCGGGAAAAGGAGCTGGGGTCGATCACCAACCTCTATGTGACGCCGGTCAGCCGGCTTGAATTCCTGATCGGCAAGCAGTTGCCTTATATCGCCGTTGCGCTGGGCAATTTCGCCCTGATGCTGCTGCTGGCGCTGTTCGTTTTCCAGGTGCCGCTGAAGGGAAGTTTTCCGACCCTGCTGGCTGGCGTCGTGATCTATGTGACGGCGATGACCGGCTACGGCATGCTGATTTCGGCGTTCACGCGCACCCAGATCGCCGCGCTGTTCGGTACCGCGATCCTGACGGTTCTGCCCGCGACCCAGTTCGCCGGCATGATGACGCCGGTCTCCTCGTTGGCCGCCGAGGCGCAAATCATCGGCCGCGGATTTCCCATGACCTACTTCGTGCCGATCAGCGTCGGCACCTTCACCAAGGGGCTCGGCATCGCCGACCTCGGCGGCGATGTGCTGGCGCTTTTGGTCTTCGTCCCGGTGCTGACGCTGTTGAGCGTCCTTTTGCTGCGCAAACAGGAACGCTGATGATGCGCAAGGCTGCGAATATCTATTGGCTGGGGGTCAAGGAGCTGCGCAGTTTCCTGCGCGACTTCGTGCTGCTTGGATTGGTGGCCTATGCCTTTTCGCTGGCGGTAACGCTGCAGGCGCGGAGCAATGCGCAGGAGCTGCATAATGCCTCGATCGCCATCGTCGATGAGGACCACTCCGAGTTGTCGCGCCGCATTGCGCATGCGTTCCTTCCGCCGCTGTTCCAGCTGCCGAAACCGATCGCCGAGCGGGACATCATTCCCGCGATGAACGGCGGACGTTTCACCTTCGTGGTGGATATCCCGCCCAACTTCGAGCGCGATGTATTGGCCGGGCGGCAACCCGCCCTGCAGGTCGACGTCGATGCCACCGCGATGGTGCAGGCCGGCCTTGGCTCCGGCTATGCGCAGCAGATCATCACCACCGAGATCGCGGACTTCCTCTCCCATGCCCAGGGCACCAGACTGTCGCCGGTCAATCTCGACGTCAGGATTGCGTTCAATCCGAATCTGACGACCGCCTGGTTCACCAGCGTGATGGCTGTGATCAACAACATCACCATGCTGGCCATCATTCTCGCCGGTGCGGCGGTGGTGCGGGAGCGCGAGCATGGCACCCTGGATCATCTCCTGGTGATGCCGCTGACGCCGTTCGAGATCGCGCTGTCGAAGGTATGGGCCAACGGGCTCGTGATCACGGTCGCGGTCGCGCTTTCGCTGTATGTGGTGCTGCGCATGACGCTGGGGATCCCGGTGGCGGGTTCGATACCGCTCTTCATGGTCGGCGTCGTGATCTACCTGTTCTTCGCCACCGCGATCGGGATCTTTCTGGGGACGATCGCGCGGTCGATGCCGCAGCTCGGCCTGCTCTACATGCTGGTCTATCTGCCGATGAACATGCTGTCGGGCGGCAACACCCCGCTCGAGAGCATGCCGCTCTGGTTGGCCCGGCTGATGCAGGTGTCGCCATCGACGCATTTCGTCGCCTTCGCGCAGTCCATTCTCTACCGCGGCGCCGGGCTGGACGTGGTGTGGCCGCAATTTCTCGCCGTCGCCGTCATCGGAGCCCTGTTCTTCGGCCTGGCCATCCTGCGTTTTCGATCCTCCGTGGCGCAGGCCACCTGACGGGCTCTCGCCGGCAGATCAATTCGAGGTCGCCCCGAGCAAGGTCTCCAGCGCTGCACTGAGGCCGATGGTTTTGACCGGGCCCCGTTCGCGCTGCGAACCCTGCCGCGGCTGGCGCGCGGCGCTGATGACCGCCTGCATTCCGGTTTCGACGGAGCAGAGCAGAGGGATGGAAACGCCTGGTTGCAGCCGCGCGGCGAGACCGGCGAGAGCCGCGCCGCCGAGGATGACGACATCGGCGCCGCCCTGCGTTCTGCAGGCTTCGCAGGCCCTGGCCAGATCAGCCAGCGCGGCGTCGGGATCGTTGGCGATGAGGTCGCCGGTCGGAGCAATGGTTTGGACGCCGGCGAAGCGGTCGGCGAGGCCAAGCGTCGCGACGAACTCCGTCAACATCGGCTTCCACAACGCCCCGCCGGTGACGATGCCGAAGCGGTCGCCGCGTGCGCAGGCGGCGTGGCACGAGGCTTCGGCCATGCCGATCACCGGCACCGGGGAGACTTCGCGCAACGCCAATAGTCCGGGGTCGCCAAAACACGCCAGATAGACGGCGTCGCAACCTTGGACATGCGAAGCCAGGAGATCGAGCCCGGCGTGGGCGGCAATGGCAGCGGCGGCACGGGTTGAGATGTAGCGCGCGCCAAAGCGTCCGGTCACCGGCACGATCTCATCATTCTCGCCGACCATCGGACGAACGTATTGGGTGATGAGATCAGTAACCGAGGTGGTGGTGTTCGGATTGATCAGCAGGATTCGCAAACGACGCGCTCCGTTGTCGGACCTTGAACCGGGTAGGATTGCGAGCTTATACCCGATAAGAAGCAAGGCACGTGCCAATTACGACAGTTCTTCATCGTCGACGCTACGGCTCGTC
>NZ_JBEKXH010000153.1:0-13381 GCF_049512235.1 Bradyrhizobium sp.
CCCCCGACCCCTCCCCACCGCTTCGCGGGGGGAGGGGAGAAAAAGATCCGATTCAATAGTTTTGACGGCTGGCCTTAGGCTGGCAACTCAGGACAACGACGCGCTGCGAATAGTGGTCCGTCGCGGTAGTTGAGGACGATGATCTCAACGGCCATATCAAGTTTCGGCTCGACGGTGGCCAACACCCGCGTCGCGATCCGCAATCCCTCATCGAGGTCGACGATGCCGACCCGATAGGGAATCTCATGCTCAAATATAGCCGGCGCGGCATGTACCATTGTCTGCGAATAAAGCTTGCCACGACCGCGGAGCGGGGTCCAGACGATTCGAGCTGACCAGCAGTGCGGGCAGAACGGTTTTGGGGGAAAGCTGAGCCGACCGCATTCCTCGCACCGCGTGGTCTCAAACCGCCCGTTGCCGAGCCCTTGCCAGAACCGCTGCGTGAATTCCGTCAGGCGCGGCGGAAAGGCCCTGACGCGATCGATCGGCTGCATCGCAAGCGTCATCGCACACCTTCCAGCACGTGGATCATCGCCGCGTTGTAATTGCCGAGCTCGGCGCTGCTGACGGCAAGCCTGGCATTGGCGACCTGGCGTCGGCCGGCGCGACCGGTCAGCTGCTCCCAGACTTCGAAGAAACCATAAAACGGCGTGACGTGTGCGGGATGGCCGCGCGACTGCAGGCCGCCCGAGGTGCAAATCGGAATCCGGCCGCCCAGCGAGGTTGCGCCCTCCGCGCAAAGACGCCCGCCCTGCCCGCGCGGCACCAGGCCCAGCGCCTCGCTCGCCAGTACCTCGATGATGGTGCAGGGTGCATAGAGCTCGGCAAGGTCGATATCGGACGCCGTAACGCCGGCCTCCAGATAGGCCGCCTGCCCTGCCCTTTGAGCGGACACAAGCGCAATCATGTCGTTTGGCACTTCATTGATCTGGTGCGCGCCTTCGTGAAAAAAGCCGCTTCCCCGCACCCGGACGTAAGGCCTGCCCGACGCCTTGGCGACATCTTCATCGACCAGCACGATGCAGGCGGCACCATCCCCGCGCGGCGGCACTTCGTAAAGCCCGAGCGGTTCCACGATCGGCTTCTGCGCCAGCACATCCTCGAGGCTGATCGGTTCGCGAAACTGCGCGATCGGGTTGAGCGAGGCGTGGCGCCGGTTCTTCACCGCGACGGTCGCGAGTTCTTCCCGGGAGGATTTGAATTCGTGGATGTAGCGCGCGGCATCCATGGCGTACCAGGAGATCGGCGTGAATCCGAACGGCGCGTGGAAATCGACGTCGCCGGTCGCGCGCATCGAATTCATCATGTGCTCGACGGCGGGTATGGCCGATTCCCAATTGATGCCAAGCGCCAGCGCGACCCGCGACCGTCCCAACCGGATGTCATTGGCCGCCGCTTCGAACGCCAGCGCCGCGGTCATGCCGTTGCCGAGGATCTCCTGCACCGAACCCGTGCAGGGCAGCCGCAGATAATTCGCCATGAAGGTCGCGAAATACTTCTGCTGGGTGTAGGGGCGCGGCTGCGCAAATGCGAGCGATGAAACCTCGCTCTTGTCGATGCCGGCATCCGCCACCGCCTCGATCACGATTTTTGCCAGAACTTCATGTTCCAGCACCTGCAGCGCCGCGTCGCGCGGTTGCTGCCATTTGGCGACCGGCAGCACCGCGGCGCCCAGAATGGCGACATCTCTTGTCATCGCATTTCCCCGCTGGACATCATGAGCGGCACACGATCAGGGCATCCGCGGCCACGACGCCATGCGCTGACGCAATGACCGGATTGACATCGATCTGATCGATCACGTCGCTCAGATCGTGGGCGAGCTCGGACAGCCGGCAGATGGTGTCGGCCAGCCGATCGAGGTCGACGCCCGGCCTGCCGCGAAATCCCGTGAGCAGCGCGTAACCCCTAAGCGATGCCAGCATGCTGCGTGCGGCTTCGTCCGTTACAGGCACGAGCCGAACCGCGGCATCGGCAATCAATTCGACCATGACACCGCCAAGTCCGACGGCGAGCAGCGGGCCAAACTGGCGATCGTTCTTGACCCCGAGCACCATCTCGAGACCTGACGGTACCATCTGTTGCACGCTGATGCCGTCGATCCGCGCCTGCGGCGCATGGCGCAGGCAGGATTGCAGGATCTCTTCGGCAGCTCTGTGAGCTTGCTGCGGAGTGGACACGGCAAGCCTTACGCCTCCGGCCTCGGTCTTATGAAGAATATCGGGCGAAACGATCTTGACCGCCAGCGGACCGCCAATCCGGCCTGCCGCCAGCGCTGCGCCTTCCGCGTCGCGGGCCAGGATTTCCTCAGGCGTTGCGATTCCATAGCAGGCCAATATCCGCTTCGAATCCGTTTCCGACAAAGCCGGACCCCGGCCCTTCCCGGCGATGATAATACGCGCCGCCTGCTCGGCTGATCGATCGGATCGCCGTGATTCGGCGGGGCGTTCATCGCGGCATTCGTGCCAGTCGAGCCAGGCCCGCAGGGTCGCAAAGCAGCGATCCGCCGAGCGGAACATGCACACTCTTGGATCGGCGTCGAGCAGTTCGCTGCCCGGTCCCTGATACCATTCATTCATCCAGACCACGGCGAGTGGCCGGTCTGACCGCGCCGCCGCCGCCACGATGGTCGGCGCGCGGGCGCCGCTCGACGAGGCGTGCGCAAAGATCATCGGCAGCACCAGCGCACTGAAGCCGGCATCGCTCAGGAACGCATCGAGGCAAACTCCGAACGTCTCGGACGATTTAAGCACCTCCGCGGTGACGTCGGATGGATTGGCGACCGAACCGAAATCCGGAACGACTTCGCGCAAGACGCGGTCGGTCTCGGCTTCAAGTGGGGGAAGCGGCACGCCATGGGCTTCCGCCTTGTCGGCGCAGATCACGGCGGCGCCGCCGGAAGTCGAGAGAATGCCGACGCCTCTGCCCCGCGAAGGAGGTTTTGTCCTTGCCATGAAAGCGGCGGTCTCCAGCACCGCCTCGAGATTGTCGAGCGCGATCGCGCCGGCCTCTGCAATGGCGGTGCGATAGGCAACAATCGAGCCGACCATGGTGCCGGTGTGCGACATGGCCGCCTTGCTGCTGGTCTCGCTGTTGCCGGTCTTGTAGACGATCAGCGCCTTTCCGGCACCGCGTGCCTTGCGCGCGGCGGCAAGGAAACGTCCGCCGTCGTTCACCCCTTCCAGCAGGCAAATGATCGATTTCGTCGCCTCATCTTCGGCGAGATAGGAAATGAAATCGCAGACATCGACGTCGCAGGAATTGCCTGCTGCGAGATAGTGCGAGAACCCGATGCCGCGCTGCATGCCCTGCAGCACGGTGTAGCCCAGCGCACCGCTCTGCGAGACGATGCCGATCGGGCCGCGCCGGTGTCCCATGCCGGCGTAGTCCGGCATGAAATTCAATCCGGCGCCTGAACGCGTGTTGGCAAGCCCCACGCAATTCGGCCCGACCACGCGAACGCCGGTACGCTGCGCAAGCCGCTGCAGGCGTTGCTGGGCTTCGATGCGGTCGGGCTTTGCGGTCTCGGCGAAGCCCGAGGCATAGATGATGACGCCGCCCGCTTTGACGGCGGCCGCGCTCTCGATCATGTCCTCGACCATCGGTCGCGCCACGCAGAGCACAACGCAATCCGGACTTTCCGGCATGTCGATGAGCGAGGGCACACAGGGCCGGCCGAGCAGGTCGGGGTATTTCGGATTGATCGCGTACACCTTGCCGGTAAAAGCGGACATGTTGGAGAGCGTCCGCTCACCAAACGAGCCGCGCGTCTCCGACGCGCCGACGATGGCGACGACCGCGGGATCGATCAGGCGGCGAAGATCGTCGCGGTGATACAGCGCTCGCGCTGTTGTGGGGATCATTGGTGTTCAATCTCGATGATGTGTGTTTCCGGACGGGATGAGGACGGAGAGCGTGGAAACGACCGGTTTCATGGATTCGCTCGTCGTGGCTTTCCGAAAGCGCCGGCATCGACGAGTTCGCCGACCGCGTCAGGAGACAGACCGAGCAGCCGCGAGAGGATTTCGTCCCGGTGCGCGCCGAGCGCGGGCACCTCGCGCTGCATCGCGGTTTGTGCGCCCGACATTTTCCACGGCGCATTGACGCCGACAAACTCGCCCGCCGCGTCGGCTATTTTCGAAAACGCGCCTCTCTGCAGGAGGTGCGGATCGGTCAGCGCCGCGCCGGGGTCGCGATATCTGGCACAGGGAACGCCGGCGCGGTCGAGCGCGGCAATGCATTCGCTCACGGGGTGGCGCTCCGTCCATTTCTCGATGACATGCATCATCGCGCTCCAGTTCGCACCACGTGACGGCACGGTGACAAAACGCGGGTCGTTGGCCAGTTCGACCTGTCCAGTCACCTCGCAAAGGGCAGTGAAATTGCGCGCCGTGATCGGCGCGATCAGGATGTCGCCGTCCTGCGCCCGAAGCGGACCATAGGTCGGTCGCGGCGACTGGATCGGAAATTGCGCCTCCTGTAACTCGTAGACCAAAAGGTTCAGCATGCAATCCATCAGTGCGACATCGATACGCTGGCCTTGGCCGGTCCGCGCCCGCTGGACCAGCGCGGTCTGGATCGCGGAGTAGCCGAAGATTCCGCCCAGTATGTCAGCGACGAAGACGGCTCCCGCCGCCGGCCTGTTGCTGTCACCGGCATAGCGCATCAGCGTACGATCGAAGCCGCTCTCGGCATGAACAATCATGGCGTAGGCCGCGCGCTCGGCGGCCGGTCCGGACTGGCCGTAGCCGGAGATCGAGCAATAAATCAGCCTGGGATTGATCGCGCGCAACGCCTCGTAACCGAGCCCGAGGCGATCCATCACGCCCGGGCGAAAATTCTCCACGACAATATCGGCCTGCTCGACCAGAAGATGCACGAGCTTGATCGCCTCACGGCTTTTCAGGTCGAGCGCAAGACTGCGCTTTCCCGCGTTGAGCTGACCGAAATAGGCGCTGTGGCCCTCGCGCAAGGGCGTGCGCAGCCGCATGTCATCGCCTTCCGGCGGCTCGATCTTGATGACGTCGGCGCCGACGTCGGCCAGCAGCCGGGCGCAATAGGGGCCGGCCAGCATGATCGAAAAATCGAGCACCCGCAGGCCATCGAGCGGCGCCGTGGTCTCCAACTCCTGCATCGCTTTAGCTCCTATCTGGGCAGCCCAAGCCCGCGTTGCGCAATCAGGCTGCGCTGGATTTCGTTGGTCCCGATACTGATGACCCACATCAGGGAATGCCGCAGATTTTGTTCGAACCGGCCATTGTCGAGCGCCCCCGGCATCTGTTCGGAAAGCGCGGCGCGCATGCCGAGAATGTCGAGCGCGGTTTCGCCGAAACGCTCCATCAGTTCGCCGGAGAAGACTTTGCTGATCGCGCCGTATTCCGGCGGCGTGATGCCGTCCGCCGCCAGTTCCGCGCAATGCATCATCAACTGACGGCCGACTTCGATTTCGGACGCGATCGCAGCGATCCTGTCGCGGACAACAGGGTCTTCGCCAAGCGGCGGCGCGTCGCTTCCCCCCGCCATGACGTGCCGGCGCAATTGCTCGAAGGCGTGCGCAACCCTGAGAACGATGCCGCCGCCGACGAGGCCGCGCTCGAAAGCAAGAGCTCCCGTCAGCACTTTCCATCCGCCATTGACCTCGCCGACGATGTTCTCCACGGGAATGCGGACGTCGTCATAGAAGATGTTGGCAAAGGAGCCGTCATACATCGTGGTCGCGGGCCGGATCGTGATGCCCGGCGCATCCATCGGGACAATGAACATGCTGATCCCGGCGTGCGGCGGCTTTGCCTGTGGATCGGTTCGCGCGGCCAGCAACATGTATTTTCCCCACCACGTCGTGGTCCAGATCTTCTGCCCGTTGATGACCCAGGCATCGCCGTCACGCACCGCGCCGGTGCGCAGCGCGGCGAGATCGGAGCCAGCCTGGGGCTCGCTGTAACCCATGCCGTGCATGGCCTCGCCGCGGAGGATTTCAGGCAGGTATTTTCGTTGCTGATCCGGCGTGCCGAACATCATCAGCGCGTTGGCCTGGATGGCCGCGCCGATCCGCGGCGCTTCCCCCCGCTCCATGGTTTCGATGAAGGCCAGCTGCTCTTGCGCCGAGCGCGCCTGGCCGCCGAATTCTTTCGGCCATCCCAGCCCGATCCACCCGGTCTTGCCGATATCCAGCGCAAACCCAGGATCGAACTCGCGCCTGGCGAAAGGCTTCGCATCGAAAGCGGCCTTGCGCTCGCCGGACCAGTTTTCTTCGAGCCACGCCTGCGCCTGTTCGCGCAATTCGTTGCCGGCAGTACCGAGATCATATTGCGGCAGGTCGGCCCCGCCATCATCAAGCAGAAACGAGGCTACGCCGCGCCGCGCGTGCGGCGCGCCGCCGAGCGCAATCGTATCGAGATGCACCCGCTTGAAGTGGCGCGGCGCCTCGTGTTCCTCGGCATAGCCGATGGCGCCGAACGTATGCTGGGTTTCGAGCGCAACGCGCCGCAACGCGCCGCCAGCGAAGGCATTGGCCGCATTGGCAAAATAGCGCCAGCTGGGCTCGCCGCAATCATGCCGATGAGCCGCGTGATCAAGCGTTAGCCGCACCCCTTCCAGCGCGATCAGGCCGTCGGCAAGCTTGTGCTGGATGGCCTGGAACTTGCCGATCGGCTGGCCGAACTGCTGGCGCTCCTTGGCATAGTCGACGGCCAGTTCGAAGGCCCGCCGAGCCGCACCGTAGGCCCGCGCCATGAGCGCGAGCTTGGCTTCGAGCAGGAGATCGTCGGGTACAAAATGTTCCGGCGCGATCAGAATCGCCGGCGCTGCATTCAGCCTGATCTCATAAAGACCGAAAGCACCCATGGCCCGGGTCGGCACGCGTTCGACACCGGATGCGCTGAGTTCGACGACCGCGAGCTTGGATCCTTCGACGGTCACGACAAGGTGCGTACAGCTGCCCGCGGCTTCGACAAAACGGAGTAATCCGCTCGCCCTTCCGCCGGTAATCCGGATCGCGCCCGTATTGGGGTCGGGGTCGAGCGCCCCGAAGGAGAACGCGACACGAACAGCGCCTTCGTGCAATTTCTCGAGCAAGTCGACCGCGGCTTGGTCACGGCAAGTCGAAAGCCCGAGATTGGCGAGGGCGGCCGACCACATCGGCGCCGGGCAGGCGGCGCGGCCGAGCTCGGCCCTCACCACCAGAACCTCGCGAACACCTCCTTCGCTGAAATCGCAGCCAAGCGCAGCCACGCCCTGCCCCACGAGCTTGCCCCAGATCGCCGCAACCTCTTCCGGAACGGCCGCCTGCTCGGTTGCCGCCGCTGCGCTCCAGTGCTCGCCGAGAAACCCGCGGAGCGAGTCCCGGAGCATCTGCCGGATGTCATCGGTCGGGAGTTGCATCAGGTTTTGCTGAATTTCGGCTTGCGCTTTTCCTTAAAGGACATTGTCGCCTCCTTGTGATCGGCGGTGTCGAAGGTCACCTGCTCCAGCGCCATCGCGCCTTCGAGCAACAGGTTTACCCGCTCCTTGACGATCTGGTTGATCGACAGCTTGGTCCAGCGAATAGCCCAGGTCGGACCGTTGGCGAGCTCCACGGCAATTTCGCGAGCCTTGGCCAGCACCTCCGAGCGCGGCACGACATGATTGACGAGTCCGATCCGCTCGGCTTCCTTGCCGCTCAACAGCGTGCCGCGGATCAGGAATTCCTTGGCCTTGTTGATGCCGACGAGCAGCGGCCAGATCACCGTGCCGCCGTCGCCCGCAACCAGACCGACGCGCGAGACATGGGTATCGCCGATGCGGGCGTCTTCCGCCATCACGGTAATGTCGCTCAGCAATGCATGCGTGGCCGCGAGGCCGATGGCGTCGCCGTTGATGGCGGCGATGATCGGCTTGTCGAGTTCGAGCTGACGGTTGACGATGCGCCGGCTGATCATGGGATCATGCACCTCGCCCTCTTCGAGAACATCGCCGCCGGGGCGCTCCGACATCGCCTTGACATCGCCGCCGACGCTGAAATAGTCGCCGGCGCCGGTCAGGACGACGGCGTTGACGGCGTGATCGTCGGCGAGGTCGTCCCAGATCGACCGCAATTCCCGGATCAGCTTCTGGTTGATGGCGTTGCGCGCCTGGGGACGATTGAGGGTCACGGTTGCCACCTTCTCTGCGACCTCGACCTTCAGGCACTCGTATTTTTCATATCTGGACATGCTTTCCTCCATTTTGATTGCTTATCCCTGTCCTCATTGCCATCCTTGGCCTTAAGGCAAAACCGCGCGCGCCGCCGCACTCATCGGGGTACACCCGGTTGCATCTCCGCCAAGGCCACATGAAGCGACATCGCGCCCGGGTCCAGCTCCAGCATCCGCTGGACGGATTCAAGATGACCCCGCATCAGGCGGGTGGCCGCGGCAACGTCGCGCGCCCGCAACGCGGACAAGAACTGCCGCCGCTTTTCGGACAGCCGCGGCGACGAGGCACCGCTTGAAGCAACCTTCGCATAGACGAAGCGCATGTGGATTTCGGTCACCGAATCCATGATCATGGCAATGACCTTGTTGCCGGTCGAAAGCGCCAGCAGCCTGTAGAATTCGCGCGAGCATTCGACCCGGTCAAGCAATCGACCTTCGCCCGTCGCAAGTTCCGTCCGCTCTATATTGGCTTCCAGAGCCCGAAAATCCGACGGCCGCGCGCGTTCGCAGGCCAGGCGAACGGCGAGATCGAGCACCTGGATTCGAGCCTCCGAAAGCTCCCGGAGCGAGATCGTTCCAAGGCTCAGCATGTCCCGCACGACATCGTTCATGCGGCTGGTGTCGCCTTCCCGAATGAAGGCGCCGCCCTTGACGCCCTTCTGCAGGCGCAGAACCCCGGCCATTTCGAGGCTGCGCAGCGCCTCCCGCAGCACGTTGCGACTGACGCCAAGTTGCTGCGCAAGCTCGCGCTCCGGAGGCAGCTTGTCTCCGGGCTTGAGGACGCCGAGCGCCAGCTGCTCCCGAATTCGCTGGCAGATTTCCTCAAACGCCCGCCGGGTGTGAATCGGCCGGAACTTCACCGCCGCCGCCGCCGCGGCGGCCGGAACATCAGGGGCCCGGTCGCGCCGCTGGAGCGGGGCCGGCCGCGGCCGAGGGGGCTTGCGAGGGCTTGACTTGATCGCCATGGGATTCGAGTATAAATGGATCACCCATTCAATGGAAGTACCTTTTTTGGCTTCATTCAGGATCAGCGCTTCATGAGCTTTACCGAAGAGCAGGTTGCCTTCCGTGACACCGTCAGAAAAATGGTGGCCAGACACGTGGCTCCGATCGCCGCGGAAATCGACGAGACCGATCGCTTCCCCCTGGAGATCGTGAAGTTGTTCGGCGAAATGGGGCTGATGCAACTATGGGTGCCCGAACAATATGGCGGTCCGAACGGCAATCTGACGATGACCTGCATCGCCCGCGAGGAAATCTCGAAGGTCTCGCCCGCCTGCGCCTCGATCGCCGGTCTCAATACCATGTTCATCATGCCGCTGCTTCACTTCGGCTCCGAGGAGCAACGGAACAAATACCTGCCGATCATCGCCAAGGGCGGCGTCGTGACGGCGATCGCGATTTCAGAGCCGCAGGCGGGCTCCGACGTCGCGGCGATGAGCACGCGGGCGGTCAAGGACGGCGATGGCTACGTCATCAACGGCCGCAAGCAATGGTGCAGCTACGGCGTGGTTGCCGACTACATCATCTTGATGGCGCGGACCAGCGACGGCCCGGGCGCGGGCGGTATCAGCGCCTTCATCCTCGAGCCGAAGAAGATGCCGGGAGTGAGCTTCGGACGTCACGAGCGCAAGATGGGCTTCCGCGGTGCGCCCAACACACCCATCTTCCTCGACAATGTACGGGTACCGGCGGAGAATCTCGTCGGGGAAGAAGGCAGGGGTTTTCGGGCGTCGATGCGCGCGCTCGACCTCAACCGCCCGACCATCGGCGCCCAGTCCGTCGGATTGGCGCAGGGCGCGCTCGAGGCCAGCATCGCCTATGCCAAGGAACGCAGGCAGTTCAATAAAACCATCTCGGAATTCCAGGGCGTGCAGTTCATGCTGGCGGACATGGCCATCCAGATCGAGGCTGCGCGCGCCCTGGTCTACGAATGCGCTCGGGCAGGTGACGAAGGCGACTGGAAGCGCCTGAACGTCCTCGCCAGCATGGCCAAGTGTTTCGCGAGCGACATGGCCATGAAGGTCACCACCGACGCCGTTCAGATCTTCGGCGGCTACGGCTACACCATGGACTATCCGGTCGAACGCATGATGCGCGACGCCAAACTGACCCAGATCTTCGAGGGAACCAACCAGATCCAGCGCGTCGTCGTCGCCCGCGAACTACTGAAATAACCGGAATGCTCACGCTGAAAATGGAGGAAACGATCTTGACCCTTACGGCGCACCGCATTTGGGGCACGTTGGCCATATCCGCGCTGCTTGCCGCATCTCCCGCATGGGCGCAAAAGGCTTATGGCCCCGGGGCCAGCGATAGCGAGATCAAGCTCGGTCAATCGACGCCGCTCAGCGGCCCCGCATCCGCTTTCGGGGCCGGTGCCGGACGCGCCGTCGTCGGCTATTTCGAAATGCTGAACGCACAGGGGGGAATCAACGGCCGGAAGATCAACTTCACCCAACTCGACAACGCCTACAGCGCCCCCAAGGCGGTCGAGCAATCACGCAAGCTGGTCGAGGATGTCGGTGTACTCGCCGAGGTCGGCACCATCGGAACCGTGCCGAACGTCGCCATCCAGAAATACCTGAATTCCAAACAGGTGCCGCAGCTGTTCATCACCGCGGGAGGACGCCGGTTCAACGATCCGAAAACCTTCCCGTGGACCGTGCCGCTTTACCCCGATTTTGAAACAGAAGGGGCTGTCATCGCCAAGTACATCCTGCAAACCCATCCGGACGCCAAGATCGGCCTGTTGTACCAGAATGACGACTTTGGAAAGGATTATGTCAGGGGGTTGCGCGCCGGTCTTGGGGTGAAGGCCGCGCAGATAATCGCCGAGGCATCCTATGAGCTTTCCGATCCGACAATCGATTCGCAAATCGTTCAGCTCAAGGCGGCGGGCGTCGACACGCTGATCGAGCAGTCCTCCGCCAAGGCCACGGCGCAGACGATCCGCAAGGTTCACGAGCTCAATTGGAACCCGCTCCATGTCATCGGCGGCTCGGCAGCGTCGGTCGAAACTGTCCTGAAACCTGCGGGTCTGGAAGCATCAAAGGGACTGGTCACGACCCAGTTTCTCAAGCAGCCGGGCGACCCGGCGTGGGCCAATGACGAAGAGATAAAGGCGTACAAGGAGTTTCTGAATAAGTACGCGCCTTCAGCCAATCCGGACGACTATTCCGTGCTGGTGGCCTACATGAATGTGAATGGCGTTACGCTCGCCTTGAAGAAATGCGGAGACCAGCTGACGCGCGAGAATCTCGTCCGGCAGGCGACGTCACTGCATGGTGAACGGCTGCCGCTGATGCTCCCCGGCATCTCGATCAATACGAAACCGGACGATTATACGCCATTCAAGACGCTGCGGATCGCGGTTTTCGACGGTACCAGCTGGACGCTGTCTGGCGATCCGTTGTCAGCCCAATGAGGCCTGATTACGCGGCCTGACATCGGTCGTTGCAACCAGCTGCGCAGCTGCATCCGAGTGAATGCAGGCATTAAATAAAACCCCGGCGCGGAATGTCGCAGGCTTCGACGCATCGTATCGCCATACCGGCTATCAGGGATTGCCTGGCTTCCTGCCGGCCTGCCGGTCGCGTGCCGCTTCGAGCCATAAGATCAATGATTTCAATCAATTTTCGGCATGGTCCGGGATCTTGCTGGCATGCTCTCACCGGGATGAATGGAAGCGCTCGCCTTCAGGTTGACTGCCTGAGACGCCGTTTCCGTATTTGCCGCGCATCGTGTATAGTAGCAAGGATTTTGCCTCACGCGGCGGTCTCGTCGACGACCAAGGCCCGGGCGTGATTGCACGAGGTGGCAGGTGAGGCGTCCGTAATTTTTTCAGACGGAGCGCATGAATATGACAAAAGGCCATTGCGCGGATTATTGGGCTGCCAATCAGATCGAGGTGCAGCTTCCTCTGCGGATTGAGATCATTTCCGACATCCGCTTCACGCGCGAGAGTCTGTCGGAACTGCTGCCACGCGACGGCGTGCTGTCAATCCTGGGCAGTTTCGCCGGGCTGGAGGAAGCCTTGGTCACGCTTCGGCAGCGCCAGCCGCAGATTGTCATGATCGATGAAGCTTTGCCCGGAGGGCGCGCCGCGATCGGTCAGATTCGAGCCGAGGCGCCGGAAGTTCTGGTTGTGGTGATGGCGGTTACCGAGACCGCGGAAAAAATCGTCACCTGGGCCGAGCTCGGCGCTGCGGGCTATATTCCAAAGACGGCCGCGCTTGCCGATATCGCTCCAGCCCTCCTGAACATCGCAGGGGGTAGACAGGCCTGCACGGAAAACGTCGCCGCCGGTTTGATGCGACGCCTGTCGATGGTCGGCCCGGCCGCCGGCAAAACGCGCAAGCCCATGCCGGCGCTGCTGACCACCCGCGAGCGGCAGATCGCGCAACTGGTCGCCAGCGGCTTGAGCAACAAGGATATCGCCCGCCATCTCAACATCGGTCTTGCCACCACCAAGACCCACGTTCATCATTTGCTTGCAAAGCTCAACCTCGAGCGGCGCGGGCAGGCCGCGAGCTGGCTGAACGATCACGGCAACCTCTAATCGATCCCGCGCAGGAGCTGCACCGGCCGCCTCGGTTGACAGGCCGGTGAAGCCGGCGCTTTCCACCTTTTCTCCGCATTAGGATGGGTAGCCCCTTGCGATAGACGCGCGCAAACTGGCGGATAATCCCTCAAGCGGGGTTCGCACGTGCCGGCGATCCGAACCGCGACAGTTGCATTAGCGCCGATGTTTCGCGATCTCATTGTCGAGTCGATCGCGTCTCGCCGCCCGCTCGATGTGATCGCGGAATTCGATGACAGCAGTGGAATAGAGGCGCAGCTGCGCGCCGCGGCGCCAGAACTCGTGCTGCTCGAGCTTCGCCCCGATCAGGACGATGGCGCCGCGCTCGCGCTGGCCCAGATCGTGCCGCAGGCGATGTTGATCGCATTTTCTGACGGAGCCCGCAACGCGTTCGTGTTTCGCGGGCGCACGCGGCGCGCCACGCTCATCGATTTTTCTGCGCAGGCTCTAATCCAGACGATCGACGATGGCTAGCCGTCGGAGGATTTAAACCTCTGGCGTTGAGGACGACGTCCGGCGCTCCACCCAATTGTGCATCCTTCGATGGATGGATTGCGAGGAGGATAACGACTTAGGCTGGCAGCCGCGCATCGACCGGGCCGGACTTCAGGAGGACACAGGCATGGGC
>NZ_JBEKXH010000154.1:0-13309 GCF_049512235.1 Bradyrhizobium sp.
CCACGCGCGATGCGCGTGGGGGGAGGGGAGGAAGAGGACCGAGAGCCTGGAACTGATTGGTTTCATGGAATCGCCGCGCTAGCCGCTGAAGCGTCACCGTTCCTTCAGGGCCTTTGCCGCAACCTCGACCAGCGGCGAGAACAGATATTCCAGGATCCTGCGGCTGCCGGTCTTGATCTCAACGGTAACCGCCATTCCGGATGAGAGCGGGATTTCGACGCCATCGGCGATCAGGTGCGTCATGTCCGGCTTCAGGGTCGCGGCGAACACCAGGTTCTGGACACGTTCGCCGCCGGCAAAGCCATGGTCTTTCGGGCTGAGCGCGGGGTTGCCCTCCTGCTGGCTGGCATCGGGCGCGGGGATGGCGTCGCCGGCCAGATGGGTCAAATGGGCCGTGATGGTGCCATAGCGCGTGAAAGGCAGCGATTCGATCCGCACCATGGCCTCTTGTCCGGGCCGCACAAAACCCACGTCACGGTTGGGAATATAGGTGACGATTTCCAGCCCGTGGTCCTGTGGCACCACGCGCATGATCTCCTCGCCGGCGGTAACCACCTGGCCGACCGCGGAGATCGACAACGCGCTCACCGTGCCCTCGATCGGGCTGACCAGCGTCAGGCTGCGCTGGTGCATGCGAGCCTTGGTCAGCCGCTGCCGGAGCTGATCGACCAGCCGCTCGGCTTCGGCCAGCTTTTGCTCGTTGGTGTTGGCAAAGCTGCGGTAACTGCTTTCGATGCTGCTTGTCGCCACCTCGACCGCGGCTTCGCTCTCCGCCATCTGGCCGACCGAAGTGGCCAATGCCGCCTGCTGCGTCTGCAAGGATTCCAACGCGTTGATGAGGTCGGCTTTCGAGCCGGATCCGTTCGACGACAGAACGGCGCGGGCATTGACCCGCTCCTGCAGCGTGCCGACCAGTGTCCGGATCGCCGCGGCGCTCGACCCATAGCGTTCGCGTTCGCGGCTTTTCTGGTCCCGCTGGGCCTTGAGCGAGGCCACGTCAGCCTCCAGCTGCGCCAGATCGGACGAAAGGACATTGGCTTCCCGCGCCTTGATGAAGTCGGGGATGTCGGCCGGCCAGTCGATCGTTGGCGCCGGGTTGATCTCCCTGGAGGCGACAATGACCCGTGCGGCGCGGCGGCGGGCGACCTCGGCCATCGACGCCATGTAGCCTGCATTCATCTCCTCGACATCGGCATCGGCGGTATCGCTGGCAAGGACAGCAAGCACCTGACCCTTCTCGACATGCTGGCCATCCTGAACCTGCAACTCCGCGATCCGACCGGCTTCGACGGGTTGGATCACCTTGACCCGCCCGGTCGGCTGGATCTTGCCTTGCGCCGTCGCGATGATGTCGATGCGGCCGAAATAGGCCCAGGCGAGTGCGCCGGCTGCGAGCAGCACGATCACCCAGAGCAGGGAGATGCCGACCGGCGAGGGTGGGCTTTCCAGGATCTCAAGTGCTGCCGGCAGGAAATTCGCGTCGGCGCGATGGCGGCGCCGCGGCTTCGCCGTCTCCAGCGATCGCGCCGCGGTGGCCTCGCGCATCGGCGCGGCTTGTTCGCGCCGCGGCTGCGGCGTCTCCCGTCGCGGGAATCGTACCGGCGCATTCATCGCTCACGCCTCGGCCGGACTTGGGAGCGCGCCCGACTGCAGGGCCCATAGCCGGGCGTAGAGGCCGTTCGGCTGCCGCAGCAGCTGCTCGTGATTGCCGGCTTCGACCAGCCGCCCATCGACCATCCCGATGATGCGGTCGCAGTGGCGGACGGCGGCAAGCCGGTGGGCGATGATGATCACCGTCCGGCCACGCGCGATCTGCCGCATGTTGGTCTGGATCACCTGTTCGCTCTCGTAGTCGAGCGCCGAGGTGGCCTCGTCGAAAATGAGGATCGGCGGGTCTGTCGCCAATGCCCGGGCGATGGCGATGCGCTGGCGCTGACCGCCGGAGAGATTGGCGCCACGCTCCTCGATCATGGTGTCGTAGCCTTGCGGCAGCGTCCCGATGAATTGGTCGGCTCCGGCCAGCCGCGCCGAGGCGATCACCTCGGCCCGCAACATCGCCGGATTGGCGAGCGCGATATTGTCGTGGATCGTGCGGTTGAACAGCAGGCTGTCCTGCAGCACCACGCCGGTGTGGCGCCGCAGCCAGGCGGGATCGACATGGGCGAGGTTGGCGCCGTCGATCAGGACCTCGCCTTCGCTTGGACTATAGAGCCGCTGGATCAGTTTTGTCAGCGTCGACTTGCCCGAGCCGGACGGACCGACGATGCCGAGGACTTCGCCGGCACGGATGCCAAGGGTCACGTCCTTCAACACCTCTTGACCGCCCGGCTTGTAGCTGAAGGAGACATGTTTGAGCGCGATGGCGCCTTGCGGCCGCGGCGCGACTTCGATGCCGGCGGGGGCAGGTTCGACCGGCGCGTTGAGGATGTCGCCAAGACGCTCGATCGAGATCTGCACCTGCTGGAAATCCTGCCAGAACTGCGACAGCCGGAGCACCGGCTGCGCCACTTGTCCGGCGATCATGTTGAAGGCAATGAGTTCGCCGACCGTGAGATCCCCGTCGATGACGGCCTTGGCGCCGAACAACAGCAAGAGCGCGGTCGAGAGTTTCGAGACGTACTGGATCGCCGATTGTCCTGCGGCCCCTGTCAGTGTGGCACGGAAGGTGGTGCGGACATAAGCCGCCAGGCGCTCTTCCCACTGCGCCCGCATGGTCGGCTCGACGGCGGAAGCCTTGATCGTCTGGATGCCCACGACGGTCTCGACCAGGAACTGCTGGCTGATGGCGCCGCGGTTGAATTTCTCGTTGATCTGTTCCCGCAGCGGCGTCCGCACGATCCAGGCAATAAAGACATAGGCCGGGATCGTCGCCAGGACGATCAGCGTCAGCGATGCCGAATAGATCCACAGCACGGCGAAGAACAGCCCGGTGAACACGAGATCGAGCGCCGAGAACAGGCCCTGGCCGGTGAGAAAACTGCGGATCGTCTCCAGTTCGCGCATTCGCGCCACGGTCTGGCCCGCCGGCCTGGTCTCGAAATAGTTCAGCGGCAGCCGGAGCAGATGGCCGAACAGGCGCTGGCCGAGCTCGACGTCGATGCGATTGGTGGTATGCGACAGCGCATAGGTCCGCAGATATTGCAGCACCACATCGAACAGCCCGATCGCGGCGATGCCGCCGACCAGCACGAACAGGGTTGAATAGGATTTATGCGCCAGCACCTTGTCGACGACGATCTGGAAGAACAGCGGCGTGATCAGCGCGAACATCTGGATGAACAGCGAGGCGACCAGGACGTGCAGCAGCGGACGCCGGTAGCGCCAGATCGACGGCAGGAACCAGCGGAAGCCGAAGTTCTTGGGGTCGGTGCCCGCGCGCATGGTCCGCCGCTGCACCAGAATAACCATCGGCTCGATTGCGTCGCAGAGTTCGCCGAAGGCGAGTTCGAGATCGACCCGCGTCACCGGGTCGATGATGCGGTAGCCGCCGGAGGCTGTCTGGCCGCCGAATATGACAAAACTGCCTTCGCACAGCTTGACGATCGCCGGAACCGGTATCTGGGCGAGGCGGTTTGCCGAAGGATTTTCGACGATCCGGGCCCTGAGCCCGGCAAGGCCTGCCGCGCGACTGACGTCGCGTGCATCGGCCGGACCGGTTAGCGCCAGTTCGCGTGCGAGCGCAAAGGGATCGGCGGCGATCCGGTAATAGGAGGCGATGCCGCACAGCGCGGTCAGGCCGGAATCAACCGCAGCCGAACTGTCCCACCCGCCTTTGATCGGGGCCCCGGTCCTTATTGCCGCCGTCATCAAGACCCGCACAGGCGAGCTGAGGCGCGCCAAAAAGGGTCCAACGGCGCGCCCTGATACTCTGTCAAATGCGCTCCAGAATTCGCGGCGAAATCCGCCGCACTGTCATTGACCGAAGCGATCCGCTGGATGCGGAAATACCGGTGACGATGCCGGAGCTGCGCCTTTCAAACTTCATCCCAGATCATGTTGCGAAGCGCAAACCAAACTCCAAAAGAGCTTTAACGCGACTGGTAAACGCAAAACGCTGACCATGCGCTAACCGATCTAGCCGATCCGGAAACTTGACGCGTGCAGTTGCGACTGGGCGGTGCCGGCGAAGTCGATCGAGCCTTGCGATCCCAGCGCCAGCAGGGTGCCGCCGTGGCCGTCGCTATGCAGGTTGCTGAGGATCTGTGCGGTCGAGGCATAGCCGCCGGCGCCGTTGAGCAGATCGACCACGCCGGAGGGATCGCTGCTGCCGAAGCCGGTGATGGTGTCGGTCTGGGTCGATGAGCCGATCTTCATCGTCAGGGCCGCCCCGAGATCGCTGATATTGACCGCGGCGACACCGTTGATCGCGGCCGTATCCGACCAGCCGCCAAATGACAGATTGTCGCTGCCGCCGTTGACGCTGATCGTGTCGTTGCCCTGGCCGCCCCCAACATTGGCGTGCGACCCGTTCAGCGTCACGTTGTTGTTGAAACCGCCGATCGCGATCGCATCGGTGCCGGCGCCCACCACGATGGTCTCCAGCCCTTGTCCGCCCGAGATCGAATTGGTACCCGATCCCAAGCTGATCTGGTTGCTGTAACCGGCGGCGACGATGGTGTTGTTGCCGGCGCCGGCCACGATGGTCTCCAGCCCCTGCCCGCCCGAGATCGAATTGGTACCCGATCCCAAGCTGATCTGGTTGCTGAAACCGGCGGCGATGATGGTGTCGTTGCCATTGCCCAGCGTCACGCTGGTGTTGCCCTGCGAGCCCTTCACCGTGTTCCAGCCGTCGCCGCCCGAAACCGTGTTGAAGAAGCCCGCGAGATTGGTCGCCACGTCGCCGGATCCGGTGGAGACGGTGGCGTTGCCTTGTCCGGCATTGATGACATCATTGCCGCCCTTGGCGTAGATGGTGTTGAAGAAGCCGTAGGTGTTGATGATGTCGGTGCCGGCCGTGCCCTGGGTCGTGGCGAACCCGAACGGACCGCCATTGATGACATCGGCCGGATTGGTGACCGTGATGTTCACGGTGCCGTTGACCGTGTCGCCATACTGGTCCGCGATGGTGTAGCCGAGCGTATCCGCCTGGCTGCCGTTCGCCGCGATGTGCGACAGCGCGCCGGTTGAGGCCGCATAGATCAGCTGACCGTTGACGAGCGCGAAACTTCCCAACGCCGCGTTGCCGTTGACCGCCGTGATCGAGAGCGTATCGCCCTTGATGCCCGCGGTCGCGGCCGCGAGCACCGCGCTGGTCAGGTTGACGCTGGTACCCACCTGCAGCGTGTCGGTGACTTTGCCGGCCGCCGGGCCCGGATCGACGGTGAGGGTCGTGACGCTGTTGGTCGCGGAGGCGATCATTCCTGCGCCGGGGCTGCCGGCGGCGAGATTGGCATCATCGGCGATCTGGAAGCTCACCTGCTGCGCCTTGGTCGAGGCCACAGGCGTGTAGACGGCAGCCTGCATGTTGGCATTGAGCGCAGCAAGGCTCGCCCCGCTGACGGTATAATGCCCGGTCGCGCCGGCGTAGTTCACGCCGGTGCCCGACAGCGTGCCGCCGCCGTTGATGAGGACAATGACGGTATCGGACGAAGACGCGTTCGGATCGGTGACCACGACACGGGCGAACGGGTCGATGGTCTTCTGATCGCCCATCAGCTGGCCGGCGACCATGCCGGTAATGGTCGGGGCGATGGCGGCATCGCTGTCGGTGACCGTGGTGGTCGAATTTGCCGTCGCAGTCGCATAGGCCGTGCTCCGGGCGCTGAGCGTGAATGTCGTGGTCGAGCTCGTGTTGGCCTGACCGGCGGTGGGCGTGAAGTTCAACGCATCGAGTTCCGAGGTTATGGTCGCGGCGGTGCCGGACAGCGTATAGCTCGACCCGGAACCCGATAGACCCGTCCCTGTCAACTTGCCGCCGGTGCCGCCAAGCGTGATCGTGAGCGTGTCGGTAGCGCCATTATTCGGATCCGCGATCGTGACTTTGGCGAACGGCTTGACGGCAGCTTCCGACATCGTTGTCTGGCCGGCGACGGTGCCGGCGATAGCAGGGGCGACACCACCGAGCTGATCGATGACCGGGGCGCTGCTGCCGGTGTTGCCAAAGCTGTCGGTGAGCGAGGCTATGATGCTGTTGCTGCCCTGGTTTGGCAGCGTCACGGTGGTGGTGAACGAGCCGTTGGAGGCGACCTGGGTGGTGCCGAGGGTGACGCCGTTGTCGGTCAGGGTCAGGATTTGGCCGACGACGATGGCGCCGCTGCTTGAGGTGACCGATCCGGCAATGGTCTGGCTGGCGACTGTGCTGGATTCCGCTGGGCTGCTGATGGTCACTGTCGGCGGCGCGACGTTGAGCATCACGTCGGTGCCGCCATGGCCGTCGGAGGAGGTTACGAAACTCAGGTTCGCGGCGGCCAGATTGCTTTGCAGGGATAGATTGATCGTCTCGCCGCCCACGGTCAGCGTTTGGGTCTGGCTGACATAGGCGACGGACTGGGTCGAAAGCCCGGCCAGATCGATGGTGTCGCCGATATTGAAACCGGTGATGGCATTGGCGAGGCTGCCATTGCCGAAGGCGCCAGGATCGAGTTTGAGAACCGGAGAGGGATTGCCGGTCGCAGGCGCGCCAAAAACGATCGTCCCCGTTCCAGCGGCCTGAGCCGAGGCCAGTTCCAGCGTGCCGGATTGCAGCCTGACGCCGCCGGCGAAGGTGTTGGCGGTCGGCGCGGTATTGGTTGGCGAAATCTCGGGGTTCAGCAGCACGGTCCCGGCGCCGTCGACGATCAGCGTGCCGGCGTTGATCGAACCATCCAGGCTGTGTTCGTCGGCGATGACGCCATTGATGGTCGTGACCTGGCCGGCTCCCGGCGCCAGCATGATCGCCTGGGTGCTCTCAATGTAGATGCCGTCGCCCGCGTCGGCCGCACCGCCGCTGACCGTGCCAACCCCGATGACGCCGCCTTCGATCGTCAGCGTCCCATTCTGCTGCACGAAAATGTCGCCGCCCAAGGCAACCCCGCCGTTCGGATTATAGACGGTGCCGCCGGTGACGGCATCGTTGGCGAAGGAGACATTGTTGAGGGTCACGGTGGTGTTCCGGCCGACGAACAGGCCGCCGCCGACGCCGAAGCCGCCATCGTTGCTGCCCAACGTCAGCGCGTTCTCGATGGTCAGATTGTCGATCGTCACCGCGCCCGAGAGAACATCCAAGCCCGGCTCCTGGGCGTTGCCGTTGAGCACCCCGCCATTGCCCTGGATGGTCAGGGTGTCGCTGCCATTGAGGGCGATCGAGGGCAACGCCGCGGTCTCGGAGAGCGCCGCGCCGGCTGCGATATCGATCTCGTACGCCGTGCCGCTGCCGGTGCCCGCCTGCGATGCGGCATCGATGGCGGCGATGTCGGCCGCCAGATCAGCCGCGGAGGCGACGGTGTAGATGGTGGTGGTCATCGAGCAAATCCTTCTGGGTACAAAAGACGTTCAGATACGGGAAACCAGATGCGAGAAAGTGGAACGATAAACTGGATCGCGCGGGTCGCGGCGAACGCACGGCGGGGCGATGTCTGCCAGGTCTCTGGCAGCAAAGTTTTTTGGCAGAGGGATTGCGGTGGCGATGGATGGCGATCTGGTTCCAGGCAACAGCGCCTGCGCCGACGCGACGGCATTCAGGAACCGCGCGACTTCTAGCGCCACATCGGCAAAGGCACGGCTTGCTGCGGCGCTCCCAGTATTCGGCAACGGAAAGAATAATTTGACATCGTATAGTTAACGGCCCGACGTTGAATGCTCGTGTTTCATCAATGGGACCTGTGTAGCCTTCAAAGTAGGGCCAAAATGGGACTGAATAAAATCCAAGCCCGGCCATTGCAGCGGCATCGATCGCCTTGTTGGTTAATTCGTTAATTCCAGGGATCGATCGAACGATCGATTACCGAATGCTCAGGTACTACATCATCGTGAGAGCCGCGCGCTCGCGCGCGTCGCGAAGCCTGATTTCCGGCGATCTTCCACCGTCATTGCGAGGAGCCCTTGCGACGAAGCAATCCATCGCGCGGCGCAGGGTGGGTTGGAGCCCACCGGGTCGCGCGAATGCGCGCCCGATGGCAGGCTCCGGCGTAACCCGCCATCTTGGCTATCATAACGGCGAATCATGATCCGCCCTACGAGCTGGAAGGCGCGGACGCGGCTATCGTCAGCGTCGGGACGTCAGGCTGCTGCCTACCGCCGCGACGCGAGCCGGTTCGAGGGTGCCCGCTTGCAATGCCGCGCGCCGCTCGCCGATAGCGTGATCGAACAGTTCGAGCACCAGGCCAAAGGCCGCCAGTTCCTCTTCCTCGATGGCGCCGTCATCGTAGCATTCGAGCGTTTCACCGATGATGGCGTCGACCTCGCGCTGCATCGCCAGCAATTCCTCGCTGGTTTCCGCGGTGCGCACTCTGGAAACCAAGGCCAGGATTCTATGGCGATGGCTGGTATTTTCTTCCCGTTCGTCCCGATTGAAATACTGACGCAACCAGGCGCCGGCCGAACCGATCCCGGAGAGCAGCAGCAGCGCGAACCAGAAGTAGTCGCCGTACCTGTCGAGGAAGGTGCGTTCGGTGCCATCGATGACGGCTGCCGCTCCCCGGTTTACCGGAAGCCCGGCGTCTTTCTCCGTGTCCGGCTTGGTGATATGCGCCGCGCCTGGCACTTGCCTGGCGATTGCCTGACGGAGAGCGAACAGCTGCCGGTAAAATGCCGCTGCCGTCGTTTCGGACAAGACCTTCCGCGTCACGATCAGGTGGTCGACGCTGACCGTCTCGACCTTGTCATCCGGCAAGGCCGGATTGGCACCGAAGACGCTGGGTGGAATTTCGTCGGAGTCATACCGCGGGTACTTCAGGGCAATGGCCTCCGACGCATCGATCGCGAGAAACGTCGGCTCGCCGCGTGCCCGAACCGTCGCGGCGATGGCGTCGGAGGTGATTTTGCTGTCGAGCGGACCGACCGCCATGAAGGCATCGAGGCTCGGGTCGCGCGCCAGCTCCTCGATCTGCTCGGTGCCAAAGTGTGCCACCGCGACCTTGTCCGCCTCCACGCCGGCGGCGCTCAGGATGACCCGCAGCAACGCGGCGTTCGCCGGCGTCCGGCCGATCACGCCGACCTTGTGCCCTGCGAGATCGGCGATTTCCTTGATTGTCGCCGCCGGCTTTCTTTTGGAGCTCTTGCCAGCATTGGAAGGCGCCCACAGCACAACGAAGTTCTTGCGCACGATGGCGACGATCTCCGCGTCGGCCGGCATCTCCAGATCGGCACGACCGACTGCAAGGTCGACCTTGCCGGCACCCAGCAAAGCCAGCGCCTCGGCCGCCCCGTCGGTCGTGATCGGAGACAGCCTCACCCACCTGCTTTCGCCGGCGAAAGCCTCGGCCATCGCCTGAATTACCTTGTGATCGTCGCTTCCAGGCGGTCCGACGGCAATCCGAAGCGTGACCGGTCGCAACGCATAATACAATGCGCCCGCGGCGGCGCCAAAAACAAGAAATCCAACAGCCAGGACCAGCAGTAAGGAATGGCTCCTTCTCCGCCGCCGGCGGGCTGCGTCACTGGTTTCATTTGTACCGTCGGACGAGGACATCGCGCTGCCAGTTGGAGATCAAAGCCGCTTCCTGCCTGGCAGGACTACCACGTTTTTTCCAAGGACAACGTCGGAGCAGCGGCCTGGTTTCAAGAGCCCATTACCACCCGGCGGCCCGCTTTGGGTCAATCGCGACCGGATTGAGCCGACAGCGGGTCCGGCCGTGCCCGCCATGCCCCGATAGCGGTGGCACGAAGCGCGATGGGGTCGGGGTCAGGCATCATGGCTGGTCGTACCACCGCCGGGCTCAGGGTGGAACCGGACCAGCGTAGTCTTAGAGCAGCGATGTTGGCGCTGTAGAGCCGTCGTTCGCCGCATCAGATTCCAACACGCAAGCTCAGCCCACCCTCATGACGCGAGCCACGTTCGTGATTAAACCGATAGCGACCGAAGTTTGCGTTGCGGCAGAATTTCGTGATGTGCCAACAACGAGACATTCAATTCACCCGATCGCCTGCTTTGCGGTGAGCGCGCCGAGGCACGGCTAGGTCCGGCCCTTAGCCTCTTATCTACTTGCCTTGGCAGGGATGCCGAGATGGGGCAATCTTCGGAGGTTCATCCGATTACTGGAATAAATCTCGGTTTCTGCAGGAGCAAAATATGCGCCTTCTGGTGTTGATCATTTGCATCGGAATTGCGGTACTGCCGAAGCTCGCCCAGGCGCAGACCGATTGCGGCATGCCGAGCGCAGGCGGGGACCACTGGCAAGTAGCCGCCCCCAACAGCGTCGGGCTCGCTAGCGCGACCCTCTGCGAGATGGTGAAGTGGCTCGACGATTGGAAGCAGAGCAATGTGCATGCCGTGCTCGTGGTGCGGCACGGCACCCTTGTCTTCGAGCACTATTTCTCCGGAGCGGACGAGCACTGGGGCCGACCGGTGGGCGAGGTCGCATTCGGCCCGGAGATCAAGCACGACGAGCGGTCGGCGACAAAGAGCATCGTCGCCCTCGTGCTCGGGATCGCAATCGACCGCGGGCTGATCAAAAGCCTCGACGAGCCCGTACTTTCTTTCTTTCCCGATTATGCAGATCTACGGACGCCAGAGAAAGATCGGATCACGTTGCGCGATCTTGTCACCATGTCAGGCGGGTTGGAGTGGCACGAGGACGACACGCCGTACACAAGCGAGGCGAACAGCGAAAATCGCATGGACAACGCCGCCGACCCTTACCGTTACGCGCTGCAGCAAGCGGTCGTCGCGCCGCCAGGGCAGGTTTGGAATTACAATTCGGGATCGACAGAGTTGATCGGCGCCGTGCTGAAGAAGGCGACCGGCAAGTCGGTCGACGAATTGGCAAGCACGCTGCTCTTCGCGCCGCTTGGGATCGCTGATGTGGAGTGGCCCCGAAACGCGCAGGGCGACCCCATCGCCGCCGGCGCTCTGCGCCTGCGGCCACGCGACCTCGCCAAAATCGGTCAGCTCGTGCTGCAGCACGGTGCCTGGAACGGCACGCAGGTGGTGCCGGCGTCGTGGATCGAGGCAGCCACGGCTCCGCAGATCAATGTCTCGGGCTTCACTTCGTTTTTCTACGGCTATTTCTTCTGGCTCGGCCGATCGCTCGCCGACAAGACGGAGGTCCCGTGGGTGGCTGCGGTGGGCCTCGGCGGGCAACGTGTGTTCATCGTGCCGTCGCTGGATCTCGTGGTCGTGGTTAACGCGGGCCTCTACAGCAGCCGGCTCCAAGGCCCGGTGCCGATGACAATCCTCAATCAATATGTATTGAGGGCCGTTGCGGTTCGCCCGTGATGGAAAAGTTGATTTTACCTGTCTCAGCCTACGGATGCGCCGGCGTTTGCCCGGCTTATTCCGAGCGCCAGAATGCGATGTAGCAGGCCCGGGTAATCGAGTCCGTCATGCTGGGCCGCTGTAGCGAACTCCTGGCTCTTCGCGATTTCGGGATTGGGGTTCGCCTCAATGAAATACAGGGTGCCGTCGGCCGAGAGGCGAAAGTCGATGCGCGCGTATCCATCGAGCCCCAGTGTTCGGTAGATGCGTTTCGCTGTTCGCTGAATGCGGGCGCCTACCTCCGGCGCAAGGTTCTTGGCCGGCCCATCTACAATTCCCACGCGCTCCTGATAACCGGGATCGTGTTTGACCTTCTCGGTGGCTATGGCCTGGCCGCCCATGGTACCGAATTCCAATTCCCAAACCGGCAACACTCGCAACCGATTGTTGCCGAGCACGCCGACATAAAGCTCACGTCCCTCGATATATTGCTCGGCGATCGCGGCGGTTCCGATCCGCTCGTGGACAAAGGCGACGCGCTCTGCGAGTTTCTCGTCCGTATCGACGACGGATGCCTGCGAGATACCCCGGGATCCATCCTCGTTCAGGCTCTTGACGATCAACGGCAGCGCAAGACGCGCCGGGCGTTTGACCTTTCGGCGCATCGGGAATACGGCGAAGGCCGGCACCGCGACCCGGCGATGGTGCACCAATGTCTTGGACAGATCCTTGCCGCGCGCCAAGATCAGACCACGCGGGTTACACCCGGTATACGGGACCTGCATCAATTCGAGATAGCTTGCGACGTGCTGGTCATAGGTGGGCTCGTTGTGAAACTGCTCCAGCAACGTGAATACCACGTGCGGCTTGAAACTTTCGATCTCCTCGCGCACCGGCTTGATTTCCTCCTGCGCACCGAGCGGGCGAACATCATGGCCGGCCACACGCAAGGTGCTCACGACGTCGTATTCTGTTTTCCATTCGTTGATTTGCCGCGCCGTGTATCCGTCGGTGGAGTCCGGGGGTACGAAGTCCGGATGCATCAGCACCAGAACGCGCAGGCGTCTCATAGCGCGATCCATTTTCGCCGCGAAGGACCGAACAGCGCGTGCATGGTTTTGGCGGTCAACAGCACGGTGAAGTCAGCCACAAGCTTCCGATCGGAGCCGACCGCGCGCAGATCGAGCTCCCGGCAACGGAAGATCATGTCGTCAAGGACAGCATCAAGCGTAAGCTGGTTCTCGCCCGTCCACCGCGCAACCAGCTGCCTGATGTGGGCGCGGTGCCGCCGGATGAATGCAGAAGCCGACGGCCTGTGGCGGTGCCGTGGATCGGCGGAAAAGAGCCGGGAGAGGTCGCGGTCGTAAGTCTTCGGTGGCCTGAAGGCATAGAACGCCTGCTTCTTTCTATAGTGGTCGCCCAGTGTCTGGCTGAGTTCATGTAGCGGATCGACACGCTCCCGCGTCGTGACCAGCGGCCGCTTCCCGGCGATCTCCTCCATCAGTTCGGCGATATATTCGAGCTTGTTCAGCGCTGGCCAGCCGGCATAGCGCATCCGCCAGTTCGAACGCGGCCGCAGCCATACCGCGAAGGTTTCGGCGAAATCCTCGTCCGGATGGCTCTGCGCGTACCAGAGCCGAAGATGCTGGACATATTGCCGGCTGGCCGGATTGGGCCGGTAGTAACGCGGGTAGTGTTTTGAGGACCGGCCGAACAGCTGCTGCCAGCGCCGGCGGCGCTGCAGCTGATAGCCGTGCTGGACGGCATGGCCTGCCTCATGGCGGAGGATGGCCATGCATTCGGACCAGGTGCCGCCCTCGACGTCGAGCATCATTTTCTTCTCGATCTTCATCAGGCGGGGATGGGTGAGATAGAATGGGATGGCAATACCGGGCACATCCGCCGGACTGAACCATTCGCTCGATATCCATGTATGTGGCCGCAGCCGGATGTCGCGCTCTTCGAGCTCTTCATAAA
>NZ_JBEKXH010000155.1:0-13292 GCF_049512235.1 Bradyrhizobium sp.
CCTGCGCGCACGAATTCATCATGGGTTTTCCGCAGGGCTACGACACCCCGGTCGGCGAGCACGGCACGCAATTGTCCGGCGGCCAGCGCCAGCGCATAGCCGTTGCCCGCGCCCTGGTGAAGAATGCGCCGATCATTCTGCTCGATGAAGCGACCGCCGCGCTCGATTCGGAATCCGAACAGCAGGTGCGAGAGGCGATCGAGCATCTCTGCCAGAACCGCACCACCATCGTCATCGCCCATCGCCTACACACCATCATGCATGCCGATGCCATTCTGGTGGTCGAGAGCGGCGAGATCGTCGAGCGCGGCCGCCACGATGATCTGCTGCGCCGCGGTGGGCGCTACGCGTCATTCTTCCGCCTGCAACATCGCGATGCCGGCCCCCCGACGCTGGCACCGATCAGCGCAACCGCGTAAGCTTGAGCCACGACTTCCCGCACCTCATCCCGCCGAGATCCTGTCATGAGCGCCACATCCTTTGTCATACCGGCCCTTCCGCAGCCCTCGATCGCCGTCGCCGGCGAAAGCAAATCATTTCCGGTTCGCCGCATCTGGTGCGTCGGGCGCAACTATCTCGAGCACATCCGCGAGATGGGCAACGACGAGCGGGCGCCGCCATTCTTCTTTGCCAAACACGCCGACATGATCGAGCCGGACGGCGCTACGATCCCCTACCCGCCAATGACCAAGGATTTGCATCACGAAGTCGAATTGATCGTGGCCTTGAAGAGCGGCGGCCTTGACATCGCCCCCGGCCAGGCGCTCGACCACGTCTACGGCTATGCCGTCGGCATCGACCTGACCCGGCGCGATCTGCAGCAGGCCGCGCGCAAGAAGGAGAGGCCCTGGGAAATCGGCAAATCGTTCGACCATTCGGCGCCCTGTGGCGCGCTGCAGCCGGCCGCGAAAATCGGCCATCCGGCAAAAGGCAGGATCTGGCTTTCGGTCAACGGCGCCGAGCGGCAGAAGGGCGATCTTGCCGAATTGATCTGGAGCGTGCCCGAGATCATCGCCAAGCTCTCGGAGCAGGTCAGGCTTGGCGCAGGCGACATCATCATGACGGGGACCCCGGCCGGTGTCGCCGCGCTGTCGCCCGGCGACCGCATCGAGTGCGGGGTCGATGGCATCGGCACGCTGAAGGTCACGATCGCCGAGCCGGAATAGCCGCAACCTTGGCTCGAGTGCGGCCGGGCTCTGCGGAGCGGCGTGAAGCACGCGCTCTGGCAGTGCGCAGCTGAGCCGGGGCCCATGGCGACGGTGCTCTCCCGTGGGACCGACCTTGCGGTGCGTCCTGACCGGACGATGCTTCGCATCTCCGGAAGAACGCGGCTACCCGCGTCCGTCACCCGATCAGGTATTTTGTGCCTTTCTCCGTAGAACCACGGATAAATTCGCAGTCCGTTAACCATGCGCCCATTAAATAGGCGGGGTCGCCATCATGCATGCTGGAGCCACCGATGCCCCCCGACTGGAACGCTATCCGCCTCGATTTGATCGAGATCGACGCGCCAATGCGGGCAACCCTGCGCGAGATGCGCCCATTTTTTGCAAAATCCCTGCCGGCCATCCTGGCGCGATTCCATGATAAGGTGCGGCGTTACGATCCCGCCTGCGGCCTGTTCGGGGACGGCGTGATGCAGGAGGCGGTTCGGCTGCAGCTGCAACACTGGGATCTGATCTCTGCTTGCGATTTCGGTCCCGCTTACGCCAGTTCGATCGCTCGCTTTGGCGAGTTGAACCAGCGCGCCGGCGTCGCGCCGCACTGGTATATCGGCTGCCGGCAGATGTTCGTCGCCGAACAATTGATGAGGGCGGTCGAGGCCGAGATACAGATTCCGCGCTTCGGGCACGCCGCGCGGGAAGCGCGCGCCAAAAAGGCGTCAATGTTGAACGCCATCGCCAAGGTCAATATGTTCGACACCGAACACGTCGTCGCCGCCTATTTCGGCGCCAACCGACAGATCCGCAAGAACGCCATCAGGGAAGCCAGCGACCGCTTCCGCGCCATCATCACCTCGCTGTCGAAGGCATCCGGCGAACTGGAAAGCACCGCGCGCGCTCTCAGTGACAACGCCAACAACACCACGCGGCTTGCCGCCGTGGTCGCCAATGCCTCGGAGGATGCCTCCAAAAACGTGCAGTCGGTGGCCTCGTCGACCGAAGAGCTTGCCGGCTCGGTGCGCGAGATCTCGGCGCGGGTCCAGGAATCCAACCGCATCGCCGGCAGCGCTGTCAAGCAGGCCGACGAGACCGACCAGCGCATCAACGCGCTGTCGCAGGCCGCGAGCCGGATCGGCGATGTGATCAAGCTGATTACCTCGGTCGCCGAGCAGACCAACCTGCTCGCGCTCAACGCCACCATCGAGGCGGCGCGCGCCGGCGAAGCCGGCCGCGGCTTTGCCGTGGTCGCGCAGGAGGTCAAGGCGCTCGCCGCGCAAACCGCCAAAGCCACCGACGAAATCGGAGTCCAGATCGCGGGCATGCAGACCGCGACGCAGGAGGCGGTCGGCTCGATCAAGATGATCAGTTCGACCATCGGCAAGATTTCCGAGATCACCAGCGCGATCTCGTCGGCGATCGAGGAACAGGGCGCCGCCACCCAGGAAATTTCCGGGAATATCCAGCGTACCGCAACGGGTACCGCGCAAGTCGCCGGCACCATTGCCGAAGTCAGCCATGGCGCCAACCAGACCGGCGCGGCATCGAGCCAGCTGTTGTCATCGGCCAAGCAATTGTCGGATTCAACCACCAGCCTGCAGGCTGAGATCGACGGTTTCCTCAAATCGATCGCGGCGGCGGCTTAGGGCGCCGCCAAACGTCAGCTCCGCGCCATCGCCTGCAGGCCCTTGAAGGTCAGGCGCTTGGGGTCCTTCACGCCGGCGAGATAAAACTTGCGGATGAAGGCGGCAACCATATCGCGGTCACACCCGGTCAAGGCGACCACGGCGTCGACGGCAATTTTCTGGGCGTCCATGGGTTTCCTCATGCTGTCGGCAGTCTCAGGCGCGAAAGCGTAGGATTCGCCGATTAACACGGCGTTAACCGTTGGCGGACGATGGCCGATGCGTAGCACCGTAAGAATACGCGAAACAACGCATTAGCGCGGGCACGCTTGCCGCAATTCGGTCAGGAATACCGCATCACCCCGTCATCGATCCTGCCGAAGCGCAAGGAGACGATGTCGAGCGCGTAGTTCTGGTAAAGCCGCCAAGGCCGCTTCGAGCCCTGCTTGGGCATCTTGGCGACCGAACGCTGCACATAGCCGGAGGTGAAATCCAGCGACGGCAATTCCGTGATCGTGCGATCGGCATTATGCGGCATGCATTTCCTGTAGCCACGCCGGTCCATGGTGTTGATCAGGCGGCAGACATATTCGCAGGTCAGGTCGCATTTCAACGTCCAGGAGGCATTGGTATAGCCGAAGGCGGATGCGAGATTGGGCACGTCTGAATACATCATGCCCTTGTAATTCAGCGTTTTGGCGAAATCGACTTGGTTGCCGTCGACGCTGACGTCGATGCCGCCGAGCACCTGCAGTACGAGCCCGGTGGCGGTGACGATGATGTCGGCTTGAAGTTCAATGCCGTCCTTCAGCCGGATACCATTATTGGTGAAGCGGTCGATCTCCGCGGTCACGACCGACGCGCGCTTTTGCCGGATCGCGCTGAACAGGTCGCCATCGGGCACCAGGCACAGCCGTTGGTCCCAGGGATTATAGCGCGGCGTGAAATGGGTGGCGATGTCATAGTCCGGACCGAGCGCCATGCGGACGCCGCCGAGGATCAGTTGCTTGACCCGCGCCGGCTTTCGCCTTGCGAACTGGAAGAAATACATGCCAAGCAGCACGTTGCGCCACCGGATCAGATGATAGGCGAGCTTGGCCGGCAGATGGCGCCGCAATCTATTGGCAAGCGCATCCTGCGCCGGCCGCGACACCACATAGGTCGGCGAGCGCTGCAGCATGGTGACGTGAGCCGCTCGCCTCGCCAGCTCCGGCACCAGCGTTACGGCGGTCGCGCCCGAGCCGATCACCACCAGGCGCTTGCCGGCATAGTCGAGATCTCCAGGCCATGCTTGCGGGTGCACGATGGGGCCGGCGAAATCTTTGCGGCCCACGAATTCCGGCGTGTAGCCTTCCTCGTATCGGTAATAGCCCGAACACATGAACAGGAAATTGCAGGTGAAGCGCACGATCTCGACGACACCCTCGCCGTCAGGCTTCCGTTCGGCCTCCACGGTCCAGCACGCTGCTGGCGACGACCACGACGCCCGCTTGACCCGGTGGTTGAAGCGGATCTTCTGGTCGATGCCGTTCTCGGCCGCGGTCTCGCGAACGTAGTTCAGGATCCGCGGTCCGTCCGCGATCGCCTTCGCTTCGGTCCATGGCTTGAACGAATAGCCGAGCGTGAACATGTCGCTGTCGGAGCGGACGCCGGGATAGCGGAACAGATCCCAGGTGCCGCCGATACAGTCGCGGCCCTCGAGAATGACAAAACTCTTGCCGGGACACTTCTGCTGCAGGTGAAAACCCGCGCCGACGCCGGACAGTCCGGCGCCGACGATCAGCACGTCGAAATGTTCTGGTGGTGCGGTCGCTACCATGGCCCGTCCGTTGAGCACCGTCATGGCAGGGCTTGTCCTGGCCATCCACGTCTGCTTCTTCAGGCCGAATGTAAAGACGTGGATCCCCGTGACAAGCAGGACATGATGGAAACCAGCGTCATTCCGCGGCGCGAGCAGAGCGAGCGAACTCGGAATCTGGAGGCTGTCGCGCGAGATTCCGGGTTGGCGCTGACGCCCGCCCCGGAATGACGGCGTCAAATCTCAATACCTATAATGATCCGACTTGAACGGGCCTTCCGGCTTGACGCCGATATAGTCGGCCTGGTCGGGCCGCAGTTTTGTCAGCTTGACGCCGATCTTGTCGAGGTGCAGCCGCGCCACCTTCTCGTCCAGCGCCTTCGGCAGCACATAGACCTTCTTGGCGTACTTGCCGTCCTTGTTATTGGCGAATAGTTCGATCTGCGCCAGTGCCTGGTTGGTGAAGGAGGCCGACATCACGAAGGACGGATGGCCCATGGCATTGCCGAGGTTGACGAGGCGGCCTTCCGACAACAGGATCATACGCTTGCCGTCGGGGAAGGTGATTTCGTCGACCTGCGGCTTGATGTTGGTCCATTTCAGGTTCTTCAGGTGGGCGACCTGGATCTCGTTGTCGAAGTGGCCGATGTTGCAGACGATGGCGCGGTCCTTCATCGCCCGCATGTGTTCGATGGTGATGATGTCCTTGTTGCCGGTCGCCGTGACAAAAATGTCGGCGCGCGGCGCGGCGTCTTCCATGTCGGTGACTTCATAGCCTTCCATCGCCGCCTGCCACGCGCAGATCGGATCGACTTCGGAGACCATGACGCGGCAGCCGGCCTGGCGCAGCGAGGCCGCCGAGCCCTTGCCGACGTCGCCGTAGCCCGCGACCATCGCGAGCTTGCCGGACATCATGACGTCGGTGCCGCGGCGGATGCCGTCGACCAGCGACTCCCGGCAGCCATAGAGATTGTCGAACTTCGATTTTGTGACGCTGTCGTTGACGTTGATCGCCGGGAACAAGAGCTTGCCTTCCTTCTCCATGTTGTAGAGCCGGTGCACGCCGGTGGTGGTCTCTTCCGAGACGCCTTTGATTTTTTTCGCGATCTCGGCGAAGTAGCCCTTCGGCTTTTCCTTCAGCAGGCGCTTGATCAGTGCGAAGAACACCTGCTCTTCCTCGCTGTTGTGCTGGTCCAGAAAGATCGTGTCGCCCTGCTCGGCGCGCAGGCCATTGTGCACCAGCATGGTGGCGTCGCCGCCATCATCGAGGATCATGTTGGGGGAGCCGCCGCCGTGCCAGTCGAACAGTTTTGCGGTGTAATCCCAGTATTCGGTGAGGCTCTCGCCCTTCACCGCGAATACGGGAATGCCGGCGGCGGCGATCGCGGCCGCGGCATGGTCCTGGGTCGAATAGATGTTGCAGGAGACCCAGCGGATGTCGGCACCGAGAGCCGTCAGCGTCTCGATCAGGACCGCGGTCTGGATCGTCATGTGCAGCGAGCCCGCGATGCGCGCGCCCTTCAGGGGTTGCGCGGGCCCGTATTCCTCGCGCGTCGCCATCAGCCCGGGCATCTCGGTCTCGGCCAGCGAGATTTCCTTGCGGCCGAATTCGGCGAGCGAGATGTCCTTGACGATGTAGTCGGTGAAAGCAGGCTTCTTGGCGGTGGCGGTCATGTAGCGGGTTCCTTGACGGATGAATTGGGTCTAATCGCACGCGACGAAAACTGGACCGTCTTGCTCGGTCAGCTCCCTCGCCCCGCCCTCGCGGGGAGAGGGTTGGGGTGAGGGGCTCCCTCCACGAATGCGACTCGTGGATAGTCTCCCTCACCCGGATTGCTTCGCAATCCGACCTCTCCCCGCAAGCCGGGGGAGGCAAGAAAGATCACACCGCGCGCTTCAGCGCGTCGGCGAGGTCGGTCTTCTCCCACGAAAACCCGCCTTCGGCGTCCGGCGTGCGGCCGAAATGACCGTACGACGAGGTCCGCGCATAGATCGGCTTGTTGAGATCGAGATGCCTGCGAATGCCGCGCGGCGTCAGGTCCATCGCCTCGGCTACCGCCGTTTCAAGCTTTTCCTCGGGCACCTGGCCGGTGCCGTGGGTATCGATATAGATCGACAGCGGCCGCGCCACGCCGATCGCATAAGAGAGCTGCAGCGTGCAGCGGCCGGCGAGGCCGGCGGCGACGATGTTCTTGGCGAGATAGCGCGCGGCGTAGGCCGCGGATCGGTCGACCTTGGTCGGATCCTTGCCGGAGAAGGCGCCGCCGCCATGCGGGGCCGCGCCGCCATAGGTATCGACGATGATCTTGCGGCCGGTCAGGCCGGCGTCGCCATCGGGGCCGCCGATGAAGAATTTGCCGGTGGGATTGACGTGCCACACCGTCTTGTCGGTGATCCAGCCGGACGGCAACGCCTGCCGCACATAGGGTTCGACGCAGTCGCGTACCTGGTTCGACGACATGTCTTCCACCAGATGCTGATGCGACACCACGATCTGAGTGACGCCAACCGGCTTGCCGTTCTCGTATTGCACGGTGACCTGGCTCTTGGAGTCGGGTCCCAGCACCTTCTCCTTGCCGGCGTGACGCGCTTCCGAGATCGAGCGCAGAATCTTGTGGGCGTAGAAGATCGGCGCCGGCATCAGATCCGGCGTCTCGTTGGTGGCGTAGCCGAACATGATGCCCTGGTCGCCGGCGCCCTCTTCCTTGTTGGTGCCCGGCTGCAGCGCATCGACGCCCTGCGCGATGTCGGCGGATTGCTCATGCAGCAGGATTTCGATGTCGCAGGTCTTCCAGTGGAAGCCCGGTTGGGCGTAGCCGATGTCCTTGATCGCCGCGCGCACCACGCTCTCGATTTGCTCGTTGGTGACTGATTTGGGGCCGCGGGTTTCGCCGGCGATCACGACCTTGTTGGTGGTGGCGAGCGTCTCGCAAGCGGCCCTGATAGCCCAGGGATCGATGCCCGCTTTCGGGCCTTCACGGAAGAACAAATCGACGATCTCGTCGGAAATCCGGTCGCAGACCTTGTCCGGATGGCCCTCGGAAACCGACTCGGAAGTGAACAAATAAGACGCGCGCATCAACCAACCCCTTTTCCGCCAAACCCCGGCGGTGCTTTGTCAAATGTGTGTCCTGAAATGTCAGTCGCGACGGCGCGAGATGACGTAGGATTCGTCGTAGAACCAGAGCCCGTTATGCTTGCGCAGAACTTCTCTGGTGGCATCGAGAGTGCGGCCATTCTGGGTCATTTCCGTCAACCGGTCGTCCTCGATCTGGGCGACATACACCGCCGCGTTCCACGCTGCAAAGGCCGTTGAGGTTCCGATCGAGCCGGTGACCTCATTAGGCAGCGCTTCCATATCATAGCGGAAGATCGAGCGGTTATCGGCATAGGCATTAAAGTTAAGATCGCGCGCCGCCGATCCCAGCTCGTATTTTACCGCGCGCAATAGCTCATGACGGCTCACCGCGAAAGGATTTTCTCCGGGCCAGACCGCCTGGATGATTTCGAGCCCCGGATCGTGCCCATGGGAGTGAATTCCGATCAAACGGCCCCCGGCCCGCAGCGCCCGCGCCAGCGGCGCAATGATACGTTTGGCACGGAAATTGACCGAGGATTTGGCCCGGTAGGGCTGCGAGGCGATAATCAGGTCGAAATTGGCCTGAGTAAGGCCGGCCCGGGGAATAATCTGGTCGAGCAAGAACCGGTGGTCGTTGCGGTACAGCACGATGGCGACCGGCCGCTCGTAAACCGGCATGCCCGAGCGTGGGCTGACATTGGCCCGCCAGTTCTGCTCCAGAAAGGGGGCCAATTCGGCGATCTGGGCCTCGAATTCACCAGAGGAAGCCCCGCCTAGGGGCACCTCGTGCCAGATCATGCCCGCGGCCGCCGCCGGCTGGGCAGGCGTCAGCCAGGGCGCCTCGGCGTAATACATGTTGGTCAGCACAAAAACCGTCGCGGGGTGCTCGAACAGGCGGTCCGGAACCTTGTCCAGCGTCAGCCGGACATCCTCCAGGCTGAGTTCCTTACCGGCAATATAAAACGGCATGTGGGGAAAGCGGCCATGCATGAAGCGCATGACGCGGGCGAGCACGGTTCCGTCGCCGACGCCTGCGTCAAATACCCGCAAGGCCGGGGGCCGAGGGTGGATGCTGCCGAGCTCCAGCGCCACCCTTTCCGCGATCACCCGCTTTTCGCTGCAGGTATGGACGAACAGCAGGTATTTCTGGCGATTTTCGAAAAACCGGAAATTGCCTCTGGGATCGCGTTTCTCGGGCGCGACCTCGAGACCGCGCGGCGGCGGCACCCCACCCGGCATCGCCGCTGCGACATAGGCCTGGATGCGGTCGAGGGTGTCGATGGTGATGCGCTTGCCCTCGCGCAAACGGTGCACCAGCTTGCCGTCATTGACGGCACGGCGGCCGAAGGTCGATTCCGCCATATCGGCCTGACGGCAATAATCGGAGATGAGGCCGAGGATCTGATCGTTTTTCATGCCGAAGGATTGGGATCGTGTGGTGGGCAGCATTGGTTGATACGGACCACCTAGCATCAGCTGCCCACCGGGGAAATGCCTAATTCGCCCTTCGGAAATGCACCCTGCGATCAGAAGAGCGTCGCCGATCTCGCGCTCGCGCTCGACAAGCTCGGATATCGACGAGAGGCGGCCAACGGGCTCTACAATTTCGTCCGCGACTGCGGTGCACCACTCACGGCCCTCAATCAGTCGATCCAGATCTATCTGAAGCTGACCGATTATGCCAATGCCGTCGAGGTCGCCGATGAGTGGATACGGCGTACGCCGTCGGATCACAATGCCCGCTATCTGCGCGGGGTCGCATTGGAGGGGGCCGGCGATTTCCAGCGCGCGCTGGTCGATTATTCCGACGCCGTCGAGCTGTTTGGCGCGGACAAGAAAGGACTTTCGAGCCGGGTTTTCCTGCACATGGCGGCGGCCTATGCGGCGCTCAAGCGGTTTTGCGAGGCGACCGCACCGATCAACATGTGGGTTGCGCTCGATCCGGCCACCCGCGACACCAGTCAAACCCAGAAAATCATCGCTGACTACGAGCGGCAGGGCAATTGCGCTTCGGCGAAGGAATTCCACCAAGAGAGGTTTCCGCTGCGCGGACAGAACAGTGTCGTCACCGTCAAAGCCGAAATCAACGGCGTGCGCGGCCTGTTCATCCTCGATACCGGGGCGAGCTATCTGGCGGTGCGACGAGCTTCGCCGATCGCGCCAAGATACCAGCGACCGAGACTGAGATCATGCTGATGACCGCTAATGGCGCGGTCAAGGCAAAATTGTCGAAGGCAGACAAGGTGCAACTCGGTAAATTGGAGGCCACCAATGTTCCCGTCGCGGTGCAGAAAGTGGACGAAAAAAGTTATGGCGTGGGCGTCGATGGGCTGCTTGGCATGAGCTTCCTGTCCCGCTTCGAGGTTCAGATGGCTGGTGGATTCATCGAAGTCCACACCCGGCGCGCGAAGCAATAGTCGGAAAAGAGCGCTGCGTGCACCTGACTGCTCGTTGACAACGCGAGCAAGATTCGGATGGTCACGCTTTAAGGGGCGAACGGTTCCGAGGCGCGGTCGAGCTCCACATAGCCGTCAATTGCCGTAACTCCGGCCGGGGCGTCGAACGCAGGCGTCGTCGCCGCGGGGTGGCCATTAAGCTTCTTAACGGTCGGATCTTCCGCCCGTCGCGACGATCCCTCGAACACCGCATTTTCGTCGATCGACAGCGACCGATGAAAAATGTCGCCTTCTACTTTGGCCGTACCAAGCAATTTGGCGCGTACGGCATGGATCGTGCCTTTGACGTGACCGGCAATGGTCAAGGCTTGCGCAACCACGTTGCCCTCGACGTGCGCACCCTCGGCGATCGTGACGTCCGAGGCGTTCACCTCGCCCTCGATGCGGCCGAACACGATGACGGTCCCGGTGCCGATGATCTTTCCCACAATGGTGATGTCCGCACCGACGGAGGACGCCTCAGGCGTGTCCGGAGAGATCTGCCGTGCAACGGTCGGACCATGCTGCGACAGCGCCGGGTCTCGATGATCCTCGCCGGATTTACCTTTTCCAAACATCGACATGTCGTTCTCCTCTGGGGTTTTGGCATTGGAAACGTGAGTAATCATCCCGCGTGATAGATGCGGTGGAAACGAGAACCAAGATTGACGAGCAACTCGCTCGCGGTCGATTGGGCCGCGGCGGCGAGATCGTCGATGGATATTCCCGCGCCGATAAGAGTGACCATCTCGCCGCGGCGCGCCGATCGCGGATCGGAAAGATCGGTTATATCGATCGGCAGCAAATCTATCGACGCACGCCCTGCAATTGGACAGCGGTGGCCGCCCACGATCGCCTCGAGCTTATTACCGGCGCCGTTTTCCGGTCGCGGATAGCCGTCGGCATACCCGACCGAAACCATCGCCAGCCGGCTGCGCCGCTTTGCGACCCATCCGTCGTTGCCAGCGATCGTTTCTCCCGGCGCCAGGTCGCGAACCTGCACGATGCGCGCCCGCAGATCGATCACCGGCAGCATCGGATTGGAAGCACCCGGTGTCGGATTGACGCCATAGAGCAGTGCTCCCGTTCGCACGAGGTCGAATTGGGCCTGCGGGCAGGAGAAAATGCCGGATGAGTCAACCATCGACGCAGGAATGCCGGGATAAAGTCGACGCAGCTCCTTGAACCGCTCGATCTGCCGATCGGCGGCACGCTGATCGGGCTTTTTGCGGTGGTCCAGATCGCTCATCAGCAGTGTGATGCCGTTACTCGTCGAATGTACCCGCGGCGCAAATGCCGCGGCCTCCTCGAATGGGATGCCGAGCCGATCGCTGCCGGTGCTTACGTACAGCGCGAATCCGCCCGTCCACTGGCTCGAGACGATGAAAGCATCCCATTCGGCCATTTCGATATGGCTACTAACGACGGGTTGCGCACCGATCTCCGCAAATATCGGTCCGGTGCCAGGGTTAAGCCCGCTTAGAACATAAATGACTGATTTCGGTGCTACCTTGCGAACGCGCCTGGCTTCTGAAAGATCCGAAACGAAGAAAGTCTTGCAGCCGGTTTTTGCCAACGCGGCCGCGACCACATCGAGGCCGCAGCCATAGGCATTGGCCCTGACCGCTGCAGCGCATTCACCCAGGGTGAGCCTTGCCAGCGCGCTCCAGTTCAAGGCAATGGCAGACAGATTGACTCTGAGAACGGCGCCCGCTTCGCCTTCGGGTGATCCATCCAGCGTGACAAACTCGGCGAATCCTTCGTTGCCGTTGACGACGAGCCTGCCGCCATTGTTAATGACTTTCCCATCGACGAAGCCCTCGACCACAACGTTTGCGGCCTGCTCTATTGTAAGACTTCCCCTGAGACTGCCGCAAAGATGCAGGGAACAGTGTTTTTGAACGATGATGTCATTGACGACCGACCCGGTTAACACCGAGGAGCCGGTTACGACGAGTGGAGTTCCCAAGTCATTTGTTCTGGAAAGCATTAGAGTATGCGTCTCAGTTCACCGGCAAAAAGCTCCGCTGAATTCCGCAGCAGGCGCAAATGGTGGCGTTTTTCGCCCCCTTCCGCAAGGCGAATCCGAGCGCCTTCAATTTGAGGTTAATCCCAATCCAGCAAGGCCGCCACCGTGGAGCCTGAACCGTGATGCTCGATCCGGGCCATCGGACTAAACCGCGCGCGCCCGGGCAGGCGCCGCGGCGCGCAACGCAGCCAAACGACGGCGCGATGGGGCGTCGTGTCTCGATATACGGACTTCATGCTGAGCGCAGCGACTTCAAGGGCTTCCGATATGACAGGCACCGCCTGTAAGCGCATCTCCGTTCAGCAGCCGCGACAGATATTGTTGATTTTACGATCGACAGCTTTCTCCTTGGTCGTCGGTTCGATCGCGTTGTCAGGCGCGTTCGCTCTGCGAGGCTGATGGTGCGGTGGCAACCGCACAAAATGTCGAAGGTGTCGAGAATGAAGCTTCCTGGGGGTGCCCCCTTCTCGTGCGAATGCCCCAGGCCCATCCAGCAATACGAGACAAACCAATCCTGCGATCAACTTCCGCATGGGTCATGGTTCCAATTTAAGCAGTGGCAGCACTGCGAAAACCCGCGACCGTCTCCAAAACCAAGGCTTTTGCAATAGACGGCACTCAGAAAGACCTTACCTGCTGCTACTTTTGCCTGCTACAGTGATTTAGTGGCTTTACCCAACCGGCTTTACCCAACCTCCTGATTTCCGATGCATTTTTCAAACATCCGAGCAAGGATGTCATTTTTCGTAATGGCCGGGCTTGTCCTGGCCATCCACGTCTTTCTCTACCGCAGGCCGTAGGGTGGACAAATCACATTGTGACTCAGTAAGACAAAGTCAACGGACCGCGCGAACGCGCGCACCCGATGGCGTGCCCACCATCTTTTCAAATCTAAAATGGTGGGCAAGGCGCAAGGGCGCCTTTGCGCGCCTCGCGCGCGGCACAAATTTCCGATTCACTTTTCAAACAGCCACGAAAGAATAGTCTGAGATCGTCGTTGCGAGCGTTAGCGAAGCAATCCAGCTTTGCCGCCGCGGAGAGAAAGCTGGATTGCTTCGTCGCTAGGGCTCCTCGCAATGACGGTGGTTCTAAACATGCGTTCGCAGCCCCGCGGCGCGAGGCGCCCGGGCTTTGCCAGGAAACTCACCACCCTCGAAACAGAGGGC
>NZ_JBEKXH010000156.1:0-13292 GCF_049512235.1 Bradyrhizobium sp.
TCGATGGATTTCTTGAAGTCGGCGTTCTTGGCCGAGATTTCCGCCCACAACTCGTTGGTTGCCTTCAGACAGGCTTCCAGCACTTCGTTGGTGAAGGGACGAAGCTGCGTACCGCCCGCCACCAGACGCTTCAGTGCCGCCGGGTTTTGCATGTCGTAGCGCGCGGCCATGAAGCTGTTGGCCTGAGCCGCCGCACCGGCGACGATGGCCTGATAGTTCCTCGGCAAGGAATTCCATTTCTCCAGATTGCAGAATGCGTGCACCGCCGTGCCGCCCTCCCAGAAACCGGGATAGTAGTAATACTTGGCGACCTTCTGAAAGCCGAGCTTCTCATCGTCATACGGTCCGACCCACTCGGCTGCGTCGATCGTGCCCTTCTCGAGCGCGGGATAGATGTCGCCGCCGGCAATCTGCTGAGGCACCACACCGACCTTCTGCAACACCTGTCCGGCAATGCCGCCGATCCGAAACTTCAGTCCGGACAGGTCGGCAACGGTCTTGATCTCCTTGCGGAACCAGCCGCCCATCTGGGTGCCGGTGTTGCCGGCGTGAAATCCGATCACGCCAAATTTCTTGAAGAACTCATTACCGAGCTCCATGCCGCCACCCTGATACCACCAGGAATTCTGCATGCGCGCATTGAGGCCGAACGGCACCGAAGCGTAGATGGCAAATGTCGGATCCTTGCCGACGTAATAATATGCAGCGGTCTGGCTCATCTCGATAGTGCCGTTGGAGGTCGCGTCAAGCGCCTGCAGGCCCGGCACGATTTCTCCGGCGGCAAAGAGCTGGATCTGAAACTTGTTGTCGGTCATCTCGGCGACGTACTTGGCGAACTCCACGCCGCCGCCATAGATCGTATCGAGCGACTTCGGGAAACTCGACGTCATGCGCCACTTGATTTCCGGCGAGGATTGCGCGATCGCCGGCGAGGCCACTGCGGTCGCCGCGGCGCCGGTTGCCGACACTTTCAGAAAATCACGACGCTTCATTCAGGCATCTCCTCGTTGGGCGCGTCCCATATTCCCAGAGCATTTCCTTCGGCGAAGCGATTTTGGGGTCCACCGAAACGCCCTGGCGGGCGGGCTTTAACACGGAAGTTACGGCTGCGAAAACGCGACGAAGGCATGACGGCGCGGATTAAACCAAAGTCGCATATGGCGCGGAAGCGAGCTCAGGCGGCGGCGATAGCGCCTTGGAGCTGATCGCGGACCTTTTCACCGATCGCCCGGTATATCGCCGCATACGGGCCATCCGGCTCGCTTTCCACCACGGGCGTTCCTGCATCTGAGGTGACGCGAATCGACATGTGCAGCGGAATTTCACCCAAAAACGGCACCGCGAGCCGCTCCGCCTCCTGGCGCGCGCCGCCGTGACCGAAGATGTCCGACCGGGTTCCGCAATGCGGGCACTGAAAAAAGCTCATGTTTTCGACAATTCCGAGCACCGGCACGTTGACCTTCCTGAACATCGCCAGCCCCCGCCGCGCATCAATCAGGGAAAGGTCCTGCGGCGTCGAGATGATGATGGCCCCCTTCAGCGGCACATTCTGCGCCAGCGTCAGCTGCGCGTCGCCGGTGCCAGGGGGCATATCGACCACGAGAATATCAAGCGTGCCCCACGCGACATCCCGCAGCATCTGGGTGATCGCCGACATCACCATCGGCCCGCGCCAGATCATCGCGGTATCCTCCTCGACCAGGAAGCCGATCGACATGATCGCCAAGCCGAAACGCTGGATCGGAATCATTTTGCGCTCATCGTTGAGCTCGGGCTTCTCGCGGATGCCGGTGAGTCTTGGAACCGACGGCCCGTAAATGTCGGCGTCGAGCAAACCGATGCGCAAACCGAGATCGCGCAGGCCCAGCGCCAGATTAAGCGCGGTGGTCGATTTTCCGACCCCGCCCTTGCCGGAGGCCACCGCGATCACGGCGGCAATGCCGGGGATTTCAGACTGCTTCGACATCGGCGAGGTCGGACTTTGCGGCGGCCGGTGCGACGAAACCGGCGGCACGCCCTGGGCGGGGCGATGCGGCGGCGGCGACGAAGCCGGCTTTCGCTCGGCGGTCAGCGCGATCATGGCGAGGCTGACGCCGGGGATGGCGCGCACAGCTGCTTCGGCCTGCGCGCGAACGCTTTCCCAGGCCCGCGCCTCCGCGGCGTCGACATTGATGGAAAAGAACACTTTTCCGTCATTGACCGTGATGGCCGACAGCACGTTGGCACTGGTCAGGGCGACGCCGCGCGGCGAGGCGATCTTGGCCAGCGCATCGAGAATCGGTTGCTGCGTAACGCTCACGGCGCATCTCCTGACTGCTTTCGGACGCGACCGATAGAGCAGTCCCGCTCAAAAGGTTACCTGGCCAACATCATCCCGGCGCTCGGTGGGCGCCGATCCGCCGCCCTGCTCCTTGGCGGCATCGTAGTTCAATTCGATCATGACGCCATTGGGGTCGTTGACGAAGATCTGCCAGAGGTCCCCGCCCGGAACCTGCCGCGAATCGAACGGCATGCCCTTGGACTTCAGCCGCGCCTGCATACCGGCAAATCCCTGGCTTACGAAGGCCAAGTGATGGACCACGCCGGAATCGGGCTTCTGTTGCTCGTCGGTCTCTGAGATATCCACGAGATGGACCACCGCCCTGCCCTCACTGTACATCCACGCGCCGGGAAATGCGAAGTTCGGCCGGGCACCCTTCTCCAGTCCCAGAACGTCCTCATAGAACCGAACCGTGTCGGCAAGTTTACGGGTCCGGATGTTGAAATGATCAAGCACCCCTACGCTGACGCTCATGCGTGTCACTCCCTTTGGTCTTGAAATGTTCGATTTCGAGGGTCATAGCCTAGCACAAAACGACGCCCGCGCGCCAAACGAAGGCGTTGCCCTCGATAGCGCAGGGTTTATTGTACGGCTTCCACCCTTTCAGCGGAACCCGTTTCGAGAACCGAAACGGCCCACCGCCCGCACATCGCAGAACACGATCCGGCGACCCGATGCCGGCGAACCCCAAGGTTGCACACATGGCTAAAGTCGCTTTTCTCGGTCTCGGCGTGATGGGTTTTCCGATGGCAGGACATCTGGTGAAAAAAGGTGGCCACGAGGTCACGGTATTCAACCGGACCGAGGCCAAGGCCAAGGCATGGGCCGAAAAGTTCGGCGGCAAGACCGCTGCGACACCCCGGGCCGCCGCGCAAGGCCAGGATTTTGTCATGGCCTGCGTCGGCAATGACAACGACCTGCGCGCGATCACCATCGGCGCCGATGGCGCCTTTGCGGGCATGAGCAAAGGCGCGACCTTCGTCGATCACACCACGGCCTCCGCCGAAGTCGCGCGCGAACTCGACGCGGAAGCACAGAGGCTTGGCTTCCGGTTCGTCGATGCCCCGGTATCCGGCGGCCAGGCCGGCGCTGAAAACGGCGTGTTGACCGTGATGTGCGGCGGCAGCGAGGACGCCTATGCCGCGGCCGAGCCCGTGATCGTGGCCTATGCCAGGATGTGCAGGCTGCTCGGGCCGGCGGGAGCAGGCCAACTGACCAAGATGGTCAATCAGATCTGCATCGCCGGACTGGTCGAGGGTCTTTCGGAAGGCATCCATTTCGCCAAAAGAGCAGGGCTCGATGTCCATGCGGTCATCGAGACCATTTCGAAGGGCGCCGCCCAGTCCTGGCAGATGGAAAATCGTTACAAGACCATGAACGACGGCAAGTTCGATTTCGGCTTTGCGGTGCAGTGGATGCGCAAGGACCTCTCGATTTGTCTTGCCGAAGCGCGGCGCAATGGCGCCAGTCTCCCGGTCACCGCGCTGGTCGATGCGTTCTATTCGGAGGTCGAAAAGATCGGCGGCAAGCGATGGGACACGTCGAGCCTGCTGGCCCGGCTGGAACGCTGACCTCGGGCGCTCGCGGAACAAGTTAATTTAACCTTCGATTAACGTGATTTTTTAGTTATTTAAGGCAGGTCTTAATTATTTAGCGCCACAGATAGACAATGCAGCAGCTCGCGCGACTGCGCGCAGGACTTGTGTTGTCTAATGAGTAAACCCGCCGATAGGCCTGAAGTTGTGCAGCTTCCGGTGGAAACGCCGATTGTGGTGCCGGCCAGCAACCGTCGTGCCGCCGCCCAGCGGGTGCGCGAGGCCCGCGACCGGTTAACCTCGACCAGCGGAACTCGTCCTGCCTTCGATCGCGAACTGCTCCGGCAATATGCCCAGACGCGGATCTCTGCCTCCTATGTGGTCATGCTGCTCGTGGTGGCAGCCGGTGTGTTGTTCGGTTTCTGGATGCAGCCGTTCTCGGCGGCGGCCTGGACTTGCGGGATGCTTTGCATCCATGCCGCCATCTTCCGCCGTTGCCGCGGGTTCCTTGCGGAGCAGGCCTCCTCTTCCCTGACCCGCAAGTGGCGAACGCGTTTTGTTCTGCTCGATCTGCTCTACGGCCTCGGCTGGATGGCGATCCTGATCCATCCCGCCAACCACAATGTGGTCTCCAACACCCTTATGATGTTCCTGATGCTGCTGGTGATCGCAGTATCGAGCATGCTGGCGGCGAGCCTGCCGATCGCAGCGCTGGCGGCAACCGTCCCGGTCACTGTGGCGATCGCACTGAATTTCGTGCTCGGCGGCACGTCCGACAATTACGCGCTGGCAATACTGGCGCTCGCGGCGGAAGGTTATTTCGTCCTGCTCGCCCATCGGCTGCATTCGACGACGCTGGCGACGCTGGAGGCGCGCGCCGAAAAGGATGCGCTGATCGGCGAGCTCGAGCAGGCCAAGGCGATCTCCGATGAGGCCCGGCATCGGGCGGAAGCGGCGAACGTCGCGAAGTCGCGATTTCTGGCGCAGATGAGCCACGAATTGCGCACCCCGTTGAATGCCATCCTCGGATTTTCCGAGGTCATGAAGAGCGAGATTTTCGGCGCGCACAGCGTGCCGGTCTACAAGGAATATTCGGCCGATATCCACAATTCGGGCGTCCACCTTTTGAATCTCATCAATGAGATTCTCGACCTGTCCCGGATCGAGGCCGGCAGGTACGAACTCAACGAGGAAGCCGTATCGCTCGTGCATGTCGTCGCCGACTGCCATCATTTGCTGAAGCTGCGCGCCTCCAGCCGCGGCATCGCCATTCACGAGGTGTTCGAGCACGGCATGCCGCGAATTTGGGGCGACGAGCGCGCCACACGCCAGATCGTTCTGAATTTGCTGTCGAACTCCATCAAGTTCACCCCGCAGGGCGGGGAGATCTGGCTGAAAGTGGGATGGACCGCGTCCGGCGGACAATATCTCAGCGTCAAGGACAGCGGCTCGGGCATTGCCGAAGACGAAATCCCGATCGTGCTCGCCTCGTTCGGCCAGGGCTCCAATTCGATCAAGTCCGCCGAGCAGGGCGCGGGCCTTGGCCTGCCCATCGCAAAAAGCCTGATCGATATGCACGGCGGTACATTCACGCTGAAATCGAAGCTTCGCATCGGCACCGAGGTCATCGTCACCTTCCCGCCGGAGCGGGTGATGTCGGCGCTGGCGCCAATGGCGGAAGAAGCACCCTCGCTGCAGCCGGAATCCACAACCGCCGCGGCCGAGCGCCGTACCCGCAACAAGCCGATCATGACCGCGGGAACCGGATTATAACCGGCGGCGCTTGCGCAGGCACCCCGCCAGGCATCACACTCGCGAAATGACCCAGGAAACGCCGTGCATCGCCCTCTGTTTGATCGATCCCAAAACCAGCCTTTGTTTCGGCTGCGGACGCACCTTGCCGGAGATCGCCCGCTGGCAGCGGATGGACAGCGCGGAGCGTCGGGCGGTGATGGCGCAACTCGCGTCGCGCATGGCCGACGCCGGACTGATTCCGCCCAGGGTGGAATCCCAGGGAAAGACCGCCTGACGAACATTGCCATGGGAGGAGAGCTGTGAGCCGTATTCTGCTCGCGTTGATCGTACTCGCGGCCACCGTGGGCGCCGTGGTCGCCTATAAGGATCCGGAACAGGTGGCACGCGCCACCGACACCGTCTCCGAACTACTGCGCATGCGCGCCACGCAGCCAACGCGCGCCGTGCAGATCGCCCGCGGCAAGGGCGGTGAATTCGCGCTCAAGGCCAAGATCAACGGAGTCAGCGCCCCGATGGTGGTCGACACCGGCGCCACCTCGGTGGTGCTGACCTATGAAACGGCGCAAGCGGCCGGACTGCCGCTGGAGCTGCTGGAGTATGACGTCGACGTCGAGACCGCGGGCGGACATACCAGGGCGGCCCGGCTCACGCTCGATCGTCTGGCCATCGGCAGACTGGTCGAGCGTTCAGTGCCGGCGTTGGTGGTGCCGCACGGCCAGATGAAGACCAATCTGCTCGGCATGAGCTTTCTGGACCGGCTGGAAAGCTTTGAAGTCCACGCCGACCGGCTGATGCTGCGCGGCTATCCCTGATTTCTTGGCCGGCCGCGATCCGAACCAATCTCGATCGGGCGAACAACCAATTCGTTCAATTGGCAAAATGTATACAGGCCGCTTGTCGCGTGCCGTCACAAACTGAACTCCTTCACCGGCAAGCCAAAATACGCCTGCGCGATGCGCGGCGCGATGAAATCGGCCTGGTGGGTGGCGTTGTTCTTGAAGGTAGCGAGGTCGCGGAAAAAGCGCTGCATCAATTCACCGTCCATGGCACTGGTTGAACTGGCGGCGCGGAAGGTTTCCAGGCCCGATTCCCAGGCGAGCCGCGCCGCCTGATGCTGCAGACCCTGCAGCTGCAGCGCGTCCGCCAGTGTGAAGGGACGGCCCTGCTCGACGCTGAGGCGGCACTTTTCCATGTAGATCTCGCCGCTGCGCAACAGCACGGCCTCGGCGGCTTCGGTGGTCGATAGCGCCAGGCCGAAAATCCGCTGCCAGTCGTGATGCTCGTATTTCAGCATGTGCTGGGCAAAGCGTGGCCGCGTGGTGCGGATGACGCGCTCATATTCCTCCAGCGAGGCCCGGGCCGCGCCGACCTGCGAGCACACCAGTTCGCCGGCGGCGAAGCCGAAGAACAGTCCGGCATACATTGGATTGCCATGCAGCTTGATGCCCGGGGTATCGCCATGCAGCGCCGGCGCCAGCGTCAGCTCCGAGGTGAATTCTTCTGAAATGATGGCCTCGTCGATGACGACGCTGTTCGATCCGCTGGCGCGCAGGCCGAGAATATTGCCCCAGTCGTCGAGCATGCGGTAGGAACCGTGTGGCACCACGATGGTCAGGGTTTTCGGCTCGCCATTCTCGCCAGGGGTTTTTGCCAGCCCCATGAAATGCGTCGCGTATGGCACGCCCGAGCAATAGCGCCAGGTGCCGCTGACCCGGTAGCCGCCTGGGACCGGTTCGGCCCTGCAGTTCGGACCGCTGCCGGTGCCGCTTAAGGGCGCGATGAAATGGCCGTCAGGCCCAAAGATTTCCGCCTGCGCGCTCTCGCGGAAATAGGAACCGATCTGCAGCGCATGGCCGGAGCCCAGACACAGCCCCCAGCCGATGCCGGGGTCGGCGGTTGAAATCTCAACCATTACCTTGAAGAAGGTCGGGACATCGAACTCGTAGCCCCCGAAGCGGCGCGGCTGCAAAATGCGGTAAAAGCCGGCCTTGACGAACTTTTCGTGCAGCTCCGGCGAATAATGCCCGCGCTTTTCCGCATCCGGCGCCTCGGCGCGGATGGCGCCTTTCAACCGTCGCGCACGATCGATGATCTCTTCGGCCGTGAGGTCCGGCTCAGGTCTTGGAAGTTCCCGGCTGATGACGCGCTGGTCCATCGATTGTGCTCCCGAAGCATTGATCCGCTTGCCGCCAAACTAGCCCAGGCGGCCGAGGGAAGCACAATACGCGTTCACCGGCTAAAGTCAGCATCGCGCCGCGTGTGCATTGCGCCGCATCATGCGGCGGATGCTTTCGAGATATAGAGAGAACCTTTCAGGTATTTCCTCCCTTTCGCCCGGCGGGTAGGATCAGGTCTCGCGGCGCGCCATTGCTTTGTCTAAAGCAGGGCTTGATCTGAACGACAGAACCGGATCAGAGAAGCTGGGCTGCAACAGTGATGGCGGTCGATCCATCACCCAAGGGGCGATCAACGCCCGGCAATCAACGGGGGGAAAACGGTGAGGAGAGCACTACTGGCGATCCTGGTGGCGGCGACCGTGACGCCTGCTTTGGCCCAGGACAAGACCGTCAATATGAAGGTATCGCTCTGGCTGCCGTCGGCGCATCCCCTGGTGCCGTCGACGCAGGCCTGGGCCGCCGATATCGAGAAGGCTTCCGGCGGCACCATCAAGATGACGGTGTTTCCGTCCGAGCAGCTCGGCAAGGCCTTCGATCATTACGACATGGCGCGGGACGGCATCGCCGACGTGACCTATGTCAGCCCCGGCTATCAGCCCGGCCGGTTCCCGATCATCGCGGCGGGCAACCTGCCCTTCGTGTTCGCCGATCCCAAGAAGGGCGTGCTGGCGCTCAACGCGTGGTATCGAAAATATGCCGCCACCGAGATGAAGGACACCCACTTCTGCTTCGCCTTCATGCACGAACCCGGCGCGCTGCATGGCAAGAAGAAGATCCTGCTGCCGACCGATCTCAACGGCGTCAAGGTACGCCCGGCCCAGAGCTCGATTGGCGAAATGGTCAAGCTGTTCGGCGGCACCAATGTGCAGGCCTCGGCGCCGGAATCGCGCGATGCGCTGGAGCGCGGCGTCGCCGACGAAATCACCTTCCCCTGGGGCTCGCTGATGCTGTTCGGCATCGACAAGGTCGTCAGGTATCACATGGACGTGCCGCTCTACACCACGATGTTCACCTACAACATCAACCTCAACACCTATAACTCGCTGTCACCGGCGCAGAAGACGGTCATCGACGACCACTGCACGGCGGAGTGGGCCGCCAAGATCAACGACCCCTGGGCCGACTTCGAAGCCAACGGCCGGCTCAAGCTGAAGTCGATGGAGGGCCACGAGGTTTATCCCTTGACCGACCAAGAGCTCGGTGAATGGAAGAAGGCGGTGAAGCCGCTGCACGACAGCTGGGCCGGCGCCGTCAAAAAGGCCGGCGGCGATCCCGTCACCATCGACGCCGAGCTGCAGGCCGCGCTGAAGAAGTACGGGGCCGGGATTTAGTTGCGCGCCGCGATCGGCTGAGAGGAATTAAATCTGATGACGTCGGATGGAACGTGGGGCGCGCTGGCCGGCGTGCGCGTGCTGGATCTGTCGCAGGCCCTTTCCGGCCCCCTCTGCGCCCAGCTGCTGGCCGATCACGGCGCCGATGTGATCAAGGTGGAGCCGCCAAGCGGCGACATGGGCCGGCAGATCGGCGGCCACCGCGACACCGATACCGAGCACGCCTTCGGCGCGCTGTTCGCCAACTGCAATCGCAACAAGCGAAGCATCGTGCTCGACCTGAAATCAGACCAGGGCAAGGCCACGCTGCTGGCACTGGCCGATCGGGCCGATATCCTGATCGAGAATTTCCGCGCCGGGGTGATGGATCGCCTGGGGCTGAGCTACGAGGTATTGTCGGTCCGCAATCCCAGACTGGTCTATGCCGCGATCCGCGGCTTCGGCGATCCGCGCAGCGGCAAGAGCCCCTATGTCGACCGGCCGGCTTTCGACCTGGTGGCGCAGGCCATGGGCGGCATCGTCTCGACCACCGGCGCCGAGACCCCGGTGCCGATCGGCGCGCCATGGGGCGACAGCGTCCCGGCCATCATGACCGCCTATGGCATCGTGCTGGCGCTCCTGACCGCACGGACCACCGGCAAGGGCCAGTTCGTCGATGTCAGCATGGTGGATGTGATCGCGAGCCTCTGCCACGAGCAATATCAGGCCTACTCCATCAAGAATATAGTACCGACGCCGCAGGGCAGCCGCAACCGGCATCTGGTTCCGTTCGGGATCTTCAAGGCCGCCGACGGCTGGGTCGCCGTCTGCGCGCCGCATCGCGCGCAATGGACAGAGCTGTGCAGGGTGATGCAGCGGTCCGATCTGCTCGATGATGTCAGGTTCGCCACAGACGACGCACGCCGGGCCAACGCCGTCGAGATCGAAGCCATGATCGAAGCGTTCACGACCTTGCACACGCGAAAGCAGCTCGACAACATGATCGACGGCAGCTTTCCGTTCGGCCCGGTGTTCGATGCCCACGATCTCATGACCGACCCGCACTTCGCCGCGCGCGACATGCGCATCAGCATCGAGCAGCCCGGCGCTGAGCCGGTGATCGTGCCTGGCGTGCCGGTAAAACTGTCGCAGACGCCCGGCCGCGTCGCGCGCCGCGCCCCGCGGCTCGGCGAGCACACCCAAGCGATCCTGGCCGAACTGCGTCTGGACGGAAAATGACGGCGCACCGCGCCCGCTAAAAGTTCGCTCATCGGCAAAGCCGCACTGACGGGACAATTGGAGTCTGCCGCCATGAAACTCGCGACGTTCGAACGCGCCGGCCAGCGTCATATCGGCGCCTTGCTGGCCGATGAAGCAACGCTGTCGGATTTCACCGCATCCGAACCGGCCGCGCCGCATTTCCGCGACATGCTGGCGCTGATCGATAACGGCGCGGCCGCGCTCGAAGCGGCCCGGGAACTGGTCCGCAAGCCCAAGGAGAAGGTACGCCGCGCGGAAGTTCGCCTGCTGGCGCCGCTTCCGGAGCCGCGGCAGATGCGCGATTTTCTGTGCTTCGAGCAGCACATCCGGCAGGCCCGGTCCAACCGCTATTTGTTCGGACAGGGCGAGAAGCTCGATCCCGCGACCATCGAACTGCCGCCGGTCTGGTATGAGCAGCCGATCTACTACAAGTGCAACCGCTTCAGCGTGATCGGCACCGAAACCGACGTGCAGTGGCCGCGCTATTGCGAGATGCTCGACTACGAGCTGGAATTTGGCGCCATCCTGGGAACCGGCGGCAAGAACATCCGCCGCGAAGACGCGCGCGGGCATATTTTCGGCTATTGCATCTTCAATGACGTCAGCGCCCGCGACGCGCAGATGCGGGAGATGCCGGGACAGCTCGGTCCCGCCAAGGGCAAGGATTTCGATACCGGCAATATCCTCGGACCCTGGCTGGTCACGGCGGACGAAATACCGGACCCTTATCGTCTCACCATGGTGGCGCGGGTCAACGGCGAGGAATGGTCGCGCGGCAATTCCGCCACCATGGGCCACAGCTTCGAGGATATTCTCGCCCACGTTTCCAACGAGGAAACCCTCTATCCCGGCGAGTTCTTCGGCTCGGGCACCGTCGGCAACGGCTGCGGCCTCGAATTCGGCCGCTTCCTGAAGGACGGCGATGTCGTCGAGCTGGAAATCGAAGGGCTGGGAATCCTGCGCAACAGGATGGTAAGGCAGGGCCGCGGGTGATGGCCATCGAACTCGCTCGAAGGAGACCGAAACCATGCACCGCGTGCTCATCCTGGCCGGCGACGGCATCGGTCCCGAGGTGCTCGCCGAAGTGCGCCGCGTCGCCGAATGGTTTCGGGACCAACGCAACCTTGGCATCGACCTGCGCGAGGAGATGTTCGGCCTTTCGGCCTGGGAGCGCCACGGCAGCCTGATGCGCGAGGAGACCTGGCAGGAGATTCTCGCCTCCGACGCCATCCTGTTCGGCGCCATCGGTTCTCCCGGCTATGAAAAACTGCCCGCCGAGGCGCGCAAGGTCGATCAGCTCCTGCGCATGCGGCGCGAGCTCGACCTGTTCACGAACCTGCGCCCGGTGCGCACCCTGAAAGCGCTGGCCGACACCTCGACGCTGCGGCCGGAGGTGATCGACGGCTGCGACATGATGATCGTGCGTGAACTCTGCGGCGGCATCTATTTCGGCACCCCCCGCGGCATCGAGAAATTGCCCGATGGCGGCGAGCGCGCCATCAACACCACGGTCTATACGACGGCCGAGATCGAGCGTATCGCCCGCGCAGCCTTCGAACTCGCCCGCGTCCGCCACGGCCGGCTGTGCTCGGTGGACAAGGCCAACGTGCTGGTGGAGACCGGCGGCCTCTGGCGCCGGACCGTGCAGGCGCTGCACGACCGCGATTATCCCGATGTCGAGCTCAGCCACATGTATGTCGACAATTGCGCCATGCAGATCGTGCGCGATCCCCGCCAGTTCGACGTCATGGTGATGGAAAACCTGTTCGGCGACATCATCTCCGACTGCGCCGCCATGGTCGCAGGCTCGCTCGGCATGCTGCCGTCGGCCTCGATCGGCCCGCTCCGCGCCGATGGCAAACAGCATGCGCTGTACGAGCCGATCCACGGCAGCGCGCCTGATATCGCCGGCCGAGGCATCGCCAATCCGCTCGGCGCGATCCTGAGTTTTGCGCTGTGCCTGCGCTATTCGCTGCAGGCGCCGCAGCAGGCCGACCTGCTGGAGCGCGCCGTCGAATCCGCCATCGCCAAGGGCGCCCGCACCGCCGATATCGCCGCAACCGGCAAGCCCGCGATCTCGACGCGCGAGATGGGAGATGCCGTGTGCGCGGAGCTGATATCGGCCGCCAGGTGAGACCGCCAGCGGCTCCTTGTTATCATGATCGATCTCGCGAATTGCCAAGGTAGTAATGGGTGGCCGCCGCTGTGGCCAAATCGTCGGCACGACGGTTGCGCCGGCTCGTTCAGCTGCCGCAACTGTAACCATGTTTATCGCGACACACCCGGCTTGACCGGGCGATCCGGTAAACGCCGAAGTTTGTGATGAGACGCTGACGCCTGTGATTACTGGGTCGCCCGGTCATAGGCGAGCAGAAGCGACGCCGTCCTTCGGAGGGCTATGCCGGGCAATGACTACTGTTTATGATGCGCGGTAAGCGCCTCCCAATTTTCTCCTCGAACGGGTTGGGATGGACGTCATTGAGACCCGCAACGCCGCATTCATTTTTTCCTGTACCTTGCGGGTCGGCGCAGCGCTCCACCCGCACTCTTTGGTTTATTTCCTAGGCGCGCAGGCTGACCGCCAAATCGCTTCCGGTTAAAGGGCACGGCGCCGGCGCCCGGAACAATTTCGATGTCCTCGAGCTGCAACGGCTGACCTCGGGCCGACAGCAGGATGGGATACTCGATCGGACGCCTGCTGGTCCGATCTTTGAAGACCACCTGCGGCCCTCCTGGCTCCGCGAGCCAGTCATCGCCCCATTTCTTGAGTGCGAGGTACGTCGGAAGGAAATCCCGCGCCCTTTGGGTCAACACATATTCGTAGCGTCCGGCGTGCTCCGGAAGCGGTACGCGCATCATCATGTCGAGATCGACGAACTTCTTCAAACGCGCGCTGAGAATGTTCGGTGCGACGCCAAGATAGTATTGAAACTCA
>NZ_JBEKXH010000157.1:0-13649 GCF_049512235.1 Bradyrhizobium sp.
ATGCCGGATGTTTCGGTGCCTCGCTGTGAATACTCGTGTGCGTGATGGCCGTTTTCTGCACGCGAGGCTGCGGGTGCCACTGGGCATCGCGGCATTCCCCGCGCCCTCTGTTTGCAGGGCGAAAGGTTTCTGGCAAACCTCGGGCGCCTCGCGCCGCGAGCCGTTTGCGCGCGTTTGGAATAAGCTGTCATTGCGAGGAGCCCTTGCGACGAAGCAATCCAGCTTTCTTTTCGCGGCACCAAAGCTGGATTGCTTCGCTAACGCTCGCAATGACGATCTCGGACTATCAATGACGATCTCAGACTATCTTGCTCGGCTGTTTGAAAAGTGCATCGGAACTTTGTAGGGTGGGCAAAACCGTCGGGGCGCGCGCAGGCGCGAGCCGATGGCGTGCCCACCAGCTTACTCAAGCAAGGGGTGGGCACGGCGCGAAGAGCGCCTTTGCCAACCCTTCGAAGCAACACGGGAAACCGCATGCCCCTGTTTCCGGACCTGTATTAACAGGGATTAGCAGGGGCGGGTAGTGAGATGACTGTCATGCAACTAAAGCGTAAATCGATGATCCGAACTTCGGAAATGTCTGTTCGATCCCGACCGCAATCCGGATTTGCTTTCGATCACCGAGCAAGGTCAATTAGCCGGCGCGGTTTCCAGTGCCAGCTCATTCATCGCCTTTGTTGCACAATTGAGCTCGCCCCGGGGCTGGACCTGCCGCCATGATGGCGCATCGTCGTGAAAAGCGTGATGACGAGCAAAAGGCCAAGCAGGGCGGGTCACCGGAGTGCCGGCGGCTCTCTTGGAGAAAGCTGCCGCAATACTCGGTGAAGCCGAAACCGCGATGTTGCTGACCGGACGCGGTCCTGAACAGCAAAGTCAGGGTGTCAACAATGTGCTCGCTTTCATCAATCTGATGCTGGCGCTTGGACACTCCGGAAAAGCCTTCAGCGGCTATGCCTGCATGACCGGGCAGGGCAATGGCCAAGGCGGCCGCGAACACGGCCAGAAGGCGGATCAACTGCCGGGCTATCGCAAGCTGGACAATGCGGCGCACCGGGCCGAGATCGCCGCGATATGGAATATCGCCCCGGAAGAGCTGCCGCGGCCAGGCCTGTCCGCGGCCGAGTTGCTGAACGCCGTCGGCGCGAGCATCCACTGTCTGCTGGTGGTCGCTTCCAACATCGTCGTTTCGGCGCCGGATGCGACGCGGCTGGTCGATCGGCTCAAATCGGTCGGCACTCTGATCGTTGCCGACATCTTTCTTTCGGAAACCGCCGAACTGGCCGACGTCGTGCTCCCGGTCACGCAGTGGGCCGAAGAAGAAGGCACGATGACCAACCTCGAAGGCCGCGTTATTTTGCGTCAGCGCGCCAAAGAGCCGCCAAAAGAGGTCTGGAGCGATCTGCAGATCCTGAAGGCGATTGCCGATCGGTTGGGCCGCGGCCAGTATTTCAGCGACGGCAATCGCGAAGTATTCGAAGAATTCCGGCGCGCAAGCGCCGGCGGTACGGCAGATTACGCGGGCATTACTTACGACCGCATCGTTGCCCAGGATGGCGTGTTCTGGCCCTGCCCGTCGGTGGATCGACCGGATACGCCGCGGCTGTTTCTCGACCGGTTCGGTACAGATGATGGCAAAGCCAGGTTTCACGCGGTCGAGCATCGGCCCTCGGCCGAAATGCCGGACCAGGAATTTCCGTATTTTCTTACCACGGGTCGCGTACTCGCGCAGTACCAGTCGGGCACGCAGACGCGCCGCATAGCGGATTTGAACGCTGCTGATCCCGATCCCTTTGTCGAGATCCATCCCGACACCGCGCGCGGGCTGCATATCGCGGACGGCGATCTCGTCGTTGTGGAAACGCGACGGGGCCGGATCGTGATCAAGGCGCGCCTGACGCGGGATATCCGTCTCGACACGGTGTTCGTACCCTTTCATTGGGGCGCGGCGGGAAGCGCCAACGCGCTCACGCTGGCGGCGCTCGATCCCGTATCGAAAATTCGGAATTCAAAGTCTGCGCCGTCCGGCTTGAAAAAGCCGCGACCCCGGCTTCGACGCGCAGCGAGGCAACGATCGCGACCTACCTGAATTGAGAGGACACACCATGATCGACGCAAAGCCCAAATTCCTGAATGGTGTCTATTCGTTTCAGGGAAGCGGATACGACAAGATCGCCCCGGTAAGCGACGAGCTCGTTTACGTCGTTCCGCCGGACAAACGCGCCCAACTGATCTATTTCCGCGCCGGCAACTCCAGCGGCGAGATGATCTATCTCGTGCTGATGCGGGCCGGACAGCCAATGCGATATTTTCCAGTCGAGGCAAAAGGCTCCGAACACGTTCCATTGGCCGTTGTCGAGGATCTCGAACCCGACACCAAGCTTGAAGTCTTCATGGCGGCGCCTGCCGGCGTGCAGGGATCACTCGTGATTGACATCGGCCTCTTGGAAATCTGATCGGAGCCGAACATGGCAAAGCAAAAACTCGTCGTCATCGGCAACGGCATGGCAGGCGCCCGCGCGGTCGAGGAAGTTCTGGCGCGGGGCGGGGCCGATCAATTCGACATCGTCATGTTCGGCGACGAAGTCTACGGCAACTACAACCGGATTCTGCTGTCTAACCTCCTGAACGGATCCCAGACCGCCGATGACATCCTCATCAATCCGCTCGATTGGTACACCGAGAACGGCATCAAGCTGCACGCCGGCGAAAGGGTGGAGGCCCTTGATCGCGCCGCCAAGGTCGTGGTGTCGACCAACGGGGTCCGTGAGCAATACGACAAGCTTCTGATCGCGACCGGCAGCCGGGCGTTCATTCCGCCGATGGCCGGGGCCTACGCCAGCGACGGCAAGCTCAAGGCTGGCGTATTTGGATATCGCACCATCGACGATTGTGCGGCGATCGTGGAATACGCCAAAAAGAGCAAGGCGGTGGTAACCATCGGCGGCGGCCTCTTGGGACTCGAGGCGGCGCGCGCCATGACCGTGCTGGGATGTCAATCCCATGTCGTGCATCTCGCCGATCATCTGCTGGAAATGCAACTGGATGTTCCGGCAGGCGCCATGCTGAAGAAGGCGATGGAGGGGATGGGCATCCAGGTCCATCTGAAAAAGCTGACCAGCGAGGTAAGGGGCAAAGACGAGGTCGAGGGTCTTACCTTCAAGGATGACACCAATCTCGACTGCGACATGGTGATCGTTGCCGCCGGCATCAGGCCGAACTCGGAGATCGGCGTGCGCGCCGGCCTGACGGTCGAACGGGCTATTGTGGTCGACAATCACATGCGCTCGGTCGACGATCCCAATGTCTATGTCGTCGGCGAATGCGCGCAGCATCGCGGCCGGGTCTATGGCCTGGTCGCACCGCTGTGGGATCAGGGCAAGGTATTTGCCGATCACATCACCGCCAAAAATACCTCGTCGGTCTATCTGGGATCCAAGCTCGCCACCAAGCTGAAGGTGATGGGCATCGAACTCGCATCCATGGGAGCGACCGAGCCCAGTGAGGAGCGCGACGAAGTCATCCAGTTTACCGAGCCGAAAAAGGGCACCTACAAGAAGCTGATCGTGCGGGACGGCCGCCTGGTCGGCAGCATTCTGATGGGCGACATCAGCAAGGCCGCCTATCTGATGCAGGCCTTCGACAGGGACTCGCCGCTGCCGGAGGAGCGCTTGTCGCTGTTGTTCGATCTGGGGACACCAAGCACCAAGATCACCCTGGATGAGATGCCGGCCGACGCGCAGGTCTGCAACTGCAACGGCGTCACCAAGGGCGTGATCGGCGCCTGCGTCGCGGCCGGCAAACGCAGCACCAAATCCGTCATGGACGCGACCCGCGCCGGCATGGGCTGCGGCTCATGCAAGTCCATGGTCAAGGAGGTGGTCGAATGGTTCTGCGGTGGCGACGTGCAGGAGGATCCGAGCGTTCACTATTACGTGCCGTCGATCCCGCTCAACAAGGCCGAATTGATCAAGGCCGTTCGCGAGCAGGGGCTGAGATCGGTCTCGTCGGTGTTTAAAGCGCTGGCCGGGGGAATCGAGGATGCGCCGAGCAAACCGGCGCTGGCTTCGCTTTTGATCACGCTGTGGAGCAATGAATATATCGACGAGCGCGGTGCGCGGTTCATCAACGATCGCGTCCACGGCAATATCCAGAAGGATGGTACGTTCTCGGTCGTGCCGGAAATGCCGGGCGGGGTGTGTACGCCCGCCGAGTTGAGGCGCATCGCCGATGCGGCCGTGAAATACAACGTATCGTTGGTCAAGGTCACAGGCGGCCAGCGTATTGACCTCGTGGGCGTCGAAAAAGATGATTTGCCGGGGATCTGGAACGATCTCGGCATGCCCGCGGGCTATGCCTGGGGCAAGAGCTATCGCACCTGCAAGGCATGCATCGGCACCGACTTCTGCCGGTTTGGTCTCGGCGACAGCATGGGACTGGCGTTGAAGATCGAGCGCCGCTTTCGCGGCATCGAAAGTCCCGGCAAGCTCAAGCTCGCCACCGCCGGTTGTCCGCGCAACTGCTCGGAGGCGCTGATCAAGGATATCGGCGTGGTCGCGATCGGCGACGGCAAATGGGAAATCTATGTCGGCGGCGCCGGCGGTGCCCATGTCCGCAAGGGCGATCTGCTCTGCGTGGTCGACAATGAGGATGCCGCGCTGCTCTATGCCGGCCGCTTCATGCAGTACTACCGCGAGAACGCCAAATACAAGGAGCGAACCTACACGTTCCTCGAACGCCTCGGCATCGAACGCATTCGCACGGTCGTAATCGAGGACTCTGATGGCATCGCGGCCGAGCTGGATGCGGCGATGAAGCGGTCAACGGACGCGACCTATGATCCCTGGAAGGAGGCGGACGCACCCAAGACCGCCAACCAGTTCGCAACCGCTATTGCTGCAGGCGAGGCGTGAAATGACAAAATCTGTTTTGATCGGTACGGTTGACCATATCCCTCCTGGCGAGGGCAGAAACTTCATCGTCGAACGCGAGAAAATTGCGGTGTTCCGAACCCATGCCGGCGAGGTCTATGCGACGCAGGCTGCCTGCCCACATCGCAACGGTCCGCTCGCCGATGGATTGGTGGCAGGCGCTACGCTGGTTTGCCCGCTGCACGACCGCACGTTCGATTTGCGAACCGGCGAAGGTATCGGGCCTGACTGCGCGAGCCTCAAAATCTATCCGGTGGCGCTGACTGAGAACTCCCAGATCGTGGTTACGCTTTGAGTGCACGCGGCTTCCAGCGCACTTGGCCTTGATGCCTGGGCATTTATGCGGCCCTCAAAGGTAGCAGACGAGGACGGCCTTGAGCAGGGCGTTTTCGATCACCGGAAAAGCGACCATCTGTTTCATCCCCGACGCGCGTGCCAGTGAAACCGGGATCGGTTCCTCGTGCGTGAGTTTTGGTGCGCGCAAATTGCAGGCAGCAGGGCTAAAGGTCCAGCGCGCCAAGGTTGTTACCCGTGTTCTTCAGGGCGGCGGCGAGCCTCTCGGCGAAATGGGCTTCAGCCATTGGCGTCGCCGACGGCGAAGATCAGCGTTTCGGAATTCCAGCCAGGCCCGGCCGGCCCAAACCGTCGCTACCGTCAGGATCAGCGTCAGCGCGGCGAATAGCAGCTTCTCTGGCGGTTGCTTCTGACCGGCCGCGAACGGGTGGGCGAGGGTGCGGTTCTGGCATTGCGAGGTCGGCGGTCATGGCTGTTACCACACCCGGCGCTACGCCGCCGGATCGACGTTGCGGAACGCCCGCCGAAAGGCGATAGTTTGAAAAAAATCAGACTGTTTTCCAGTTTGGGGAGGATATCCGGGCCGCGGCGGATTGCAAAACCCAGGCCCCTCGATAAGCCAACCGGCAGATCGGCATCATGGAGGCGCCGACCTATCGCTTTTTTCAGGTTCCACGCAGGTGCATTCCGGCCCCGGAGATGTCATAAAAGGTCAATACCGGTCGAATTGTCCGGATTTGAGCAGAAGTTTGCGCTGAACACCTGCATTTTTTTCCGTGTCGTTCCACGTCGGTCCAGCGAGGGCGTCAGCTTTGTCATTCCCACCCATGTCATCGTCGGTTCCGGTTGGTGCGCTCGTGGGTTGGATGCTGCTGCTTTCAGTCAAGCACATCATCGCCGATTTCCTGTTGCAAACTTCCTGGATGGCCATTGGCAAGGACCAGAAGACCGGGTGGGCACTGCCGCTGTTGGCGCACTGCCTCGTGCACCTCACGGTGGCAATGGCGCTGCTCCTGGTGATCGCGCCGCAGTTCTGGTTCGTCGCCCTGATTGATTTTGCGATCCACATCAGCGTCGATCGCGCCAAGGGATTTTGCGCTGCGACATTCGGCGTGACGCAGGAGAACAAGCACCCATGGTTCTGGACGCTGATCGGCGTCGATCAAGCGCTGCACCATCTGACCGGCTTCGGCTTGTCGATTTTCATGGCGGCGAACGGTTGATTGCTTAGGAGAAGAAAGATGACCGAGCAGCCGCTGACTAGCAGTGGCCAACTGAATGAAGGCAAACTCGCTCTGACGCCGATCAGGAGAGGGCCAAGCCGTTCTGATTCGCTGAAATCGATCAAGCACCCCGGAATACTACCGGGGGGCGTGGTTAACCTTTCGTTAGAAGGTTGCGCTGCATCCTCGCGGCAAGGGAGAACCGCAATGTTTTCAAGCCGCGACGCCTTCGAGAACGATTTCTGCCCGGTCCAGGACGAATTGCTCGGCGAAATGTACCGCGCTAGCCGAAGCGGCTTGCCCCAACTGCTGGAGAGCGTCTCCTCCGATGTCCGGGCCAGGCTGGCGCTTTTTTGCTATCGCAGAAGCCACCTGCACGCGCTGGCGCTCTCGATCGCCGCAAGCTGCAGTGAACGCGAGCTAATTCAGTTGGGCGGACGCGTCGGCTCCACGCTTTACGCGCTGTCGGGCGAACCGGCCGCACGCTCCGCGCCGTCATCGTCCTACGGCAACCGCAAGCCGATCACGCTCTCGACCAAACCGCTCAGCACGTTCGTGCCTATCGTCGACGAGTTCGACGAAGATTTTGCAGACGTCGTGACCGCCTGAGCCGCGGCGGTTTCTCCCTCGGGTTCAGCCCGAGGCCATGCTTTTCCCGATCATGCTCTGATCACCCGCCGCTTCCCTGCCGCGCAAGCACCGGCAGGCCGTGTCTTCGCCGCGCCACGTCGCATTCGACATCGCCGGGCATGCAGGTGCGGCACACTTCGGGCCGCACGGCGTAGATCGTGCACGAGGTCTTGAACCCGACCTGGCCGGACAAGGCGGTGCAGCGGTCGCCGTCGCAGCGCATGCCCGAGAGTTTTTCGTTGACGAATTCCTCTGGAATCAAATCCAGCGCCGCGTCGTCCTCGGTGGTGAACCGCGGCCAGTCGGGCGAATGGGAACAGCAGGCGCCGCAGGCCTGGCAGGGGCTTTCGACATCAAAGGCTGGACTGCTAATCTCCATGGCTTGCCTCGATCATGATCCGAAAAGAAATCGGATCATGATCTCATCTCTTCGATTGAGCACGAACTGCGAGCAAACGCTTTGCGTTTGTCCGGGGAAAACTGGTTCCCAACCTCTGGTCATGCCCGAGGGCATGCTTTTCCGGATCATGCTCTACTAGCGCGGAATGAAGCGGCCGGCCATCAGATATCTTTCGGCGCCTCCCAGACCAGGCTCCTGCGCCATCTCGCCCGCAGCAAATCGCGCCGCTCCGGGTATTTTTCGTCGTGGTACACCGCCTCGACGACCCGGTCAGTTCGGAAACTGCGAAAATCCTTGCGCAGCTCGCACCACGCTGCCAGCAGCCGCACCGCTTCGAGATAGCCGACCGCAATCGGCCAGATGGTGCGGTGGCTGTCGCGGCCATGTTCGTCGCGATAGCTCAGCGTGATTTTCTTGCCTTCGTGGATCTGGGCGCGTGTGCGCACCATGTCGATGCGGTCAGGCTCCCGGTTCCAGCCGGGACGCGCGCCGCTGGCGGGTTCGAGCGCGAACGGCCTCAACCGTTCGGGGACGGTGTCGGCGATTTTCGCCATCAGGTCCAGCGCGGCGCGTGCCAGCACTTCGTCGGCATGGCCGGCCACCCATTGCGCGCCGAGCACGGCGGCCTCGATTTCATCGGGTGTGAGCATCAAAGGCGGCAGGTCGAATCCCTTCTCCAGGATGTAGCCCATGCCGGCTTCGCCGCGGATCGGCACGCGCTGTTCGATCAGGCTCGCGATGTCGCGGTAGATCGTCCGCTTCGAGGTCTCCAGCTCGGCCGCGATCGCGTCCGCCGTCAGCGGTCTTGCGGTGCGCCGGAGCACCTGAATGATTTGAAACAGCCGGTCGGCACGTCTCATGGCAGGTCCCTTTATCTCTCTTAGAACCTCTTACACCACCGCCATTCGATGCTGACAGCATGTTGGCAGCAGGGGGCCAGTATACCGGGACAACACTTCAACCAAGAGGATTTTGTCCATGATGATTCTGTACGGCCTCGACCTCTGGGCAACGATGGCGCCGCTGCTGACACCACGGTGGCAGCAGGGGATGGCTAGTCTCAAGCGCCTGCTCAGGAAATCGGGAGTGTTCACGTGATTACCCTTTATGGCTTCGGCCCCGGCTTCGGCCTGCCGGAAATAAGCCCGTTCGTGACCAAGACCGAAGTCCATCTGAAGATGGCCGGCCTTGCCTATCGCAAGGAGAAAGCGATGCCGCCGGCGTCGCCCAAGGGGCAGCTGCCCTACATCGATGATGCGGCCGAGCGCATCGCCGATTCCACGTTCATCCGCGCCCACCTTGAAGGCAAATACGGCTTCGATTTCGACGCCCCGCTCACTCTGCAGCAGCGCGCGCAGGCCTGGGCGCTCGAGCGCATGATCGAGCATCATCTCTATTGGGCGCTGGTCGGTGCGCGCTGGGTCAATGCCGAGAATTTTGCCAAAGGGCCGGCGCATTTCTTTGACGGAGCGCCCGCGCATTTGCGCGAGAAACTTCGCGAAGACGCGCAATTCCGTGTCGCCGAGAACTACCTGTTGAGCGGTCTCGGCCGTCACGCCCCCGATGAAGATGTCGATCTTGCAGTTCGCTCGCTGTTTGCGCTGTCGGTTCAGCTTGGGGACAAGCCGTATCTGATAGGTGACACACCCTGCGGCACCGACGCCAGTGCATTCGGTGTGCTGGTCGGGATCCTGACGCCGTTCTTTGCCTCGGAATTGCGGCAACGGGCCGAACAGTTCGGAAATCTCACGGCCTATGTCGACCGGATGATGCTCCAATATTATCCACAGTTCGGCTGGACACCGCTGCGTCAGGCGGCCTGAACACCAGAGCTCGGTTCTGATGGAACAGAACCGACTCTATTGCTTTGTTTTGATGCGTTTACTTGAAAGCAAACCCGTCCCGGCGCCGGATCCTGCCTGCCCGGGCTGGATCACTCCCCGGCGGCCGGCTTTCGCTCGAAAACGGTTCAGTGCGCTGCATCCGGTGCGGCCTTTGCTGCCGCCAACTCCCTCTCCAGCTCGGCGATCCGCGCGTCGCGCGCGGCCAGTGCCGCCGCCACATCGGCGGCGTCAAATTTTTGGGGGATATGCTGCGGGCAGTTCGTGTCCCATGCTGAAATCCTGAACTGGATGACCTGTTCCGGCCGCGCCTTGTAGCCTTGCGGCATCAGCGATTGCAAAAGCGCTGGATCGTCATCGACCACCCTCGCCTCGCCCCAGATCTTGATCCGGCGGCGATGCGCGTAGTCCATCAGGAAGATAGTCGCCTTCGGATTCTCCGACAGATTACCCTGGGTGATGAACTGGCGGTTGCCGCTGTAGTCGACGAACGCCAGCGTGTTCTTGTCCAGTGCCCTGACAAAACCCTTAGGCCCGCCGCGGTGTTGGATATAGGGCTGTCCGTCCGCGCTCGCGGTGGCAAGGTACATGCTGTTCGCCTCGGAAAGAAACGCGGCGAGGTGGTCGTCGATCTCGGTGCGCCAGCTGCCGTTCTGCTCGACGCGGGCATAGGCCTCACGCGATCCCTTGCGGACCTGTACCGCCTTCACCGCCGGGGTGAACGCGATGTCGCTGGAATAAGTCTGAGCGGCGTGCATTTGGACATCTCCTGTGGCTGGACGAAATAACGTTCGTGCCTGCGCCATATGTAAGGTCACTCCGTTTCCGAGCAATCTTTCAGATTGACACTTCACTATTGCAATATATGCAATAGTGACATGGACCGTATCGACGCGATGCAGGCTTTCGCCGCGGTGGCCGACCTCGGCGGATTTGCGCCGGCAGCCCGCAAACTCGGGTTGTCGCCATCCGGAATCACGCGTCTGATTGCGGCGCTGGAGGATCGTTTGGGCGCGCGGCTGCTGCAGCGGACCACGCGATCGGTGACACTGACCGATGTCGGCGCGCGCTATCTGGAGCGTGTCAGGCGAATTCTCGCCGACGTTGAGGAAGCCGAAGGCTCGGCCGAGGGCGAACGGACGTCGCCAAGCGGCCGGCTGGCGGTTTCGGCGCCAATCGGCTTCGGACGCCTCCACGTCAGCCCGATCATGTCGGCCTATCTGAAACGTTACCCCGCCGTGACCGGCGAATTGCGGCTATCGGATCGCATCATCAACTTGGTCGAGGATGGTGTCGATCTCGCCGTCCGCATCGGTCATCTCGCCGATTCCAGCCTGGTCGCGCGCCGCGTCGGCGAGATGCGGCGGATCGTGGTCGCTTCCCGCGGCTATCTCCGGCGGCGCGGTGAGCCGGACAGGCCGGAGGCCATCGCCACGCACGAGACCATCCAGTTCGGCGCGCCGACCGCGCCGCCGGACTGGCGCTTCGTCGAAGATGGCCGCGAGATCCGTATCGCATGCAAGCCGCGGCTTCTGACCAACAGCGCCGACGCGGCCATCCAATATGCCGAGCAGGACGGCGGCCTGACGCAGGTGCTGGCCTATCAGGCGTCTGCGGCGATCAAGGCCGGTCGGCTGCAAATCGTGTTGGAGAAATTCGAGCAGCCAGCCCCGCCGATTCACTTCGTCTATCCGACGTCGCGGCTGTTGTCGGCCAAAGTGCGGACCTTCATCGATCTGGTCATAGAATCGAGCCATTGGCATTTCGGCGGGGCATGATTTCAAGCGCTGTCATTCGTGCTTCGGCACCACGCGGAAGGTCGCGTTGGCGCGCGCGACAACGAAGCCGTCGGCCTTGATGAGGCTCTGCGCGAAGCAGATCGTGCTGCCGGTTCTGATGACGTCGCTCTCCACGGCGAGCCACTTTCGCCGTGCCGATGAAATCGACCGCGAGGCCGATCGTCACCAGCGAGGATGAGCCGCCCATTTGATGACAGCAAGCCGAGATCATCGCGTACCCAGGTATTCAGCGTGATCCTGGGATGGCTATATGGCAGTTCGGTTGGCGCGATCCGGACCTGTTTCGAATATTCGAACGGCGACAGATCGAACCGCTGCCTGAGATCCAGCAGCATGTTGCGGACGCGTTCAGCACCACGCTGAACGGCAGTGAAATCAAGCGCGATTTGCAAATCGTCGGGCTGCGGAATAACGGCGATAAAGCAGGTTCGGATGGTCGTGACAAGAGGTGCAATCACGCTGGCAGTTCATATCCGATCGCGGATTCGATCTCGATCGTTTGCCGCACCGCGGGGCGGGCCATCATCCGCGCATAATGCGCCGTGAGGTTTGGGAATGCTTCGGGTGCGGGCTTGAGCGAATTCGCGAGCCGCCACCACAGCCGAAACAGATGGATGTCGGCGATCGAATAGCGGCCCAGCGCCCAACCGCTTCCCAGCCGCCGGTCGGCGATGCCGTAGACCTCCCGGGCGTATTCGAGTCCCCGCCGGCGCGCTGGATGCAGTGTCGAAGCGGCAAAGGACATCCACGACAGCGCCTGCGCATCCGCCTCGATATCGTCCGGTGGCAACAGCGCGGCCTCGGGAAAGCGCTTGGCGAGATAATAGAGGATGGCCGCGACCTCAATCAGCGGGCGCCCGTCGATGAGAAGGGTGGGGACCTTCCCCTCCGGGTTGAGGGCGAGATAGCCAGGCGAGCGCAGGTCGTTATTTCGAAACGACAGCGGCCGCGGCTCGAAAGCCACGCCGATTTCATGCAGCGCGATGTGCACCGCCATCGAACTGGAGCCCGGAGTGAAGTACAGCGCGAGCATGTTTTGCCAACCCGGCAACTCTAATACGGCAGTCCCACGTAGTTTTCCGACAGCGATGTGCTGGCCGCTTGCGAACTTACCAGATAACTCAATTCGGCCAATTGAATGCGTGCCCCGAAACCTTCGGTGTCGGGAAAGCGGTGCAGCATCGAGGTCATCCACCAGGAAAAGCGCACCGCCTTCCAGACCCGCGCCAGCGCCTTGGCGGAATAAGCATCGATCCCTGCGGAAGATTTCTCGTCGTAATACTCGCGCAAGCCGCGCGACAGATAATACACGTCGCTGGCGGCGAGGTTGAGCCCCTTGGCGCCGGTCGGCGGCACGATATGCGCGGCATCGCCGGCCAGAAACATCCGTCCGAACCGCATCGGTTCGGCGACGAAACTGCGCAGCGGCGCAATGCCTTTTTCGATCGAAGGCCCGGTGACGAGGTGGGCTACCGCCTCCTGATCCAGCCGCCGCTTCAATTCATCCCAGAATTTCTGGTCCGGCCATTGATCGACCTGGTCCTCAAGGCTGCATTGCACGTAATATCGGCTGCGATGCATCGAGCGCATCGAGCAAAGCGCGAACCCTCGCGGGTGGTTGGTGTAGATCAGCTCCGGCGAGATCGGCGGGGTCTCCGACAAGACGCCAAGCCAGCCGAACGGGTAGATTCGTTCGAAGGTTTCGAGCGCGGCAGCCGGCACGCTCTGGCGGCTGATGCCATGAAAGCCGTCGCAACCGGCGATGAAGTCGCATTCGATTTTGTGGGTGGTGCCGTCCTTGACAAAGCTGACGCGGGGGTGGTCGGTGTCGTAATCGCCGGGACTGACATGGTCGGCTGCGTATACCGTCTGGAGGCCAGCGGCGTCGCGGGCATCCATCAGGTCGCGGGTAACCTCGGTCTGGCCGTAAATGGTCACGACCTTGCCGGTTGACTGCTTCAGGTCGATGCGATGGCGCGCGCCCGCGAATGCAAGCTCGATACCCCCGTGGATCAGGCCTTCGCGATGTAGCCGCGCGGCGACGCCAACCTCGTTCAAAAGCTCGACCGTGCCCTGTTCGAGCACGCCGGCGCGAATTCGCGCCAGCACTACTTTTGTTCGCAACACTTGCTCCCGTGATCATTGTAGGCTTCAACGGCACCTGCCGGTGGGCCCTGGTCCGGCCACTTGCAATGATAATTATATCATATAACAATATCCGCAAAGAGCCTTGAAGCCTGTTGCCGGGAGGAAACGATGTCGATGAGAAAAGCGTTTTTGGCGTTGCTGCTGGCCGCCAGCGTGACCCCTGCGTTCGCGCAGGACAAGACCGTCAATCTGAAAGTGTCGCTCTGGGTGCCGCCGGCGCATCCGCTGGTGCCGGCGACGCAGGCCTGGGCCGCCGATATCGAAAAGGCCTCGGGCGGCACCATCAAGGTCACGGTGTTTCCCTCCGAGCAGCTCGGCAAGGCGTTCGATCACTACGACATGGCGCGCGACGGCATCGCCGACATCACCTACATCAATCCCGGCTA
>NZ_JBEKXH010000158.1:0-13165 GCF_049512235.1 Bradyrhizobium sp.
AAGACCGCCCCGCCGACTGCCAATCCCTGCGGCAGTATGACCTTGAATGGGTATGCCGTTGTATTTGAAGTGATTGGACAAACAATCATGTAGGGTGTCTTGGCGTGATAACCGTATGGACTGATAATCACGGCCGGACGATTGCCGGATTGCTCATGTCCTACCCGGGGATCAAAGTTGACGTAGGCAAGAGAACCTTGATCGGGAATGTTGTCACCGGCGGGAATAGTCATCCTCGACAATCTCCGCGCCGACCGGCGGCCAGTCTTCGAGTTCCGGGATGAAACGAGGATCAATCTGAGCAAGCAGATCCTCGAGACGGTGGCTGGTCACGGGCGGGATGGCTCGGATGCGGAGTTCTCGACCTTCGACCCACATTTCAACCTCGCTGCCGGGCGCAAGCCTCAAGTCCTCCAATACGGACTTTGGCAGGCGCACGGCGGCGCTATTCCCCCATTGAGCAATCTGACCCTTCATAACGCCAGCTCCGGATGTTGATACATTGTATATCCTAAGGCTGGTTTGTCTAGCCTTGTTCGCCGTGCTTCGGTTTCCGCAACAAATAGGTGCCGTGCAGCGGCGCGTGATAATCGACTGCGACCAGCGTGAAGCCAATTTCGGTCAGCATGCGCTCGATCACCCAGCCGAAGGTCGAATATTCGTCGCGCATATGGGTGATGACACTGTGGCGCTCGAAATCATGGTTCTTGATGCTGAAATCGGCCCATTCCTCTACATCGCGTTCCCTGCCATCGGGCATGCTGACAAAGACGATGTCGCGCAGGTAAAAATCGGCACCTGGCTTCAGCGCATGATAGATCCGCGACAGCGCCACCGCTTTCCAGAAATCGGGCAGATGATGCAGCGTGAACTCGCTGACGATCAGGTCGTATGAATTCGGCTGATAGGCGAAACTGAGGAGTCCCGCCGGCTGGGTGCGGATCGCGACTCTGCAATCCCTGGCGTGAATATTGGCCAACGCCAGCATCGCCGGCGAAATATCGATCGCGTCGACCTCGGCGCCCAAGAGCGCGGCCTCGCAGGCGAGAACGCCGTGGCCGCAGCCGATATCGGCGACCCGCCAGCCGCGCTGCACGCCCAGCATGGTCAGCGCCGCGCGGGCGCGGAGGTCGCTGTCGTCATGGCGGTCGTAGATCGAGGCCACGGCCGAATCCAGGCCGATCTGCCGCCGCTCATTGTAGTACCAGTCGCGCGCCAGCATGACTCACATCCCCTCGGGCCCGCGCCCGATCGCGGCAACGCCGGTGCGCGAGACCTCGACGAGGCCGAGCGGGCGCATCAGGTCGATGAACTGGTTGATCTTGGCGGAGTTGCCGGTGATCTCAAACACAAAACTTTCGGTTGTGGCGTCGATGACGCGGGCGCGGAACGCTTCCGCCAGCCGCAGCGACTCGACGCGATGCTCGCCGGTGCCGCGCAGTTTGACCATCGCCAGTTCGCGCTCGATCGAGCGGCCGGACAGCGTCATGTCAACCACCCGATACACCGGAACCATGCGGTCGAGCTGGTGCTTTATCTGCTCGATCACCATCGGCGTCCCCGTGGTGACGATGGTGATGCGGGACAGGTGCTTCTGGCTTTCGGTCTCGGAGACGGTGAGGCTTTCGATGTTGTAGCCTCGCCCCGAGAACAATCCAATGACCCGCGCCAGCACGCCCGGCTCGTTCTGTACCAGCACCGAAAGCGTGTGGGCCTCGACCGGGTCATGGCGCTCTTCCATGAAATAGGCGGATGCGGGCTGGCTCATGGTTGTTTCCTTTGCATCCTCACACCATCACCTTGCCGGCGACGGAGGCCGCTTCCGGCATCACCCATCGCCTGAACAGGTCGAGATCGATATTGCCGCCGCTCAGGATCAGGCCCACTTGCTTGCCGCGGATGTCGGGTCTGTCCTGCAGCGCGGCGGCGAGCGCCGCGGCGCCGGCGCCCTCCGCGAGGTTATGCGTGTCGGTCCAGTAGGCCCGGATCGCCGCCGCCACTTCGGCGTCGGTGACCTGTGCGATGCGCGAGGCGCCCTTGCGAATGATCGCGAGCGCATCTGGATCCGGAACGCGTGTCGCCAGGCCATCGGCCAGCGTCTGGCTGCTGTTGGTTTTCACCACCGTGCCGGCCGCAAAGGACAGCGCATAGGACGGCGCCTCGGTCGACTGCACGCCGACGATTTCGGTCGATAACCCCAACAGATCGCGCGCCAGAATGCAGCCGCAGATGCCCGATCCCTGCCCAATCGGAACATAGAGCACATCGAGGTCCGGCGCCTGGCGCAACAGTTCAAGCGCGTAGGTCGCGACCCCCCTCACCAGATCGGGATGGAAGGAGGGCACGAATTCGAGCCCGTCAAGGCTGGCGCGGCGCTCGGCCTCCTCGCGGGCGGCCTGAAAATCCTCGCCGTATTCGATCAGATTGGCGCCCAACGCCCGCATCGCCCGGTTTTTCTCGGTCGAATTGCCGCACGGTACGTAGATCGTCACCGGCACGCCATAGCGGGCCGCCGCAAAGGCCAGGCTCTGGCCGTGATTGCCCCGCGTTGCCGAGATCAGGCCTTTGCTGTGCGGCTGCGCGCGCTTCAGGCGATCGACATAGACGAGCCCGCCGCGCACCTTGAAGGCGCCGATCGGCGTATGGTTCTCATGCTTGACGATGGTCGTCGTGCCGAGCCGCTCCGACAGCAATGGCCAGGCGTGCGCCGGCGTCGGCGGCATCGCCGCGCCAACGATGGCGTGCGCACGTTCCAGCTCGGTGAGATCAAACATGCGCTAGCCTCACACCAGTGCCTTGCCGCCGGCGAAGGCGGTGGCGGTAGCTTCGTCGGTGGCTTCCACCGGCAACAGCATTTCGTTATGCGCCTTGCCGGAGGGGATCATCGGGAAGCAATTTTCCAGCGCCGCCACCCGGCAATCGAACAGCACCGGGCGCTTGACTCTGATCATCTCCTTGATCGCGCCGTCGAGATCACCGGGCTTGATGGCCTGGATGCCGACGCAGCCGAAGGCGTCCGCGAGCTTGACGAAATTCGGCAAGGCTTCGGAATAGGAATGCGACAGCCGGTTGCCGTGCAACAGCTGCTGCCATTGCCGCACCATGCCCATATACTGGTTGTTGAGGATGAAAATCTTGATCGGCAATTCGTATTGAACGGCCGTCGACATCTCCTGCATCGTCATCTGCACCGAGGCGTCGCCGGCAATGTCGATCACGAGGCTGTCGCGATGGGCGACCTGCACGCCGAGCGCCGCCGGCAGGCCATAGCCCATGGTGCCCAAACCGCCCGAGGTCATCCAGCGGTGCGGCTCCTCGAAGCCGAAGAACTGCGCCGCCCACATCTGGTGCTGGCCGACTTCGGTGGTGATATAGACGTCGCGGCCGCGCGTCAGCGCGAACAACCGCTCGATCGCAAATTGCGGCAGGATGATATCGCTGTTCTTTCTGTAGGACAGCGAATGGCGCGCGCGCCATTTCGCGATCTCGTGCCACCAGGCTCTTATGTCCGGCCTCGAGGCCTCCGCCTTGAACACCTGCAGCAGATCGCCGAGCACATTGCCGGCGTCGCCGATGATCGGGACGTCGACACGGATGTTCTTGTTGATCGAGGACGGGTCGATATCGATGTGGATCTTCTTGGAGCCCGGCGAGAACGCGTCGGTGCGCCCGGTGATGCGGTCGTCGAAGCGCGCGCCGACGCACAGCATGACGTCGCAATCATGCATTGCCATGTTGGCTTCGTAAGTGCCGTGCATGCCGAGCATGCCGAGCCAGTTCTTGCCCGACGCCGGATAGGCGCCGAGCCCCATCAGGGTCGAGGTGATCGGGAATCCGGTGATTTCAACCAGTTCGCGCAACGCCCTCGAGGCCTCCAGTCCGGAATTGATGACGCCGCCGCCGGAATAGATCACCGGACGTTTGGCTGTGGCGAGCAGCGCCACCGCCTTGCGGATCTGGGTGGCGTCGCCCTTCAACCGCGGCGCGTAGGAGACGTGGACATCGGACTTGCGCGGCGGGTGATAGCGGCCGAGTGCGAATTGCACGTCCTTCGGCACGTCGACCACGACCGGGCCGGGACGGCCGGAGCTTGCGACGTAGAACGCCTCGTGCAGCACTTTGGCCAGATCGTTGACGTCGCGCACCAGCCAGTTGTGCTTGGTGCAGGGCCGGGTGATGCCGACGGTGTCGCATTCCTGGAAGGCGTCGTTGCCGATCAGGTGCGTCGGCACCTGGCCGGTGATGCACACCAGCGGGATCGAATCCATCAGCGCGTCGGTCAAGGGCGTCACCATGTTGGTGGCACCCGGCCCCGAGGTCACCAGCACCACGCCCGGCTTCCCGGTGGAACGGGCATAGCCTTCGGCGGCATGGCCGGCGCCCTGCTCGTGCCGCACCAGAATGTGCTCGATCTCGCTCTGCTGGAACAGTTCGTCATAGATCGGCAGCACGGCGCCGCCCGGGTAGCCGAAGATGTGCTTGACGCCATGATCGATCAGCGCCCGCACGATCATGGCTGCGCCGCTCATCTGGTTCGGATCGTGGCTGGTTTCGCTCATGGCTTGCTCCGGATGCGCCGTTCGGGCGCGGCTTCTTCTGTTCGGGTTTTCGGAAAAATAAAAAGGGGCCCAAGAGGCCCCATGCACACCGCCCGTGAGTGGATGGCCTAGCCATCCCCGGCGGTGCGCCTGGGTACGACGACGATAAGGAGTTTTGTAATTTTATTTCGCATATGACCGCCGATACTTCCCAAAGGTTGCGCGCAACATACCTGCCAAACCCTGAAAGTCAAGGAAAAGGCGGCAGGGGGCGCGACATCCGTAGCTTAGCGGGGTTGCGAGCGTTCGGCGAGCGTGTTTTTTAACATTCCGTCATTCCAGGGCGCGCGAAGCACGAACCCGGAATCTGGAGACACCGGGTTCGCTCGTTTCACTCGTGCCCCGGAATGACACTTTCCAGCCACGCGCCCGCCTGCTCCGGCTTCACCCATTGGAATTCAGGCAGCTGGTGCCTGAACCAGGTGAACTGCCGCTTGGCATAATGACGGGTGTCGGCGCAGCCGATCTCCGCCGCCTCATCCAGCGTGATCTCGCCCTTGAGGTGGCGGATCAGCGCCGGCACGCCATGGGCTTTCATCGCCGGCAGCAGCGGATCGAGCTGCCTCGCCGCCAATGCCGCGACCTCTTGCAGCGCGCCGGCCTGCAGCATCGCTGCGAAACGCGCATCGATCCCTGCATAAAGCCGATCGCGATCGGGTTCGAGAAACACCGCAAAAAATGTTCCCGGCGGCAACAGCGGCGGCAGGCCGTCGCGATGCCAGACGGTCAGCGAACGCCCGGTCGCCTCGACTACTTCCAACGCGCGGGCGATGCGGGTGCGGTCGCGTGGCTCTAGCCGTTCAGCTGCGGCCGGATCGCGGCGCGCCAGCTCGGCATGCAGCGCCTCCACGCCATCGATTTCCAGCCGCGCGCGCACGCCTTCGCGGACAGCCGCGGGAACAGGCGGCACCGCCGCCAGGCCGCGCGTCAGTGCCTTGAAATAGAGCCCCGAGCCGCCGACAAAAATCGGCAGCCGCTGTTGCGCCCGCGCCTCCGCGAGCACAACAGCGGCGTCGGCCACCCAGGCGCCCGCGGAAAAGTTCACGGCAGCGTCGACCTGGCCATAGAGCCGGTGGGGAGCCAGCGTCTCCTCATCCGGCGTCGGCCGCGCCGTGATCACCCGGAGGTCGCGGTAGACCTGCATGGAATCGGCATTGATGATGACGGCTTGGGTCCGCTGCGCCAGTTCGAGCGCCAGCGCCGACTTGCCGCTGGCGGTCGGCCCTGCGATAAGCACGGCCTTGTTGGTTTGCCCTTGCGAATGCACGTCCGGATGTCTCTCGTCGCCACGCTGATCTGCAATCCCGCCGACCCCGCGCTTGATTCGACCATCGTCGACGGCGCGCGGGCGGTCCTGCCTTCCCCCGGGCCGGCGCTATGGCTGTTCGACGAAGTCGCCGTCGATATTCCCTTCGAAGGCAAGGCCCCGCTCAAAGGCAGTAGCGACCTCAGGACCATCGAAAACACCTTGCGCGCCGCCCGCGGCGACCTGCCGATCGATATCGTGGTGCAGCCTCGGGCCTTCAGGCGCAAGAAGCTTTTTCTGGCCGACATGGATTCCACCATGATCGGCCAGGAATGCATCGACGAGCTGGCCGACTTTGCCGGCCTGAAAGCGCATGTCGCCGGCATTACCGAACGCGCAATGCGCGGCGAGATCGCGTTCGAGCCGGCGCTGCGCGAGCGCGTCGCACTGTTGAAGGGCCTCCCAGTCGGCATCGTCGACGAGGTGCTGAAGACGCGAATCACGCTGACGCCGGGTGGCCGCGAGCTGGTCGCGACCATGCGCGCCCACGGCGCCTGGACCAGCCTGATCTCGGGCGGCTTTACCTTGTTCACCGACGCGGTCGCCAGCCTCATCGGCTTTCAGGAAAACCGCGCCAATCGCCTCAAGGTAGCCGACGGCAAACTGACCGGCGAAGTCGAAGAACCCATTCTGGGCCGCGCCGCCAAGCTCGCGACCCTGGTCGAACTCACCGAATCCTTCGATCTCGACGCCATCGACACGCTGGTGGTTGGCGACGGCGCCAACGATCTCGGCATGATCGGAGAGGCAGGTTTGGGTGTCGCCTATCGGGCAAAGCCTACCGTCGCCGCCGCCGCCGCGGCGCGGATCGATCACGGCGATCTGACGGCGTTATTGTACGCGCAGGGGTACAAGCGAGAGGAGTTTGTGGGCGGGTAATCTCTCGGTCCCCGGAACGACACATGCGCTGTGGCGCAAGCCGCTTCTACTGCACGTTCAGCGCCACGAAGCGCAGTTCGCCGTCGGCGTTGGAGACCAACAGCAACACGGATTTCTTGCCGTCCTTCTTCAGCTGGTCGACGCGCTTCTTGACGTCGGCGACATTGCCGACAGCCTCCTGCGCCACCTCGACGATGACGTCACCGGGACCGAGATTCTTGTCGGCGGCATCGGAGGCGTCATCGACACTGGTGATGACGACGCCCTTGACGCTGTCCTTGATCTTGAAGCGGCCGCGCAGATCCTTGCTCAGCGTCGCAAGATCAAGGCCGAGCGCCTTTTGCGTCACCGGTTTTTCCGCGGGCTCCTGGGTCTTGACCGAGGCCGCTACCGGCTTGTCAGCGTCATCGAGGCGGCCGAGCGTTACCTTCCGGGTCTGCTCCTGGCCTTTACGGATAATGACGACGTCGACCTCCTTGCCGACCGCGGTATCGGCCACGACGCGCGACAGATCCTTGGGCTCCTTGATGTCCTTGCCGTCGAAGTTCACCACGACATCGCCCGGCTCGATGCCGGCCGGCTTGGCCGGGCCCTTGTCCTCGACGCCGGCGATCAGGGCGCCGCGCGCGGGCTTGATGTTGAGGCTTTCGGCGATTTCGTCGGTGACCTGCTGGATGCGGACGCCAAGCCAGCCGCGGCGCAGCTCGCCGAACTGCCGGAGCTGATCGACCACGCCGGCCACGGTCTTGGAGGGCACCGCGAAGCCGATCCCGATCGAGCCGCCCGACGGCGAGATGATCAGGGTGTTGACGCCGATCACTTCGCCATCGAGATTGAACAGCGGACCGCCGGAATTGCCGCGGTTGATGGCGGCGTCGGTCTGGATATAGTTGTCATAGGGCCCGGACGAGATATCCCGGTTGCGCGCCGAGACGATACCGGCCGTCACCGTGCCGCCGAGGCTGAAGGGATTGCCGATCGCGACCACCCATTCGCCGAGCCGCAGCTTGTCGGAATCGCCGAACTTGACCGCGGTCAAAGGCTTGGTCGGCTTGAATCGCAGCACCGCCAGATCGGTCTTCTTGTCGAGGCCGACCAGCTCGGCCTTGAACTTGCTGCCGTCGTTCATGATGATGCTGATCTCGTCGGCATCGGCAATGACGTGATTGTTGGTGACGACGATGCCCGAGGCGTCGACGATGAAGCCTGATCCGAGCGAGTTGGTCTTGCGCGGCGTCAGGTCACCGCCCTTGCCGCCCGGGCCGCCGCGGCGGTTCTTGAAAAAATCGTCGAAGAATTCCTCGAACGGCGAACCCGGCGGCAGTTGCGGCATCGCGCCCCTGCCCTCAGCCCCACCGCCCTTGGCTTCGATGGTCTGTGACGTCGAGATATTCACCACCGCGTCGATCACCTTCTCGGCGACATCGGCGATGCCCTCGGGGCCGCGCGCCAGTGCCGGGGCTGAAATCAGGACGCTGGCGGCACCAAGCCAGATCGCGCCAAGCCAGATCGCGGCCAGCATCGGACGCAGGCGATGACAAAAGGCTGGAATCGCACCGGTCATGTTCAATCTGGCTCCTTAAACAACGGGTCGGATTTGAAGATCTACAGTGCGCCCGAACGGGGTCGCGGCGCAAGCATTGGGGCTTTTAGCATTTCGCCGCCATGGGTGGTGCTTAATACGGCGAAAAACGGGTCGCCGCCACTCACGATGGCGTTGTTCCCCGCTCGACATTGCCGGGGCGGCGCAGCACTTGCCGCCCGGGGGCGGCGCACTTGGCGCGCGCCCTGGCATGACCGGGGTTTTACCGTCGAACCGCCCATATCAGGATCAGCCCCACCACCGCCGACCCGATGCCGACCGCGCGCAGGATATTATCCGGCGTCGCCAGAGCGCTCTTCATGGCCCGGCGCATCCAGGTCGGAATTGCCGCGAACATCAGGCCTTCCAGCACAAACAGAATGCCCACACCGATGAGGAAGTCGGCGAACGCTATGGACCTCATCGGATAGCAACCTCCCGTTTGTTATTGTTTTACTTTTAGCGAGCACGAAGCATGAAGTTCTTGCTTCGCGCTTTGATCTCACCTTAGCCCAGCGCGCTCACGGCTTCGGCGCCGCCGGGGTGGCCGGCGATGTCATCGGCGCAGCGGTGGCGGCCGCTGCCGGAGCGTCCGGCGGCTTGCCGGAGGAGTTACTGAAGAACTTGAAGAAGTCGGAATCCGGCCGCAGCAGGAAGCGGGTGTCGCTGCTCTTCAGGCCGTTCTCATAGGCGGTCATCGAGCGGTAGAAGGCGAAGAAATTCGGATCCTGGCCATAGGCCTCGGCGAACAGCCGGTTGCGTTCGCCGTCCCCCTCGCCGCGGGTCCGCTCGGCGGTGGAATTGGCCTCGGCGACGATGACGGTGGCTTCGCGGTCGGCGTTGGCGCGGATCTCCTGCGCCTTCTGGCCGCCCTGGGCGCGGAACTCGGCGGCCTCGCGCTGCCGCTCGGTCTGCATGCGCTGGTAGACGGCCTGGCTGTTCTGCTCCGGCAGGTCGGCACGCCGGATCCGCACGTCGACCACCTGGATGCCGTAGGCGGCGGCTTCATGATCGAGCTGGTCGCGGATCAGCCCCATCAGCTTTTCGCGCTCGTCGCGCACCACCTGGATGAAGGTGACCTCGCCAAGCACGCGGCGCAGCGCCGCATTCAAAAGCGTGGTCAGCTGGATGTTGGCGGCCTGGATCGAGCCGACGCTCTGATAGAAATGCAGCGGGTCCTTGATGCGGTAGCGGGCGAAGGCATCGACCACCAGCCGCTTCTGGTCCGACGCGATCACTTCCTGCGAGGGATTCTCCAGATCGAGAATCCGCTTGTCGATGTCGATGACGGTGTCGATGAACGGCGCCTTGAAATGCAGGCCCGGATCGGTGACCGGGGTTTGCGGCTCGCCGAGCCGGACCACCAGCGCCTGTTCGGTCATGTCCACGGTGAAGACCGAACTGTAGCCGATGATCACGACGGCCAACAGCATCAATAGCGCAACAATGCCTGCGACCGGGGATCTCATCTCGTTGCTCCGCTGGTCTGTTGCGGCTGGCCCGTGGTCGCCGGCGGCGGACGCTTGGGCGTCAGCTCGTTGAGCGGCAGATACGGCACGATGCCCTGCGAGGACGACGAACCGCCGCCGTCATAGATGAGCTTTTCGGAGCCGCCGAGGATGCGCTCCATGGTCTCCAGATAGATGCGTTGCCGGGTGACATCGGGCGCCTTCTTGTATTCGTCATAGACCTTCAGGAAGCGCGCGCTCTGGCCCTTGGCTTCGGCCACCGCCTGCAGCTTGTAGCCTTCGGCGGCCTGCGTTATCTGCGCGGCCCGCCCCTTGGCGTCGGGAACGACGCGGTTGGCATAGGTCTGCGCCTCGTTCTGCAGGCGCTCGAGATCGGCGCGCGCCGCCTGGACGTCGCGGAACGAGTCGATCACCTGTGCCGGCGGATCGACCTTCTGCATCTGCACCTGCTGCACCAGGATGCCGGAGCCATAATTGTCCAGCGTCCGCTGCATCAGTTCCTGCACGCTCTGCTCGGTCGAGGTGCGCGCGCCGGTCAGGATCGGCTGGATGTTGGCCTTGCCAACGGCCTCGCGCATCGCGCTCTCGGCGACCGCCTTCACGGTACCTTCGGGGTTCTGGATGTTGAACAGATAATCGGCGGCGCCTTTCGGCTTGATCCGCCACAGCACGGTGAAATCGACGTCGACGATATTCTCGTCGCCGGTCAGCATCAGGCTTTCTTCCGGCACGTCGCGCATGGTCCGGCCGCGCCGCGCCGGATCGTCGATCAGCGTCATGCCGATCGAGATGGTGGAGACGCGCAGCGCCTTCGGCAGCAGCACGGTCTCGATCGGATACGGCAGGTGATAGTTCAATCCGGGCTGCGCATCGCGCACATATTTGCCGAACCGAAGCACCACGCCGAGTTCTTCGGATTGCACCCGATAAAAGCCCGACATACCCCAGATCGCCAATGCCGCCAGCAGCAACAGCGCGATGCCGATGCCACTGAAATACCCGCCCGGCAGCAACTGCTGCAGCCGATCCTGGGCGCGGCGCAGCAGGTCTTCCAGATCGGGCGGTCGCGGTCCCACCGGCTGCGGGCCGGAGCCCCACGGCCCCTTCGGACCCGAGCCCCATGGGCCTCCGCCTTGATTCTTCCACGGCATCGACAGTCTCCTTGGCGGGCCGCAGGGCCTAGACACGCCCGGCCTCGCAACGCCTGCACGGCCTTATAGGGGACCGCCCCGGACCTTACAACGCAAGCTTCCGGCGGAAAGCAGCTATGCTTGAAGCAGTAATTGTCAATGTAAACATTGCCGAATGCGGTTAATGCGCCTTCCGCCGGTGATATGTTACATAGGAAAAGTCGGCGCTGTCGTCCGGGCCGGACGAATGTCGCACGCGCACAACCTCTTCCCAGTCAGCCGGATCAATCGCCGCAAAACAGGTTTCGCCCGCGGGCCGAACGTGGACTTCGGTAATCTCCAGGCGATCGGCGATGGTTATCCATTGCCGGTAGATTTCCGCGCCGCCGATCACGGCGATTTCGGCGGTGCAACGCCGCAGCGCGTCGCCGGTCGCGACGGCGCGGGCTTGCGCAAACGAATTTGTCGCCACCGCGCCCGCGGCACGAAAATCCACATCGCGCGTGAGGACGATATTGGTGCGTCCGGGAAGCGGCCCGCGCAGTGATGTAAAAGTCTTGCGTCCCATCACGATGGGCTTTCCGAGCGTCATCGCCTTGAAGCGCCTTTGATCGGACCCCAGCCGCCACGGCAGCGCGCCATGAGAAGCGATCACGCCGTTGTCGGCGACGGCGGCAATAAGGACGATGTCAATCACGCAGTGTCGGTCGCCTCTTTGGTCAGATCACGCCCGCAAATCCCAGACAGCCGCCAGCCAGCAGCAACCACAGCGGATTGAGCCGGGTGACAAAAGCCAATAGCGCGGCCGCGGCGGTCGCCAGCGCGCCGGTCCAGCTGCGGTCGGCAGTCAGCGCCAGGATGAACCCGCTGGCGCCCATCAATCCGATCGACAGCGGAACCAATGCCGTATGGATGATGCCGGGCCAGCGCGAACGACTCGATCGCGTCATGAGGTGGCTGACGCAATAGGCCAACACGGCGGTCGGGACACACATCGCAAGCGTTGCGGCCAGCGCGCCTGAAAGGCCGGCGACGGAGTAGCCGATCAGGGTCACGATCAGGACATTGGGCCCCGGCGAGAGCTGCGATATCGCGTAGACATCGGCGAATTGTTGATCGGTCAACCAGTGCCGGACATCGACCGCAACCCGGTGCATCTCGGGAATGGCGGAATTGGCGCCGCCGACCGCGAACAGCGACATCAGCCCGAAGGTCCAGAGCAGGGTCCAAACCGGGCTTTGGCCGGCAGTCATGCGTGAGCCTTCCGGTACATGGCAAAGGCGATGGCGATGCTGAGCGGAAACGCCACCAGCAACACCGCCGGCAACGGCAGCCGTAACAGGCCGATGGCGATAAAGACCGCGAGCAGGACCAGCAGGCTGACCGGTTCGCGCTTGCGCACCAGCGGCATCATCATGCGGAAAACGACGGCGATCAAAAGACCGACCGCCGCGCAGGACACGCCGGCCAGGATACGCCGCAGGGCATCGATTTCGCCAAAACGCGCATAAAGCGCGGCCAATATCGTCACGATGACCACGGGAGGACCGACCAGCCCGGCGAAGGCCGCGATGCCGCCGGCGATACCGCGAAAGCGGGATCCAAACACCACCGACAGATTGACGATGTTGGGGCCGGGCAGGAAATGGCACAACGCGAAGGTTTCGTTGAACTCCTCGGCCGTCATCCAACGGTGCTGCTCGACGATGCTGCGCCGCGCCCAGACCAGCACGCCGCCAAAGCCCGCGAGCGACATTTTGGCGAACGCGACAAACAGCGCGATCAGGCCGGGCGGGCTTGGTATTGGGAGTTCCGGCGCCGCAAGGGCGGCCGGCGGCGAATCCGGGGGCATCATCAAGATTTAGAACGGGCGGCACGCCAACGCCAACCCAATTCGGCGTTTTTTCGGTCCCCAAATCGGGCCGCGCAGGCCCTGTTTTTCCCGCTTTTGCAGGCTATATTACTGCAGCCGGTATGCCGGCTATGGAAATAAATGGCCGTCGCAATAAACCATTCGGACCCGGGGGCAGTACCCGGCGCCTCCACCAAAGCCCGCCGCCGACGGGCTTCGGCGGGGGCGAAACAGGATCGACGAGGGCGTAAAGGGCGTGTTTTTTCCCGGTATGGTTCCGCCGTTATCGGGCTATGCAATAGTTGCAAACGACAACTATGCTCCGGTTGCTCAGGCCGCGTAAGCGGTT
>NZ_JBEKXH010000159.1:0-13152 GCF_049512235.1 Bradyrhizobium sp.
ACACCGCCGATGCCGCGCCCCCACCCCACCCTCCCCCGCGAAGAGCGGGAGAGGGAGTGAGAGGCCAATGCCCGTAGCCTGAAATGATAGGCTTCACAGCGCGCAGATTCCGATGAGAATACGTCTCAGCATGATTTGTCAGCCGCTTTCGTTTTCGTGGGTTTCAATGCTGCGCAGGGTCGGCCCGGAAAGTGTCAACGACCATGAGACATACTTTGGGCATTTGGAACAGACGTCAAAATAGCCGCTTCCTATTTCGGAGGCAGTCCGTCCGTGGGCCAGCGCCGAAGGCGGGCCCAGCTCGGCATGCCCTGAAATATCGAAAACAACCCCATGCAAAGTAACAGGCTGTCGCTGGCATGAATGCTGTGACCGATCCCGCAAAAACATTTGACACGTCGGGCAAATCAGTGGCATTATTGCATCCTCACGCAATTCGCAAAAAATCCCATGGCCCTGCCTGACGGCGGGCCATTGGTCGCGATTGCATGCCAAAACTCCCGACCATTGAAGTTGTACCGGCTCGTCGCGGCGAATGATCGCCTCTCGCGTTGCCCAACCGTGCGCGCTTTGCGATGCACGTGCTCAAGGAGATATCGACAAGGACACAGTTATAGACCTCAACAAGTCAACGGCGATCGCCGCAACCGGTCTGACCAAGGCTGCCGCAGCCGTGCAGGTAAAACTCTCGTCGCACGGATACTACATCGACCATCCGGATCCGGAAGCGGGCGAACAGCTCATGGCGGACGCCTTGGGGGTCGCCGATCGCGATGCGATGAATGGCATCCTGAGACAATTGGTGAAGGCCAGCATGAACCGGCAGAAGCCCAACGCGGTCACCCTCTCCTTCATGATTTCAATGATCCGAAGCATCAAGCCGAGGGATGCCGTCGAGGCCATGCTGGTGGCGCAGATGGTGTCCGTTCACGTGATGGCGATGCGATCTGCCTATCACCTCGCCAAGGCGGAAGACATCGCTTCGCAAGACAGTGCCGGGCGCGCCCTGGGCAGGCTGGCCCGCACCTTTCCGGCCCAGATGGAGGCGCTCAACCGCTATCGCACCAGCAGCGAGCCTGCCATCACCGTGCAGAACGTCTCGGTTCAGGATGGCGGCAACGCCATCGTCGGCAACGTCACGCAGCACACCAGCGTGGTCGTCTCGGACAACAGCGGGGCGCCCGCGGTGACGGATGCCCACATGCCCGAGATCCCCGATCGCGGCGCAGAGGCGCCCGATTCCGTGGCCGCCAAAAGGCAAGCGCAGGCATGAGCGACCATGCCCGCACTACCGGCCCCATGCTGGCGAGCCCGCGTTGCGGCGCAAAAATCCGCTCCGGCGGGTCGTGCCGCTCGCCGGCGGTGCGCGGCAAACGGCGCTGCCGCATGCACGGCGGTGCGCCCGGATCCGGCGCACCAAGGGGAAACCAGAACGCGCGCCGGCACGGCCTGTTCACGGGGGAGGCGATCGCCGAGCGCCAGCAGATTCGCGACTTGCTGGGCGAAGCGCGGAAGTTGCTGGAAACGATGAAATGATCGGTTGCGCAAAGCCGAAGCCCACGATCGCCGGCGCGCAAATCAGCGAAAGCGCGGCACCCTGGAGCTTGTTCTGCGGCCGACTGATCGCCGTGACCGTAATTCGCCGGCACCGGTGACCGCAGACCTTGCATGAATCTCGTGCCCGGGCTTCAATCGCCCCGGGGGCTTTTAAATGACAAAGCAGCTATTCACCCACCGGATATGGGTCACGCTTGTACTGCTGATCGTGTCGGGCGGCTCGCCGGCGCGCGCCGACCGCTGCGATGATCTCGCGGCCCAGCTCAAAAATCAGATCGACGGCCTTGCGGTGGGCAAGACCGCGGCCAACCTGATCTACCTGTCGCACCCCTCGGCCACGGAACTCACGCTCGGCTGTGCCAGCCGCAACCTCACCAACCAATTGTTCGCCAAGGCCGACAGCCGCAAGCCGAAGCCGGCCTTCATCGATCTCGTCGCCAGCGCCGCCGCCATCATCTTCACGCTGCCGAAAGACGACATGATGAGCGGCGCGACGCGCTGCATCAGGCGGATGGGAATTTTTCGCGGCGACGACGTCTCGACGCGCTATCGGCGCCTGGACATGCGCTGCGCCCGGACCAGGACCGAGGCCTCGATCACGATCTCCCGCTCTACCGACGAGTGAGCGGCGCAGGTCTCAGCTGGCCGCCGAGAGCGGACGTATCGGTACATTTTGAGGCAGATTGCAGCCTGCCGTTCACCATGCCCCGGTCTTGGCCCAGATCGCGCGCGGTGCAGGGCATCGGATTCACAAAGCGTTCGCTTCCCTCTCGGCATAGTCGCAAGCAATGACCCCTTGAGGATTTCTTTCATGAGCAGCATTTCGAGTATTCCGGCGTCGCCCCCGATAGCTCCGGTGGTGAATGCACCCGACCCCAGCGCGTCCAAGAGCCCGGACGTGACAGCGGCCGACGACGCCGGTGCGACCCAGCCGGCGGCTTTGGCCCCGCTGCCGCCGGGACAGGGAACGCGGATCGATCAGATCGCCTGAAGCGGCGCTGTTCGGCGGTTGCACGGACCTGTCATGGGGCTTGCCACAGGCGAGACCCGGTGGAGGCTATGACACCTCCTGTCCTGGCATCGAAGAGCGGGCGCTGGTGTCAGGCCTGCAGGGCCATGCTGACTACACTTCAAGGGTACGCTATCGTCTGCTGCCCGCAACTGTGGTGAGCTAGGAACGAGGCGATGTCCAATACCAGAACCTTCACCGGCGGCTGCCATTGCGGCCTGGTGCGCTTCGAATGCACCGCCGATCTGGCGCTCGTGACCGCGTGCAACTGCTCGATCTGCACCAAAAAGGGCCTGCATTTCACGTTCCTGGCACCGGGCAGTTTCGTGCTGCGCGCCGGCGAGGACAATCTGAAGGAATATCTGTTCAACAAGCACGCGATCCGGCATCAGCTCTGCCTCGACTGCGGGGTCGAAATATTCGCGCGCGGCAGCAAGCCCGACGGCACCGAGGTGGTGGCGCTGAACGTCAGCTGCATCGACGGCATCGAACTGGCAAAGATCAAGATGACGCCGATGGATGGGCGCAACAGCTAGTGGACCGATTCCATGAAACCTATCATTTCAGGCCACGAGCATTGGCCTGTCACTCCCTCTCCCGCTCTTCGCGGGGGAGGGTGGGGTGGGGGCGCGGCATCGGCGGTGTTAGTTGCGTCTGTAGCCGCGATACCCGATCGATGGATTTTCGCCCGGAGCTTCCCCCACCCCAGCCCTCCCCCGCGAAGAGCGGGAGAGGGAGCGCGGCATCGCAAGCTTCGATATGATCAGAACTTCGGAAACGCTGGTCCAGAGACAAACTGCATCTCGGCGGCGGCGCGCTCCCTCGCTCCGCTTGTGGAGCCAGCGCGCTCGCATCGCGATTCAATTGCCGCCTACAAATCCAGCTCCTTGTAATGGCGGAAGATGCCGTCTTCGTTGAACGCGATACGGCGGTCGCTGCAAAGATAAGCCTTGATGTTGGGCCTGATGGCGACGCGATCGTGCAGGGCGACCAGACCGGGAATCTCGCGCTCGAATGCCGTCATGCGTTTCGGAAAGGCATAGCGCAGTCCTTCCACGATCTGGAACAGCGACAGATCAACGTAGGTCAGCCTGCGGCCGGTGAGATAGAAGCCGCCATGCTCCTGCGACAGCCGCTCGAAATAACCCAGATATTTCGGCACCCGCTCGTTCCAGAACTCCGCGCTGCGCTTTTTCGCAGGTTGACGCTGATCCTCGTAATACAGCGATGGTCCGAGCGGATGATGGGTGTCGTGAATTTCCAGCACGAAATCAGCGACGGTGAGCTGCAGCTGATGCACCCATAGTCGCCCGGCTTCGGCCTTCGGCGCCAAACCGTGGCGCGATCCGAGATAGAGCAGGATATTGGCAGTCTGGCCGATCACGAGCCGGCCGGCTTTCAGGAACGGCGGCGCGAATGGCGGCGTGCCGCCGCCGGCCTCCATCATTTTCACCATCGCGGCCATGCCGCGTTCGTCGCGCGCAACATCGGCATAGTCGGCGCCGGCCTGTTCCAGCGCAAGGCGGACATATTCGCCGCGGCCCTGAATGCCCGGCCAGTAAAAGAGTTGATAACGCATCTGAAACCCTCATCTCCGCGAGGCCGGCCTGAAGCGCCGGCGGTCCGGCGTAAACACAAAAAGGCGCCGCGGAATGAACCGCAGCGCCTTGTTTCGTGGCCGGTTCGCAGACCATCAGGTCTGCTGGATCGCCGACAGTTCCCAATTGCCGCCACGCGGCCGCACGAAGGTCCACACCTCCGTCGCTTCGGTTGGCGCTTCGCTGCCATCGACCAGCCGGCCGGTCAAGCGATCGAAGGTTTTGTCGACCAGCGAATACCGCATCGCCACGCTGGCGTAATCGGTATCGCCCTCGCGCCAGGCCTCGGCGAGGTCGCCCTGCAGCAGCTTGACGTCGGAGACCTTGTTGACGACGTTGCGGGCCTTGTTCGCCTGGATATCCCCGCTGAAATACGACACCAATTCCGGCGTTCCCAGCGTGTGCAGCCTGGCGATATCCTCGTCCGACCACGCCGCCTGGATCTCGCCGAGCAGACGCTCGAAGGCTTGGTAGTCGGCCGGCAGGATCTCCAGCGGCGCGCTGCCTGATCCGAGCCCGAAACCCGAACCCGTGCGGAAGCTTGCTGGCGCGGCCGGACCCGCGGCCGCACCGGCATAGGCCGTCTGGTGACGGCGCTGCCACCATGACATTGCGAGCCGGACCACGATGACGATCAGGCCGATCTGCAGGATCAGGCCGAAGATCGACGACATGCCGCCGAGGCCGCCGAACATGCCGCCGCCGAACAGCATGCCGAGCAGACCGGCACCGAGGAAGCCTGCGGCGAGGCCACCGAGCAGGCCGCGGCCGGAGCCGCCGAAGAACCCCCCGCCGCCGCCGAGCGGTGCGCCCAAGCCCGGGCTGCCCGGCTGCGTCATGGTCCGATTGAAGGGCGATGCCGTGCCCGGCGCCGTTGACGTGCTGGGCGGCGGGGAAAAGGTCCGCATGCCCCGGGAACCCGAGCTGAGGCCGCCGCCGACCCGGGCGTCGGCCGCCGAGACCGCCAGCAATAATGGTAGCGCCAGCGATAATACCAGCGCGATGGCCTGGACGATGCCACGGCCCTGTTGCGTGAACTTCATGACAATTCCCTCAAATCCCCGGCAGGGGGGAAGCGCCCTTAAGATGGGCAGCGCTGCCCAAAAGTGAAGCCAGCAGCGGGAACCGAGGCTGCGGCCCTCGGTCGCGGTCAACAGATGATCGTGCTTAAGACGGCGCCATGGTTTCCTTGACCGCGGCGACCAGCTGGCTCAGCGTGAAGGGCTTGGGCAGGAACGCGAATTGCTGGTTTTCCGGCAGGCTCTTCTCGAAGGCATCTTCGGCATAGCCCGAAACGAAGATGATCTTGAGGTCCGGATTGCGCTCGCGCATGGCTTTCAGAAGGGTCGGGCCGTCCATTTCCGGCATCACCACGTCGGAGACGACGAGATCCACGGCACCGTTCTCCTGCTCCAGCGCCTCCATGGCCTCGATGCCGTTGGAGGCTTCGATCACGCTGTAGCCGCGCGAGCGCAAGCCGCGCGCGTTCAGCGAGCGCAGGCCTTCCTCGTCCTCGACCAGGAGAATGGTGCCCTGCCCGGTCAGATCCGCCTTGGGCTTCGCCTCGGCCGGCGTTTCCCTGGCGGCGCCCACGGTATCGGGCTGGGTCTCCAGATCGGGATGATGGCGCGGCAGGAAGATATGGAACGAGGTACCGTTGCCGGCTTCCGAGTCGACATAGATGAAGCCGCCGGTCTGCTTGACGATGCCGTAGACCGTCGACAGGCCGAGACCGGTGCCCTTGCCGACTTCCTTGGTCGAAAAAAACGGCTCGAAGATCTTGTCGACGATATCGGCGGCAATCCCGGTGCCGGTATCGGTGATGTCGATCCGCACATAATCCGCCGGCGGCATGCCCTTGTAGGCGAGATGCACCGTTTCTGCCGATGTTACATTTGCGGTCCGCACCGTCAGCTTGCCGCCGTCGGGCATCGCGTCGCGGGCGTTGACGGCCAGGTTGACGATCACCTGTTCGAACTGCGACACGTCGACCTTGACCGGCCAGAGATCGCGGCCATGCACCAGATCAAGTTTTACCTTTTCGCCGATCAGGCGCCGCAGCAGCATGGTGAGATCGGACAGCGCGTCGCCGAGATCGAGCACCTGCGGCCGCAAGGTCTGGCGCCGCGAGAACGCCAGGAGCTGCCGCACCAGCGTCGCCGCCCGGGTCGCGTTCTGCTTGATCTGCATGATATCCTGGAACGAGGGATCGGTCGGCTTGTGCGCGTTGAGCAGAAAGTCGTTCGCCATCATGATGGCGGACAGCACATTGTTGAAATCGTGCGCGATGCCGCCGGCGAGCTGGCCGACCATGTCCATCTTTTGCGACTGGTTGATCTGGTTCTCCAGCGCGCGCCGTTCGGTGGTCTCCAGCATGTAGACGATGGCAGCTTCGGTCTCGCGTTCGTCCTCCGCGACCGCAGTGACGAAGAACTGGCCCCAGCGCTCCTTGGCGCCGTCCAGCATCGCCTCGACCGGCGGGATATCGCCCTGCCCTTCTGCCGCATGGTTGATGGCCGCAATCAAGAGGTTGCGATCGCGGGCGCTGACCGTTCTGAAGATCGATTTGCTCGCCGCCCCGTCCGGGCTCAGACTTTGCGCCAGCTTGGCAAACCGGGCATTGGCGCGCACCACCGCGCCGCCCCGGTCCACGGTCGCAATCGCCATCGGGGTGTGATCGAAGAAACGCATGAAGCGGACTTCGGCAGCGCGCTGCGGATCGGAACGCTCATCACGCGCGCGGCTGATCACCAGCGTCCGCGAGGCGCCGGGCACGCCGTCGGCGCCGAATGCGAGCTTGTGATAGAGCCGCACCGGAAGGGTCTTGCCGCCGCGCATGCGCAGATCGATATCGAATACCTCGGTCTTGACTTCACCGGGCACCGGCGGAATCGATGTCAGGAGCGCAGCGCCATCGCCGGACACGATGTCGGTCAGCTTCAGGCCGCCCGATCCGATCTCGGCGAGATCGTGATCCAGCCAGTTCGCGAGCGTGGCGTTGACATAGATAAGCTCTCCGGCGGCATTGACCGAGAAGAACCCGCAAGGGGCATGATCGAGATATTCGATGGCGTGCCGCAGTTCCTGAAAAACGTCCTCCTGCCGTTCGCGGTCGCGGGTAATGTCCGCAACCGACCACACCGTGTACTTCGCCTCGCGCTTGCCGTGGCCGAGCGGCCGTACCCGCAACCGCAGCCAGCGGCCATGGTTGCCATCGGTCGTGGCGACGCGGACTTCTTCCTGCTGCCGCTTGCCTTCGCGCGCCGCCTTGAGCAGGCGAAACACCGCCTCGGATACGTCGGGATTGCCGATGAAAACCCGTTCCACCGGGCGCACCTCGAGCGGGCTCGCCGCCCCGGTCAACGCCAGGTAGGCGGCGTTGGAATAGACCACGTGACCGCGCGGATCGGTGACCGCAAGGCCGTCATAGGCCTGATCGGCGATGCGGCCCAGCACCGGGTCGTCGGCGGCACGGTCGGCGAAACGAATAATGCCGGCGGCGAACGCGAACAGGCTGAACAGCCCGACCATCGCCAATAGCGCCAGCAGGGCCAAAATGTAAGGTTGGGCCTGCGCCCGACCGATGGTCATCAGGGCGACCGCCACGGCCACGATCCCACCCGCCACCAACAGCACCAGAACGATGCTGCCGCCGCGACGTACCGGTTCGTGGGCAGTCATCGTGTCTGGCGAGGGTTCGTAATCAGGTTCGGCGGTCATACCGTGGGATACAGCCTATGGACGTGATGATAGACGCGCTTCCCGCACGCTCGCTCCTGAGTGCCTGAATCGGACCCACAAACGCAAGTCCATCAGGCGGCCATTTCGGTCGTTACCCGCAGTTCCGGTACTTTGCTCCGGGCTTTGCGCATCCAAAAACTTCAGGCCCGCCGGCCGGAGAGCCCGCGCTTCAGACCGATCACATAGCCGATGATCTCGGCGACCGCGTGATAATGTTCGACCGGGATCTCTTCGTCGATTTTCACGGTCGCGTACAAGGCCCGCGCCAGCGTCACGTTCTCGACGATCGGGATGTCGTGCAGGCCTGCGATTTCCCTGATCTTGAGCGCCAGCGTGTCAACGCCCTTGGCCACGCAGATCGGCGCCGGCATGCCGCGTTCGTAGGACAGCGCGACCGCGTAATGGGTCGGGTTGGTGATGATGACCGAGGCCTTGGGAACCGCGGCCATCATGCGCTTTTTCATCCGCGCCTGGCGCAACTGTCTGATCCGGCCCTTGACCTGCGGATCGCCCTCGGATTGCTTGAACTCCTCTTTCATTTCCTGCAGCGACATCTTCTGCCGCTCGTACCATTGCCGATACTGGAAGAAATAGTCCGCGATCGCAACAACCGCGAGCATCGCCACCACCGCGCCCAACAGATGCAGCGTCAGGCTGGTCGCGGTGGAAAGGATCATCTCCGGGTCGAACCGCACTAACGCTTCGAGGCGGTGACGTTCCGGCCACAGGATCGCCGTCATGACCACGCCCAGCGCGACCACCTTGAAGATCCCCTTGCCGAAGTTCGCCGCCGCCTGCTTGCCGAAGATCCGCTTGAAGCCGGCCGCCGGGGATATCTTGCTGAATTTCGGCTTTAAGGGTTCGGCTGACCATACCAGCCCGTGCTGCACCATGTTGCCGGCGATCGCCGCCAGCGCCAGCATCAAAAATGGCACTCCGAGCGCGGCCAACATTGCATATCCGAGGCTTTGCGCCAGTGCCAACAGGCCGGGACCGTCGGTGGGAAGCGTCCATGATTTGGCGATCAGGTTGCGCAGCGGCATCAGAATGCCGTCGCCGATCGATCCGGAAAACGTCGACAGCACCAGCGTCCCGCCGGCAATCACGAACCAGGTGTTGATTTCGTGGCTTTTGGCGACGTCGCCGTGCTCAAGCGCGTCGGCCAGACGTTTTTGCGTAGGGTCTTCTGTTTTATCCGCGCTGTCATTTTCGTCGGCCATATCGGGGCTTTCAGCTCAGCAGTATCAGATCGTGCATGACGCCGATGAAATAATCGAGGAAGGTTCCCATCATTGCCGCCAGCACCAGCGCCAAGATCAGGAAACCAGCGAGAATGGACAGCGGTACGCCGACGAAATAGACCTGCATCTGCGGCATCAGCCGCGCCAGCACGCCAAGCCCGATATTGAAAACCAGTCCGAACACCAAGAACGGCGCCGAAAGCTGCATGCCTATCTTGAAAGCGGCGGCGAAGGCGCGGGTGGCGAGCGCGGCAACGTCGCCGCTCGGCGGCATCTCGCCCGGCGAAAAGATGGCATAGCTGTCGTTGAGCGCGGCGATCAGCAGGTAATGGCTGTCGGTCGCAAACAACAGCGTAATGCCGAGCAAGGTCAGGAAATTTCCGACCAAGAGGCCCTGCTGGCCCTGGGTCGGATCGACCGCGGTGACGAAGCCAAGGCCCATCTGCTGGGCGATCACCGAGCCGGCGACCTGCAGCGCCGAAAGCGTCACCCGCGCGGTGGCGCCGAGCACAATTCCGATGACGATCTCGTGCAGCATCAACACCAGAAGCGGCGCCAGCGACTGCATGTCGATGTGGTAGGCGGCGCGGTGCAACGGCAAAATGATCAGCGTCAGCAACAGCGCGATCGCGAGCTTGATACGAACCGGAATGTTGGACTCGCCGAGGCCCGGCAACAGCATTACCATGGCGCCGATGCGGGCGAATACCAGCATGAAGGCGGCGGCGAGCGCGGGCAGCAGCGAGATATCGATGCGCATGATCGACGCATAGTGCCTCAGCCGCCCATGATTCGCGATGCTATCCGCATCATGTGGCTGTTCAGCGCGTCCGCCATGAAAGGCAGCGCCAGCAGCAGGGTGACAAAGATCGCCAGAATTTTCGGCACGAACACCAGCGTCTGTTCCTGGATCTGCGTCAGCGCCTGAAACAGCGACACCGTGACGCCGACCACCAGGCCAACGATCATCAAAGGCGACGATACCACGACGATGGTCCAGATCGCATCGCGCGCCACGTCGAGGGTTTCTGCGCCGGTCATTTTCGATCTCGCTCGCTTGAACAGAAACGTGCCGTCAGTCCCGATGCGCAATCGCGCATCCTGGGGCTGCGCCGTCGGCCGGCAATCGCCGACCTCAAGGCGCAGGCCCGGAGTGACCGCAAATCAGAACGAATCAGATCTGCATCTTCATGATGTCCTCGTAGGACTGGATCACCTTGTCGCGCACCGACACCAGCGTCGAAACCGCGACGTCGGTTTCCGCCACCGCGGTTACCACGTCCATGACGTTGGCCTTGCCCGACGTCATCGCGACGGTTTGCGCGTCGGATTTCCTGCCCGCGTCAATGACGCTTCCGATCGCGTCCTTGAGCATCGAGCCGAACGAAGGGCCGCCCGCCTCGGAACCTTTGCCGGCGCCGCCGGTGTCCAGGATGCGGGCCAGATTGGCGTAGGCATTCTTGGCGTAGGCGTTGGCAGCGACTGTTGGTAAAGCCATGGTTCAGATTCCTTCAGGCCTTGAGGATGTCGAGCGTGCGTTGGATCATCCGGCGCGTAGCGGCGATGATATTGAGGTTAGCCTCGTAGGATCGCTGGGCGTCGCGCATGTCGGTCATTTCGACCAGCGAATTGACGTTGGGGTATTTGACGTCACCCGCCGCATCGGCCGCCGGATTGCCGGGATCGTGCTTGATGCGAAACGCCGTCGGATCGGTACTGATCCTGCCGAGCGCCACCACTTTTGCATCCAGCGTGCGATCGAGTTCGGAGGAAAACGTCGGGATCTTGCGGCGATAGGGGTCGCCACCCGCAGTCTGCGCCGTGGAATCCGCATTGGCGATGTTTTCCGAGATCACCCGCATCCGCCCTGCCTGGGCGCGCAGGCCTGACGTCGCGATGCCCATCGAACGGGCGAAATCTGCAATGACTTGACGGTCTGCCATGGTATCCTTGTTTCTGGCCCCGGTTGGCCTCAGGCTTTGCCGATCGCGGTCTTGAGAAGATGCAGGCTCTTGCTGTAGAGCGAGGTGACTGCCGCGTAGTCCATCTGGTTGTCGGAGACCTTGAGCATCTGGTCTTCCAGATCGACGGAGTTGCCGGCGGGCCGGGTCTGGAACTTTGCCTTGTGGTCCTGATCGAAGGTCTGGGCGCCGCCATCCGAGGCGGCAATATGCGAGGTGGAGGTGCGCATCATTGCCAGCGCTCCGGTCGATCCGACACTGGCGCCAGTTGCATCGAAGGTCGGTTCGACCAGATCACGCGGCTTGAAGTTCGGCGTGTCGGAGTTCGCGACGTTTTCGGACAGGACACGCTGCCGCTCCTGATGCCACTGCATCCTGGTGCGCAAAGCCGACAGCACCGGAAGATCGTTGATGGACATCGCGCCGCTTTCTGCTCGTCCCCGGGGTACAATCCCCCGAGTGGGCAGAATTTGCCGCGTTTATGGTTAACAGAAGGTTAAAACGCGCCCCGGTAGAACTCCGGTGATTCCACGGTGCGGACCAGTCTCTTCGAGAACATGGCACGCATTGTCGCCACCAAAACGGCTTTAAGCAACCACATCAATGACATTGCAGGTCGGGCCCGAGAAGTCATTTTGGTCCAGCCGATTCATGGGTTATTAAGAGACATGGCGGTTTTTGCCGCCGCAAATTAAGATAGGCCAATAGCAAATAGGCAGAATCAGGGCTTTTTCGCGTCTGTTAAGGTCGGTTCCGATTCGCGTTCAAGGAACCCAAAACATGAAGAAAGCGTTGTTTTCCGGGGACAGAGCATGCAGGCACTGACATTCGTATTCGCGTTCGTGGCCGTTCTGGCGCTGATCGCCGTGGCCGCCTGGCTGGTCCGCCGATTCGCCGGGAATCGGATCGGCGCCCACCCCAATCGCGGCCGGATGCCGCGTCTGGCCGTGATCGACGCCGCCGCCGTGGACGGTCGCAGGCGGCTGGTGCTGGTCCGGCGCGACAATATCGAACATCTGCTGATGATCGGCGGCCCCACCGACATCGTGGTGGAAGCCAATATCGTACGCGCGATGGCCGCACGGGATCAGACGCCGCAACGGCAAGGCGTCGGGGCCGAGCCGCAGCCCCGGATCGCGCCCCTGCCCGATGCCGTCAGCTTTGGCGAAAGCGACGGGCAGCGGTCCGATGCCTTCAATCACCCCGAGCCGCAAATGTATGAGCCGCCGCCGCCGCCGCCGCGGCCGCCGCGGCCCTCTTTTGCCGATGAAGTGCGTCGCCCGGCGCCGCTTGCGGAGCGGCGCAGCGTCGAGCGTAGCGATCCGTTGACGGGTTTCGCGCCGGAGCCGCTCGGCGGCCGACCGGAGCCCCGCCCCGAACTGCGTGGCGAGCCGATGCCCTCGCGGGTGACATCGCGCAACGAACCCCTGATCCCCCGCCAGCCGCGCCAGAGCGAAGCGCTGAAGCCGCCGCCACCTCGTCCCGAGCGTCCCACCGCGCCGCCGCCGCCCCCCACCCCACCCCAGGGCCTGTCGGCGGCGGACCAAAACCTCGCCGAGATGGCGCAACGGTTGGAGGCGGCACTTCGCCGGCCGGGCGGCGATGTCCCGGATGCGCGGACCGGCGCACCGCCGGTGGCGGCCGAACCGCCGCCGGTCCGCAGCCCATCCCGCAACGAGCCACCGCCGGCCCCGCCGGTTGCCGCGCCGAAGAGTAATTTTGAAAATCTGGAAGACGAGATGGCGTCATTGCTGGGTCGTCCGAAGCCCAATTCGTGAGGCCGCAGGCCTTCCCGCGTAGAGTCTTATTTTTTGCCACCCTGATAACAGCCGGTTCGCTGGTCGGACCAGCGCTGGCGCAGGACATCAGCATCAATCTCGGCCAGGGCAATGGTGGCGTCACCGAGCGCGCGATCCAGCTGATCGCGCTGTTGACGGTGCTGTCGATCGCCCCGTCGATCCTGATCATGATGACCTCGTTCACGCGCATCGTGGTCGTGTTGTCGCTGCTGCGCACCGCGCTCGGTACCGCAACCGCGCCGCCGA
>NZ_JBEKXH010000160.1:0-13151 GCF_049512235.1 Bradyrhizobium sp.
GGCGGCCTGTCGCCTTACGCGGCGGCGCAATTCCAGTCCTTTCACACGCCGGCCTACGCCGAGACCGATCTGACGGGCGGCGGCTTCGGTCTCGCTTACGCGGCCCGTAACGCCACCGACACCAGGAGCGAACTCGGCGGCCGTTTCGACCGCGAAATCATGCCGTGGTCTTCGGGTGAGGTCGTGACGTTTACCGGGCGGTTGGCCTGGGCGCATGACTGGGTCAGCGATCCCACGCTGGCCGCGAGCTTCCAGGCGCTGCCGGGCCAGAGCTTCCTGGTCAACGGCGCTGTGCCGGCCAAGGATTCCGCACTGGCCTCTGGTGGAGCCGAGGTGCGCATCGCCTCCAACTGGTTGATCGCCGCCAAGTTCGAGGGCGAGTTCGCCGCCCATTCCACCACCTATGCCGGCACCGGCGTCGTTCGCTACCGCTGGTAAGCGGCGCGCCTCCGATGCCCGCGCAGCTCATGCATTGCGGATCCCGGTGGATGGCACAAACAGTCGCGTGGCTCTTGACTGCCTCGGCGACGCCACTTGGCGAAGTCTAGCGATAGTCCCTGTTGTTGATCACCTTGCCGTCCTTGCCCTCATCGCCGCTGGTCGGCATGCATTCGACCTGTACGAGGTCGGGATAGAGCTCCCAGGCTCGTACCAGGAACTTCCGGCGGATGCCGTAGGAGGTGATGATGCACCGGTTCACCACCGGGTTGACGGCCGCGGCGACGTAGCCGGGATAGAACAGCGCGCCATGATGCAGGACGCTCCAGACCTCGTTGAACCAGGTCGCACGCACCCTGAAGGTCACGGTGTTCTGGTCGGTGCAGGGCAGCGTCTCGCAGCCATAGACCTCGTGGATCTCCCGGCCTTCGGCCTGGCCGGAGAGGTTCTGCGAGTTGGAAAGATAAAGCTGCTCGTCGTGCCGCACCGTGAACAGGTACCAGGGCAGGGTGCCGGCAACCGTGGCTACGCCATAGAAGAGGTAGCAGGCGGCAATCGTCGATAGGATCATCATCCCGCCGCGTGCCTTGCTGAATTCCGGATCGCCGTAGGCGTCCTTGGCGTAGACGAACTGCGCCCACAGCGTGCGGTAGCGGGCGAACGCCCATCGTATGGCGCGCCAGACCCGCCAGGTGATCGGCGCGATCAGCCGCATGTAGATCCAGCCGCAGGAGTGGACGAACTGCGACCAGAACCGGCCGAGCGCGGTCAGTTCCCGATGCGCACGTGCGACGTCGGACTGGTCGTAGGCCTTCTTGGCCTGGTAAGCCCTGGTCTTGAAGTCGGACAGCGTCTTGTCGATGCCGTCCAGCAACGCATCGGCGTCGTTACGCGGCTTTTCTGTCATGGGGGATCCAGTTCGACGTGAAATTGCGGCTCGCCGCATCGAAGCCGATGTCGAGCGTGCCGCCGCAGGCCGCGGTCGCCATCGTCTTCTCGACGATCATGGCCTCGATCCGCTTGATGCGGCCAGGCAGGCCGCGCGCGCCGATCTCGGGCGAATAGGTCTTGTCGCAGAATTCCCGCAGCTCCGTCGCGGGGAAGCGGACCTCGATTGACTGCGAGGCGTAGAAGGCGTTGATGCGCGAGATTTCGCGGAATACGATCTTCTCGATCGTATCCATGTTGAGCTTGCGGAACAGGATGATGTTCTCGCGTCCGTCGAAGCGGTTCAGGAACTCGGTACGAAACGCCTTCTTCAGGTCGCGGATCGTGAGTTCGTAGGCCTCCTCTTCGGTCAGGTCGCCGGGATCGGTGCCGACCCGCAGCGCATGATCGGCGCCGAGGTTGGTGGTCATCGGCATCACCACGTCGCCGAACTCGACCTTGCGGCCCAGATTGTCGCGGCAGCGCCCGTCATCGAGGATGTTGAGGCAGACGTTGAAGATGTCGGGGTGAGCCTTCTCGACCTCATCCCACAGCATGACCTGGTAGGGATTGGCCCGCACCGAGTTGGTCATCTCGCCGCCGGCGGCGAAGCCGTCGTAGCCCGGCGGCGCGCCGATCAGCTTGGTGACGTCGTTCTTCTCCATGAACTCGCCCATGTCGTAGCGGTTGAGCGCCTTGTCGGTGTCGAACAAAGCCTCCGCCAGCGCCTTCGATACCTCGGTTTTGCCGACGCCGCTGGCGCCGCAAAAAAGGAACGGCAGCGGCTTGTCGGTGCGCCGGCCCCGCCGCCAGACCTTGACCGCCCTGTCGATGTGCTCGATCGCCGCGTCCTGGCCGAATACGCGCCGCTGCAACGAACCATGGAGGTTGAGGAGCTTGACGGCGTCGTTCTGCTTGAGCTTGGAGGCGTCGATGCCGGAGATCCGCGAGAATTCGTCGATCACCATATCGGCGGTAAACAGCAGCTGGTCGTTGATCTCCTTGGTGACAGCCTTGTATTTCACCCGGTTCTCGTCGACGGCGGCCTGGGTTTTCGCGATGTCGCCGCGCAGCTTGATAATCTCGGGCGTTGCGTAGCCGGACGCCCTCGCGATCAGGTCGAAGTCGGCATCGACGGCGGACGCCTTGCCGGCGGGATCGTCGAGGTGCCGCTTCTTTTCCTCCTCCTCGAGATCGCGCAGCAGGGTCGCCATCTGCGCGATCGACTTTTCGCCGTCGCGTTGCGCCGCGTAGTAGCCCTTGATCTTGGCCTGGTATTTGGCGAACTCGGCCTTGTGGCGGGCGATGTCGGCGCGCACGGCAGCGGCCTTTTCCCCGCTTCCGGCGGACGCACTGCCCGAGGTGAGACGCGAAAGCTCCGCCTCGAGCTGTTCCAGCATCGGTGGCGTCGAATGCGCCCGCAGCAGGTAGCGCGCCATGCCGCGGTCGAGCAGGGTGCGGGTGCGCGCCGGCTGAGCCGCCGTGAGGCCGGTATCGAGCGAGCGGTATTTGCTCGACATGTCGATGGCCGCCTTGACCGCCGCCGGATCGATCCGGACCCCGTAGCATTCCTCGAGATCCCCAGCGCCGTGCAGCACGATCTCCTCGAGTTCGGCGCCGACCGGCTCGGTCAGGTCCATCAGCGTGAAGTGGTCGCGGAAGTCGGAATGGCACTTGAAGACCTGGGTCAGGTCGGCCTCGCGCACTTCGAGGAAGACCTGCGTCTTCTTCGCCTTCACCATCGATGTCAGCGCATTGACGATGTGCATGAGGCCGCTGTTGTGCAGCGCGCCGATCAGGTCGAGCGTATCCTCCACGATCAGGACGCTGTCGGGAGTGCGGTCCAGGATCGAAAAGATGCTCTTGAACTGCTTGACGATGGCGTCGTTGTCGCCGAGCCCGAACAGGCCGTCGGTATCGAGCCAGAACAGCCGTTTGTTGACGATGTCGAACGGCGCGTCGGCGTCGGCCTTGCGCGCCTGCAGCGCCAGCGCCAGCGTGGTGATGCCGACGCCGCTCGGACCGGAGACGATGACGCTGTTGGCCTCCATCCGCGTCAGGATGGTGCACAGCTCTTCGAACTTCTCCGCGCGGCCCACCAGCTTGAAGTTCTTCCGGCTGCCGAGCTTCTCGCTGCCGGTAATCAGGAAGTTGTTGGCCATTTCGGATTTCCATGGTTCTTGCGGTCGGGCTTCGAGCCGGGCAGGGCAGTGTGCTGGACGATACCGCCCGGCGGGTCAGATCTGCCCGAACGTGATTTCCTTGTCGTCGACCGGCGCCGGCGTCGCCGAAGCGGCCGAAGCGCCGGGACCCTTGGCGTCCATGCCGATGCTCTCCTGCAGTCGCGCGCGCACCGCGGCGGTGACATCGTTGAGCTCCCCAAGCCGGCTCTGGATGTTGGAGAGCCCGTCTTCGCGCAGCTTGTTGGCGGCCTGCAGCGATTCCGCGATACTCGACATCGACTCGATCTTCTCCACGATCCGCCTGGAGCTCTCGTCGAGCTGCAGCGCCTGGCGGATGACCTCCTTGTTGGCGACGTCGTCGGTCACCGCGTTCATCGCCCGCATGGAATCGCGCACGCTCTCCGAGGCCTCGTTGAGCGCCGAGTTGTTGAGTGCCTGGATCGTGGTGTTGAGGCTGGTGGCAACGCTGGCGATGCCGTCGCTGGAGAGTTCGCGCAGGTTGACGTTCTGCTTGCCGAGCGCGTCGTGAAAGGTGCTGGCGTTGACCGCGTCCTTCTCAAGGTCGGCCACCGTCTTCTTGGTGCCGCGCCCGCTGTCGAGGAGCGCGGTGACGTGGCGTTCGAAATCGTTCTTGTTGCGCTCGCGCTCGAGGCGGGCAAGCGTATCCTCGCCCTCCCGTGCGGTCGACAGCGCCTGCACCTTGTCCTTGTTCGCCGCCGTCGCAAGGTCGATGCCTTTGTCGAGGATCGCGACCACCGTGATCATCTGCGAGTTGATCTTGACGAGCTTGTCGGCCTGTCCTTCGATCCCTCCGAGTTCGTCGCGCAATTGCGAGACCGTGACCTGGGACTTGTCGATGTAGTCGAGCGCGGCCTTGATGATGCCCTCGACCCGCTTGACGTGCTCGGGACCGGAGATGTCGAGCATGGCGCGGACCTGGTCCTTCTCGGCCTTGAACTTGCCCTCCTTGGCGTCGCGCTCGGCCTTCTCCGCGACGATCGCAACGACTTTGTCGCGGCAGGCCTTGAGGCCTTCCACCCGCTCGGCAATCTGGAGCTCCTTGGCGGCGATCTCGGCCTGAGCCGATTTCTTGATGCCGCCGAACATGCCAGTCTGCGTCCTCAGCTTGGCGATGTCGCGCTCGAGCATCGCCTTGTCGGAAGTGATGCGGCGGATCTCGGCATCGGCATCCGCCGTGCGGCGGTCCCAGTCGGCTTCCCGCTTACGGTCGTCCTCGATCTCCGCAAAGGTGTCCAGCACGACATTGTCGCCGGCGGTGCGCAGCGTGTAGAGCGCATCCAGGTTGTCGACCAGCGGCCGGATCATCCCGCGGAAGTCGAGTACGCCCTTGTTCATGTCCGCGAACGTCTGTTTCATCTTGGAAAAGACTGTTGTCGACGACAATTCGATCAGCCTGCGCTGCATCAGGGTGCGCTGCTGGGCGAGATACTCCTTGTAGGCCTCAAGCTGCTTGATCGACGCCTTGCATTCCTCCGCGAGATCAGGGGAGAGCAGGGTTGCGACCTGCCGGCTGCGCTCCTCCGGCGCGGCTTCGGGGTTGAACACGATCTTGGCCACGGGATTGGCGGTGATATCGACGGGCGCAACCTGCGCCGCCTGCTTGGGCGCCATCCGCGCCTTGACGGCTTCGTTGACCGCGGTCGATTCCGCCAGTTTCGGGGAAGCAGAGGTGGTCATGCGGGTCGTCTCCTGGTCTGGTGGCCTCGAGCGAGGCCCGTGGAGGGGCTAGATAGAGCCGGCTCCTTTGTTGGACAATGGTAGCGAGGTCCGGTTCAGTCAAAAACAAAAACCGGTGTCAACTTATTGTGCCGCTTGATTCACCTGACCGGGAAAAGCGAGCAATATCAAACGAATCCCTCACCAACCTTAAAGACTAGGTTACTTGAATTCGGAGACTTGTGCCGCCGGCACTCGAATGGCGTCCACCGCAAGTGCGTTTTTCCAAAGCGAGACGTCTCCCATGGCAGGGCCGCGGCAGCCAAGCGGCCGGCGCCGCGCCGCATCACCGGCCTAACTTAACTTATCCATTGCGCGGGGGTCTCGGCATTATGTATGGTCTTAGTAGTCATATTGGTCATTGAGGGTTCAAAAACATGACAGATGTCAACAAGATACGATCCTCCTCACCACCACTCGGTGGCACATGGACGCTCGCTGTCGCCAAGGCGCGGCTCTCCGAGGTGGTTGATCGTGCCCAATCGAGCCCCCAAACCATCACCCGCAACGGCAAGCCGAGCGCGGTGATCGTCTCCGCCACGGAATGGGCACGCAAGACCGTGCGTAGAGGCACGTTGGCGGAATTCCTGCTCGCGTCACCGCTACGCGGCGCCGATCTCGAACTGGAGCGGCAGCGCGACGCGCCTGGTGACCTTACGCTGTGAACCTCCTGCTCGATACCAACGTGCTGTCGGAGGTGCAGCGACCGGCACCTGACCTGAAGGTCCTCGGCTGGCTTGATGCCGTCGACGAGGACCGGGTGTTCATCAGTGTCGCCTCGATCGCGGAACTTCGGCGCGGCATTGCTTTGCTGGACGATGGCCGCCGGCGCGACGCGCTGGCCGCCTGGCTTGCCAACGATCTTCCCGCACGTTTCGCCGAGCGGATCCTGTCGATCGATCACGGGGTTGCCGAGCACTGGGGTGACCTGATGGCGCAGAGCCGACGAAGCGGCGTTGCGCTGTCCATCATGGATGGCTTCTTTGCGGCCACCGCGCTCGCCAAAGACCTCACGCTGGTCACACGCAACGTCAAGGATTTTGCATCATTCGGCGTACCGCTGCTCAACCCGTGGGACGAATAAGCAGCTTGGTTAGGGCTTATCTGCCCCCGAGCGCCGACCCGGTGCCGGATCAACATTTGCGGGCGCATGATCAAATCGTGCGCCGGCGGCGGTTGGCGTCACGACGGCCGGATGTGCGCTCGAGGATGTTGGCCGCAAGCCCGGTTGCGATGGCGCGCCGATGCAAAACGTCCAGCGCAAGCTTCTGCGCCTCGCGGATAAGCGGGGCCGGGATAGCCCTGATATCCGCAAGCTGCCCAATGATCTCAGTGGCGCGGGCCAGCGCGGTCTCGTTAACACAGGCCAGCAAGAGTCCGTAGATCATGCCATGCAACGCTTCGAGGGACTGGGGCAGGCGCGCGGCTGTTTCCTTGCCGGGACGCGCGGCTAACAGCCGCGCCACGTCGGCGCCGGCCTCGATCTCGCGCAGCGCGCCGAAGAACTCGCCGGCGTTGGCGGCCCCGATGCGGCCCTGCACGAACACCCGCTTGGCCGCATCCGACATGTCCGAATTAAGGACGTTGGATAGGTCCCTCCAGCCGCGCGCAGTCGCACCGATCCAACGATAGACGGAAAGCGGCGCCCAGGTGTCGTCGGGTTGATCCGGGTCGACATCCCGACAGGCCGCCGCATGCATCCCGGAAGCAGGTTCGCCACCGCCGCCGATCGCGGTCGGCACATTGAAGTGGAACATGCGATCGGCCAGCGCCATGCCGGCGTCAGGGCTGACCGCCTCGTGGAAACTGGCCTTGCCGGCGACGATCACCTGCCATCCCCGGGGCAGCTGGAACTCTCCGACGCGGCGCTCAAGGATCAGCGAAGAGGCCAAATTCCGCAACCGCCGATCAGCGGCGGTCAGTTCGTCGAGAAAGATGATACCATCCTTCTGATCGAGCGAGGGTTGCAATGCCGGAGGAAAGCCGGCGGGTCCCATCATCGCCAGGCCAGCATCGACCAGCGGGATTTTGAGCTGCGTTGCCACCGGTCGCGCAATGATGGACTTGGCTGCGCCGCGCGTTCCCCACAGCATCGACGGGCGGTGCCTCAGTACCGGATCAGAATACTGTTCGACGAGGGCAGCCGTCGCTTCCGCGGCCGAAACCGGCGGCACGAATATCTCGAAAATCCACTCGTCGGTATCGGACCCAGGGCTGGACTCGACGCCAGGCTCCTTACTCTGCCCATGAGAGGCCCAATGAATCTTCTCGTACAGCCCACACAGCGCAAGCTGCCGCGCTATCTCACCGCCGAGGCAGCCGCTGGTACCATCGATGCGGGCGATTTCGGCGATGAGATCATCCAACTTGCTCTCCCGTCTCGGTTAAGGTAACTGTTGGGGATATTGACTACTGATTGGTACGTTATTTTTCGATCCAGAGTCAAGGGTTTCGTACTTTATGGTATCTAACTTAGTCCATAAGAGAGGTCCAGGCCGGCCCCGGGAGTTTGATCCGGACCAGGCCCTCGACCAGGCTGTCGAGCTGTTCTGGACCCATGGCCTGGAGGGGGTCGACGTCCAGCGCATCGCGCGTGCGGTTGGAGTCACCAAACCCAGCCTCTACAGGCTGTTTGGCGACAAATCCCAGCTGTTCCTTCGCGCCATGAAAAGATACAGCGAGACGGTTGGCGTCAAACCCTATGTGGCCTTCGCGGCCGAGCCTGACCTGCGCAAGGCGGTGCAAGCCCTGATCGAAACGGCCGTTCGAACCGCCACTGCGGAGGGACGCCCGCGGGGATGTTTGGTGGCCTGCGTCGCCGCCGCGCAAGCCGGCCGGCACGAGGAAATTCGGCTGGCGATCCAGCGCACATTGGCGACGGTCGCCGACATCGTTGCGCATCGGTTCGAACGGGAAATCGAGAGTGGGTCGCTGCCCGCGACGCCATCAGCACAGGCGAGGGGACGCCTCGTCGTCGATACCCTGCAAGGCCTGATGCTACGCGCCCGCGCCGGCGCCACGCAAAAGGAACTGCTCGACGACGGGCAGAGCTTTGTCGAACTTCTGCTCCGATGACCGCGCGGATAGCAGTCAGTCCGGCGATGACGGTCGAACAGGGCGCCCACAAGGGCGGCCCCTACTTGATGTCGATCCCGGTAGGGGCGACCCTTGTGGTCGGCCTTCTTCGGCGCCTCCGCATCCAGCCTGTTTCGTCCAAGGGGGTCGGCCGAAGGCCGGCGGTGAACTAAAATGGCATATCGTGTCTTGATCATCGGTGGCACGGGGCAGGTGGGAGCTGCGGTGGTGCGGGCGCTGGCTGCAGAGCCGTCCTGCGTTGAAATAGTGATGGTCAATCGCAGGGCGATTTCTCTGACCGCTGATCCCCGTGTGCGGGAGGTGATCTTGGATACGGCAGCTGCTCAGTTTCCGGCAGAAGTGACCAAGCTTGCGCAGAGCATGGTTGCGCAGGGCGATCCTGTCTATGGGGCATCCTGTGTTGGCGTCGGTCAAGGCAGCATGAAGTGGAGCGAGGAGGAATTAAAGGCCCTCGAAATTGGCGTGGTCGGTGGCTTTGCCCGCGGCTGTCGGGCCGGGGGTATCACACAGTTTTCTCTGCTCTCGGCAGCGGGAAGCACCGCGAAAAGCAGAATTCGCTATGTCCGGGTCATGGGATTAAAAGAAGAGGCGGTTCAAGCAATAGGCTTCCAGCGCCTCGCGATTTTTCGTCCGGGAATTATCGCAGGCAATGCTCACACGCCGCGCTATGCAGCTTGGTTGGGGCGTCTTATTCCGGGACCTTTTGGCACGATTGAGCAGGACGATATCGGGCGCGCCTTTGTCGCTGAATTCATCAGCAGCTCGGCCAGAAACGGGGTTGTGTATCTCGAAAATGGGGCGATGAGACAGAGGTCTCGTACGTTGAAATAGTGATGCGGCAATCGTTGGATAGGTTTGAATGGTTAGTCGTATTGATCGCGTCATCGGCGAGCGGACGAGCGCAGGCGGGCGACGGCGGTCGCCCGGCTCGAGCCGTTGTTGCGCGACCTGCGCGTGGAAGGCTACGACCTTGTGGTGATCGGGTCATTGGCAAGGCGGGAATTCAAGTCCCATTCCGATGTCGACTTTCTTGTCCGGGGCGGTCCTGAATACGCAGCGGCGGGCGAGGGTGGAACGGGCCGTGGCCGCGGCTATGCGTGGCTCCGGCATTTCCTACGATCTGATCTATGCGGCCGATCTCACTCCCGAGCGGCTCAGGGATTTCGAACGTGATCTCCTCTAAGCACCCCGCGTTCGCAAGGACCAGACGTCGGCGGCGATCGATGGCAAGCGTCCTGCTTTGCTCTTTAGATCGGTGCGGCAGCGCTGACTGAACTAGAGGTCGATCAAGCCGCCGTCGACGAACAGTTCGGCACCCGTGGTGTAGGTGGCATCGGCGGCGAGGTAGAGGGCTGCGGCGGCGACTTCAGCGGCGGTGCCGGTGCGACCGAGCGGAATGCGGGTCTTGGCCCCCTCGATGAAGCTGTCTTTCTGGGCCGGTGTGAGGCCGCCTTTGTCGAGGATCGGGGTGATGATCGGACCGGGGCTGATGGTGTTGACCCGGATGCCCCGCGGCGTCAGCTCCTTGGCGATGGTGCGGCCGAACGAACGCAGCGCCGCCTTGGTCGAGCCGTAGATTGTGCTGCCTCCCAGGCCGCCGCTCGCGCCGGCCACCGAAGCCGTCAGGATGATCGCGCCGCCGTCCGGAATGACCGGAATGGCGTGTTTGACCAGGAAGAACGCGCCCTTGACGTTGATGTTGAACTGGCTGTCGTAAAAGGCCTCGTCGACCTCTGCGATCGGCGCGAACTTGGCGATGCCGGCGTTGACGAATAGCACGTCGATGCGGCCGTGTTTGGCCTTGACCTGGTCGACCAGGGCCTTGGTAGCGGCCACGTCGCCCGCGTCCGAGACCAGCACCTCGATCCCGGGCAGCGCCGCTTTGGCGGCTTTCACCGAGCGCTCGCTGGAGCCGGTAACGACTACCGTTGCGCCTTCGGTTTGAAAGAGTTTTGCGGTCTCCGCGCCGATACCGCTGGTGCCGCCACTGATGAGAGCGATCTTGCCGTCGAGCTTGGCCATGAAATATTTCCTTATTTCGAGGTGTTCCCGTGCCGGAGAGAGATGGGGAGCCCGGCTGCGCGGGCAATGGCGCCGGCGGATGCCGGCGGAGGAGCGGGCGGGCCGCCCCGCGACGCTGAACTACTCGCCAGACACCTCGGACGTCCGACTGCGCCGGCGACCGCGCAACGCGTCAGACAGGAATTGCTTCCGGTCGCAATGGCCGGCGAACCGTGGGTCGCGAGCCTGCTGGAAGAGATGACGGCCAGGTGGGCGAGGGGCGAGGCCGCCTATCGCCTGACGGCTGCCCAGGCCGAAGTCACCAGAGAGTTCTTCACGTTGTTGGCCTCAAACCTAGCTCGCCGCGTATCCACGCCACCGGGGCTAGCCGTCGTTATGTCAGCTTTTGCGACATTTTTGGCTGCTATTTCGTCTCAGGCGACAGGCGGGCCCAAGACTTGGCTTCACATGTCGAGTGCCCGCACAGCGAGGCCGCCTAGCCTTTCCATATTATGTTGCGTTTTGCGACAATAAGGTGTACTAAGTTGGATAATACGACGTATTCCATACCTAACCGAGGTTTATGTTGCGATGAGCGACGACATTCACTTCATCTCAGGCGACCGCGCCCGCGACCGGGCGATCCAGAGACAGGCGGAAGCCGGTCGTCTGACCAAGATCTCCGACGGCATTTATGGGAACACGGACGGACGCAGCGCCGAGGAATTCGCATATGCTCACTGGACCACGATCCTGGCCAACAAGGTCCCCGGTGCCGTGCTCACCGGACGGACGGGGATTTCGGTCAACCCGTGGCGGGAACGCGGCAAGGACGGTCGTCCGCTCTTTCCCGGCTGGATTTTCTGCACGCACAGCGACGGCAAGGCCCGCAAGAGATTTTCCATCGCTGGTCTTGAGATCCGCTCGTTTCCAGGACCGGGACCGCTCGAGGGTGACGTCGCTTATCTGGGCACGTACATTCCGAGTGCCTCCCGCAACCTCCTCGAAAATCTGAAGCCCTCGCGCGAGCGCGATGGGCCGAGCCGCACGATCGGACGCGAAGGTGTCGAAGCGGAAATCGAGAGGCTCCTCAAGACCGAACACGAGGAGGGGTTGAAGGCCATCCGCCGGCGCGCCCACCTGATCGCCGCCGACCTCGACGCGACCGACGAGCTCAAGGTCCTCGACGACCTGATCGGTACGTTCCTCGGCACGCGAAAAGCCAAGCTTGCCCACGAAAAGGTCGCCATTCGGCAACGGCAGGACGCCCCGTTCGATCCAGACTGCATGGAGCGGCTCAAGGCGCTCGCTGTGGTCCTGAACCGGGGTGCGATGCCGGATCGTCCGGATCCCCACGCGGCGGCCGACGAACGCGCATGCGTGTCGTTCATCGAGGCCTACTTCACCAACTACATCGAAGGGACGAGGTTTTCCGTCGACAAGGCCCGCCGCATCGTATTCCAGGACGAGGAGCCTGACGGAAGGCCCGCGGACGGTCGCGACATCGTCCAGACCTTCAAACAGGTCTCGACGATGGTCAAGGGAATGAAGATGGCTGGCTCGTTCGCGGAATTCGTGGACGAGATCAAGGAGCGAAATCGTCTCCTTTTCGATGCGCGGCCCGAACGTGATCCAGGGAATTTCAAGACGGAGCCGAACTTCGCCGGCAATACGGAGTTCGTGGCGCCGAACCTTGTGCAGGGAACGCTGAAGGAGGGGTTCGAGACGCTGCAGAGCCTCACCACTCCCATCGCGCGTGGCATATTCGCCCATACCCTTCTCGTTCTCGTCCATCCTTTCAACGACGGCAACGGACGCACGTCGCGAATCATGATGACGAAGGAACTCGTCAGCGCGGGTCAATCGCGTCTCATCGTGCCGACGATCTTCCGGGACAATTATATCGGCGGCATCACAGCGCTTATCCACGAACGGAGCCCCTCTGCTCCGCCCCTGGTGCGCGCCCTCCTGGAATGCCAGCGCATCACGGACGCCATCGTCTCGCCTGACCTCGACAGGACCATTGAACTTTGGGCTTCCACGCACGCTTTTTTAGAGGACGTCACTACTGCCCAACTGACGTTTCCAAATCCGGATCTCAAGATCGAGAAACGAATTGGCGTACCGGCGCCGGCCACATATTGGGAGTCTATCGATTTCGCGCGAAGCTTGGCGGATGAAGATCCCGCGGGCGGGCTAAAGCTGTAAGATTGCCGTTACCACGTCCGTCGTGACTTCGTGAGTTGTCGCGTGAAGCGACGACAGATAGGATTCGCATAAGGTATATTATGGAATATTTTTATCTGCCGCGATATCAGCCACTTAGGATAGCCGTCAAATTGACCGCTCCAATTTGATATCGACCTTGGCTGGATGTTGTAGTTCCAGGGCAACGAATCGGCCGAAACCTTCACCGCGACCCGCGTATGGGCTGCGCGCCAGCGAGCGGATTTCGGTGAGAGAACTTGGCATGTGAGTTGAGCTTCCAGGTTTGGCGCCGGCCGGTTGCCTGGCTCCGGTGCGCGGTTGTGGATGGCAACAAAAAACCCGCGACCGGTCTCCCGGCGCGGGCATCTGCTTCTTGCTATGATGACAACGTGCCAGTGATTTGCCCGACGTGTCAACTTTTTTCTGGTCCTTCTTCTCCATCCCTCGAACTGGGCAATGACGCCGTGCCGAAGAGATACGCGTTCCCTGGGTCAGGTGTTTCGGGGCTGTCAAGTGCCGAATAAAAAAATATTATTGTTGCCTTTTTGTTCGAAGCGGTCT
>NZ_JBEKXH010000161.1:0-12978 GCF_049512235.1 Bradyrhizobium sp.
CGCTCGCTCGGCTTCCACGCTTTGTACAAATCCTCGGAAAACCAATACTGGTACACCTCGACCTGAGAATCGAAGCGCGCACCGGGGTAACGATTCCAGTACCAGGTTCCGCCGACGCCGGAACCCGCCTCGAAGGCGCGGACCTTCAGTCCCAGTTGCCGCATGCGGTGCAACTGGTACAGACCGGCGATGCCAGCCCCGATAACGACCGCGTCGAGGGTCGTCTTTTTTGTTCCGTTCGATTCCCCGGACTTGATTTCAGCCTGATCCATTTGCCTCTCCTGTTGTTTTCTGGCTATGCACCGTGCCACTCGACCTAATGGGCGGAGTTGCGTCTCGTTGGCGATCCAACGGATTGCTGGGGAGGTCTCTGGGCCCTGAAGGGTCTCGAGCCGCTCACGCATCGCCGGCGGAACGTGCCCGTAAACTAGTTGCCCCGAGGCATGGCGGGCTTGGACGAAGCCGACCTTTCTTTGGACGAAATGCGTGTGCGGCGCAGCAACGCCGCGGGCGAGCTGATACATTTGGCCAAATGCAAAAAGGCAACGTATTCTGCACTGACGATGCCACATCATCGGAACGGAGAGCCGGCGAACGGCCGCTAACCATGCGGAGGCTGCGCCATGGGCAAGTTAATTGCGGTCGAGGAACTTCCGCGATACGCGCCAGGTGAACTGAAGCTGGACAGTTCGGCGGTCGGCCGGCCTGATTTCCGCATGCGGGTATTTCGCTACGCGCCGTCCGACATTTGGGTCCCCCCGACGGAAGACTTCCTGGTCGTCGTCTACCGGCAAGGAACCACCGCGATGAACCGCCGCGTGACCGGCGCATGGAAGCAGGAGCGCGTCAGCCGCGGCATTACCACGCTGCTGACTCGCGCCGAGCCTTCGCATTGGCGATGGGCAAACGACATCGAGGTCAGCCACTTCTACATTTCACCGGCGTTCATGATGAAGACCGCGAGCGAGGCTTTCGATCGTGACGTCGGCGCCATTGAACTTCATGACCTGCTCGGAATCGATGACCCCGTCCTGAGCTGGATCAACGAACAAATGGCTAACGAAGTCGCCGCCGGCGGTCCCGGCGGAAGACTCTGCTACGACGCGCTGTCGCTCCAGGCCAGCGTCCACATCATGCGGAAATACGCCGCGGTGAAGTTCAAGATGCCTTCCGCGCAGGGACATTTCAGGCCGGCTCATGCCCGGCTGGTCGAGGATTATATCCAGCAGAATATTTCCCGAAACATCACGCTCGACGAACTAGCAGCCATCTGCAACTGCACGCCGATTCAATTCGCCCGCAAATTCCAAGCTCACTACGGGATACGCCCTCACGCCTTTGTTCAGAAACAGAAAATCGAACAGGCGTGCCGGCATCTGCGACGGGACAATCTGGCGCTCAAGGAGATCGCGCTCCTCAGCGGCTTTGCCGATCAGAGTCATCTGAACAGGCTCTTTCGCCGGTACCTCAATTGCACGCCGGCCGAATATCGCAAGGGTAGCTCGGGAACCTGAAGCCGTATTGCCCTCTAACCAGGTCTCGTATGAAAAGGGTTCAAGGTGCGAACACCGAGGGTCCTGAAGTCTCGCATATTGCGAGTGACGACGGTCAAGTTGTGAACTGCCGCGGTGGCAGCGATCATTGCATCTTCAATCAGATGGTCCGACCTGCGATGCATGAGGCGCGCCCAGGAACGGAACGTCCGCGCGTCCATGCTCAGTATGTTGTAGCTCTCAGCAACCTGCTCAAGCCAAGCCTCGATCTCGACCGCTTTGTCTCGATCCTGCTCACGCGTGATCTCAATGCCCGCCTGAAGCTCGCCGATCGTCACCGCGGAGAGATGCAAATTCTCGTCACTCACGGTTTTGAGCCAAGCGAGAACCGCGCCATGTGGGCGCGCTCGGCGCAGCTCCGACACAACATTGGTATCGAGGAGGTACATCAGTGTCAGACCAGACCGCGCGGCTGACGCCTAAGCCTTCCGCCTCGCTCGGGAACGCTCAGTTCTCCTCGTGCGTCGTTGGTTAGCAGCAACGCCTTCAGGGTGGGCTTGGCCGCGCGCTTGAGCCTTTGCCAATCCTTCACAGGCACCAGAACGGCTGCATCCGCGCCGCGCTTGGTAACGACCTGTGGCCCTTCCTTCAGGCAGGTTTCGAGCATCTCACTGAATCGGGCCTTCGCATCCTGAACTGGCCAGCTCTTCATGGGCACCTCCATCAGGCGGAGAATATCGTCTAGTCAGATAACTAGTCCGGATTCATAGGCGGTACAAGGGCATGGTCGTAGAGAATGCCTGTTAAAGCGCTTCTCGACGCATAAATTGGGATCTTCTTCGTGTTCGGCTTCGGCCTGGGGGGCCGTCCCCTGGGTAGAGGCGCGACCCGTCGGCCCAGCCCATTGGCGATCTCGTTGCGCTCAGGGGTGAAGGAGGAGGTTTGCGACGACGACGGCCGCCCCAACAACTCCCACTATCAAAGACCACCACTTTAGCGGAACGCTGCGCCAGATCGCCGACTTGCTGAAAATCACGCTCGACGATCTTGTCGTATAGCGTATATCTCGCATTTGCGAGGCAGCAAGGTGGGGCACCGGAAAATGCTGGTTGTGTCGAAATGGATGTGCCCAAGAATGGCCTGCGGCTTGAGCTTGCTTCTGGTGCTGATCGCGGCGCCGGTCCACGCCCGCAGCGTGACCGACTCGGCCGGTCGCGCCGTCGAAATCCCCGACAAGATATCTCGGGTATTCGCCGCGGGCCCCCCGGCGTCGACGCTCCTTTACGTGCTGGCGCCGCAGGACATGATCGGCTGGGTACGGGCACCCCGCGACACGGAGAAGCCATATCTGCTGCCGGCCGTGCGCGGACTGCCCGAACTGGGCCGCCTGACCGGCCGCGGCGACACGCTGAGCCTCGAACGGCTGATCGCTGAAAAGCCTGATCTCGTCGTCGATTTCGGCACCATCAACGACACCTACCGTTCGCTCGCGGAGCGGGTCCAGTCGCAGACCGGCATTCCCTATCTGTTGATCGACGGCCGGTTCGAGAACACGCCCGCCGCGTTGCGGCTGCTGGCCGACATTCTCGGCGTCAAGGATCGCGGCGAGGCCCTGGCCCGTGCGGCCGAGCAGATTTTCGCGCAAGTGGATGCGGTGCTCGCCGCAGTTCGCGCCGCAAACCGTCCGCGTGTCTACCTCGCCCGCGGACCGGAAGGCCTCGAGACCGGCTCGCGCGGCTCGATCAACACCGAGATCATCGAACGCGCCGGCGCCATCAACGTGGTCGAAGGCCTGCGCGAAAAGGGCGGCATCGTGACGGTATCGCCGGAGCAGCTGATCGCTTGGGCGCCAGCCACCATCATCACCCTCGATCGCAGCTTCCGCCGCGGCGTCGCCGAAAAGCCCGAATGGAAGCCAATTCAGGCCGTGACGACGAGTCACGTCTTTCTCGCTCCGGGTCTTCCCTTCGGCTTCATCGACTCGCCGCCATCGGTCAATCGCTTGATCGGCCTGACCTGGCTGTTGCATACGCTCTATCCCGACCAGGCGACGGGCCAGCTTCGCGAGCAGGTGCATTCCTTCTATCGGCTGTTCTATCAAGTCGATCTGGATGACACCGAGCTTGACCGCCTGCTCGACAGCGGAGGCTGAAGACAGGCTTTGAAGGTGGAATTGCGCACGGCAAGCATTCTCTTTTTGCTGGCAATCCTCGTACTGATGGTATCGGTGATCGCATCCGGCATCGGGCCGTATCGCATTCCACCGATCGCGGTTCTCAATGCGGTGCTGAATTGGCCCTTCGGCAATGGCCATCGCGACGCCATCGAGACGGTGCTCTACAATATCCGGCTTCCCCGCGTGCTGGCCGCGGGCCTCGTCGGGTCATCGCTTGCCGCCGCCGGAGCGGCCTATCAAAGCCTGTTCCGCAACCCGCTGGTTTCCCCCGATATCCTCGGTGTTTCGACCGGCGCCGGGCTCGGAGCCGTGATCGGAATCCTGCTGGGCCTCCCCGTTTTGGCGATCGAGGGCTTCGGTTTCGCGGGCGGCCTGATGACGGTGATGATCGTCACCGCGCTGGCGCGCGCGTTGCGCGGCAGCGGCGACGTGCTGGTCCTGGTGCTGGCCGGGATCGTTATCGGCGCGCTCGCGGGGGCTGCGATCTCGCTGGTCAAGGTGCTGGCGGATCCCTACGACCAGCTTCCGGCGATTACGTTCTGGCTGCTGGGCAGCCTTGCCGGCGTCAAAGCGGGCGACGTGTCGGCTACCTTGCCGATCGTACTGCTCGGTCTCATCCCGCTGATCCTGCTGCGCTGGCGGATCGGCGTGCTCTCGCTGGGCGACGACGAGGCACGCGCCCTCGGCGTCGACGCGGGAAAGCTGCGCCTGATCGTCATCGCCGCGGCCACCCTGATCACCGCAGGCGCCGTCGCGATATCCGGGGTGATCGGCTGGGTTGGGCTGATGGTACCGCACATGGCAAGGCTTCTCGTCGGTCCGCGGTTCGATCGGCTGCTGCCGGCGGCGATCCTGCTCGGCGCGGCCTTCATCATCAGCATCGACACCCTGGCGCGCTCGGCCGCACGTATCGAGATTCCGCTCGGCGTCCTGACGGCGGTGATTGGCGGGCCGGTTTTTGTCTGGCTGCTGGCGCGGAACCGGCGAAGGCAACTTCCATGACGCTGCTGGAAGCGCATGATCTGTCGATTGGATACGGACCGATACGGATCGCCGGCGGCATCGATCTCGCACTCGATTCCGGTACGGTCACCTGTCTGCTGGGACCCAATGGCGTCGGCAAGACGACGCTGTTCAAGACCTTGCTCGGGCTGCTTCCGGCCCTGTCCGGCACCATCAAGATCGGCGGCGAGGAACTCTTAAGCCTCGATCGGCAAGCCCTCGCGCGCCAGATTGCCTACGTGCCGCAGGCGCAGGTCACCGAATTCGCCTATACCGTGCTCGACCTGGTCGTGATGGGACGAACCGCTCATCTCGGCGCCTTCGGCGCGCCCGGGCCGGCCGACACCGAAGCCGCGATGGCGGCGCTCGAAGCGCTCGGCATCGCCATGCTCGCGGAACGCGATTCGACCAGGATATCCGGCGGCCAGCGGCAGCTCGCATTGATCGCGAGGGCCCTTGCGCAGCAGGCCCGCATCGTGGTGATGGACGAGCCGACCGCCAGCCTGGACCTCGGCAATCGCATCCGGGTCCTGGATACAATTCGCCGGCTGGCCGATGAGGGACTTGCCGTGGTCCTGTCAACCCACGAGCCCGAGCAGGCGTTCGTCGTGGCCGACAAGGTCGTGATCCTGGGCAAGGACCGCTTCGTGACGGGACCGGTCGACGCCGTGATGACGGCGGATGAATTGTCGCGGCTCTACGGAGTTGCTCTGACCGTGGAGCGGACGCCGTCGGGTCGACTGGTCGTCGGACCGTCCAAACCGGCCGGAGCTATTTCAGGGCCTCGCAGACCGTTTGACGTTCCAACCTGACGACAGGCTAGATCCCAAGCAGCCAAACCGCCACAATCGTCCCCAGCACGGCCAGCCCGGATATCGTCCAGCCTGCGACATAGGCCCTTTCATCCGTTTCAGGCCTGTCCACCAGGGTATCGTTCCAGTTGGTCATAACAGCCTCCCAGAGGTTGCCGCTCGTGGTTAAGTCTCGGCCAGCGGGCGAAGGTTCAAACCTGACAACCGCGGTGTCGGCCGCCGGTTCCATTGATGCGGCGCACAAAGCGATCAATCGCCTTTTGCTTGTAAACAACCCGCAATTGAACCGACACATCAGTCGACCGGCCAAAAAAGAGCCTGCCGGGATCACCAGCAGGCTCCTCTTCTTATTGCTGTGGCCGTGGTTGGCGGCGGCGTGTCAGGGAGCCGGGCGTTCGCAACCGTCAATAGAACTGGAAAAAGTCGAACAGGTCGCTGAGGGCCGGACTGTTCAGAGGGACATAGGGATTGCTGGGTTCGGCGACCGGGTTCGGGAAGTTGTCGCGGCTGCGGTGGGTGATCGGGGGCAGACCCCAGTTACGCTCGATGAACTTGATGATCGAGACGTGGTCCGCGTAGTCATGCGAGATATATCCGGGCTTTGCGAACGGCGACACCACGATGAGCGGGATGCGGGTGCCGTCGCCGAAGAAGTCGAGCGGCTGCACGTAACCCGAATCATAGTAGCCGCCGCCTTCGTCGAACGTGATGAAGATGGCGGTGTCATTGGCGTAACGCGAAGCCTGCACCTGATCGACGATCTTCTTGACGAAGCCTTCGAACAGATCGAGCTTGGAAGAGGCCGGGTGACCGTCGACGTACCCGCTCGGTTTCACGATCGAGACCGCGGGCAGCGCGTGATTGGCAATATCCGCGTAAAGGTTGACCGAATCCTGAATGTGCGCGGCGACCTGATCCGGATGCGACATGATGGACGTGTCGTACTGGAACGGGTTGCAGATGTTGCAGTATTCGTCGGCGGTCGGTCCGGGCGTGCCGTAATTGATCTGGTAGGGATCGGGGACGTAGTTGTTCCACTGGTCGCCATAGTACTTCCAGGAGATGTTCCTGGCGTTGAGGCTGTCGCCGATGCTCGGTGTCGATGACGGCTGAAAGGAGAACGGCGTATTGGCCGGATTGTGATCGATGTAGGCGATGATGCCGTTGCCGAACCAGCCCGGGTTATAATTGTTCAGCAGGTAGTAGTGGCCGGGTTCGCAGCGCGGGTCGATCGGGCGCGGCAGCGACGCCAGGTAATCCAGGATCGGCTTGACGCCGGGCTGGCTCGGGTCGGCGCAATTGCTGTAGGAGCCGCCTCCCGAAACCCGTTCGGCGGTATAGGGCGGCGGAAAGCCGGCGTTGTTGCTGTTGCCGTATCCATCCTCGGTATACCAGTTGTTGGTGCCCGGCGCCGGGTTCGGATTCTCCACCTCCGCGACCACGCCGGCATCGGGAGTCCCGGTGTAGACTTCCACATTGTTGGGCGGCACCTGCGGATTGCCGTGAGCGTCGCTGAACCAGATCGCATCGGCGTGACCGAACATGATGTGGTTGGCGCCGGTGCCGCCATCGACCGATTGATGGAAATTGTCGCTCAGCGCGTACTTGTCCACGAGGCTGGTGAAATAGGGCACGTCGCCTTTTTGCACGTTGTAGAAGCCCAGCGCCGTCGAGCCTTCCCCCGTCGTGGTCGCGGTCGGCGAATACTCGATACTGAAATTCGCGGGCTGGGCGGCGCCGTTGGTTCCAGCTCCCACGGTCACTTCGACCCAGGCGAAGAGGTCATGGTTGCAACCCGACGGATTGTCACGCCTCGCGGCCGAGGCGTTGCAATTCAGCTGCTGCCACATCTGGTAGAAACGGTGCACCGGGCTGGCCGCATAGGCGTCATAAGTGAACGTGCTGCCATTGGTCAGCTGAAATGGATGGGCCGGCAGACTATTGACGTTGCTGATGCGCAGGTCGGGCGTGTGCGACTCCTGGCCGGTGCCGCCGCTGAGCAGAAACTGATAGTAACTCGGCTCCAGACCGGATTCCGACTGCTCCGCCAGCGCCAAGCTCGCCGCGCACGAGGTGATCGGCGTCGAACTGCCGCATTCATTGGGAATGAAAGAGACCTTCGGTCCGCCGACCTGCGGCGCCGGAAGCTGGTCGTTGGGCAGAAGCTGCTTCGGCGGGCTGAGCAGGAAAGAATCCTTCGAACCGAGATCCTGCGCCGCCAGCTGGTGCGCCTTGTGGGCATTGGGTCCGGGCACCGCGTTCTTGCTGCTGTCCAGCGCGATGATGCCTTTGGAGAGCAGGTTGTCGACGCTCACCCCGGGCCGCTTGGGCACATAGGTGGCAAACACGTGGTCGAAGCTGCGGTTCTCGCCAATGATGACGATGACGTGCTTGATCGGCGTTTGCGGGCGAAAGTCGGCCCCGTTTGGGAAGCCATCGGCAAGGGCAGGCGCGAGCGCGTATTGCCCCAGAGCCAGGGCACCCAGTCCTATGCGGCAACTATGCATAAAACGAGACGTGCGCTTATTGTACGTCATGCAGCTCTCCTCTGTTGGGTTGGTTTGACGACGTGGTAGAACTTGCGGTCGCTCTCGGCTCGACCCGGATTCTTCCCATCATGCCGCCGTCCTCGTGTTCGAGGACATGGCAGTGATAGACGAAGGTGCCGACCAGGTTCGGGTCGCGAAAATCCATGCGCAGCCGCACGCTCGGATATTGCAGCATCCGGCGGTTGTAATAGGGGACGTTGACCGTATCGCGCAGGAACGGCTCGTTGACCGGCAGGCCGGACCAATCGAGCAACTGGAAATGCAGTTGGTGAATGTGGAAATCGTGCAATTCCATCGAGCGGTTCTCGATGATCCAATCCTCGACGTCGCCCTGCTTGACCACAATTTCGGGAGCGCTGGCGCGGGGATCGAACGGCGCCGGCTTTTGGCCATCCACCGTGATGTAAAAGGCGTCGGTGCTGGTGGGATCGTCCGGATTCTGCAGATGCTCGGAGAAGTAAAGTCTTCTGACGCGCACCGGAGCGACGTTCCCGACCCAGGGCAGAGCAGCCGCTGGCAGTGGTTTGGGGTTGGAGGGTAGCTTCGCGCGCGGTTCGGCTGCATCGGCCGCGGCGACAATGGACACGAGCGCTCTGTTCGGATCGTTTTCGCCGCCCGGTCCGGTATCGACCGTCCGCGTCACCAGCAGCGCCGGCACCCCCAGGGGAGGACCATCGACAACGAATTCCACCCTTGCGCCCGGCGGTACGCCAATGTGATCGACCCACTCGATCGGGGGAGCCGGGCTGCCGTTGAAATTGATCGGTACCCCGTCGACGGCAACAAGCCCGAGCCGTTGCGGGGCGCGCCGGAACAACACCGCCAGGTTCAAATAAGTGATCGCCGAGGCGTTGAGGACGCGCCACAGCTGACGCTCGCCCGGCCGCATCGTCAGGGACGCCGGCGGATAATCCGGGTAGGGCACGGGCACGAAGTTGACCGACAGGTCCTTCGCGGGCTTGCCAAAGCCGGTGCCGTTGTTGGCCGCATCGCCATCGCGATCGATCAACATTTTGGGGACCACGGGCTCGGACCTCGATGGCGGCGCATCGGGGTGCACCAGATCCTGATCGCGGATCACCAGCACGCGCTCCGGCAGTCCCGCCACCGCCGGATTAGCCCGTTCGAGACCTTCGATGATCAGCGCGCCGGAAGCCCCGCCGAGCACCTGCACCTTGCTGAATCCATGAATGTGGGGGTGGTACCAATAGAGGCCGGGAGGCTCGTCGGCGGGAACGCGAAAGCGGTATTCGAACGGCGGATCGCCGGGCTGAATCGAGGTCTTCAGCACGTCGTCCTGATGGCACAGCGGCGGCACCGTCAGGCCGTGAAAGTGCAGGTTGGCCGAGGTCGCCGTCATGGCGCCACTCGTGCACGGATCAGAGCTAACCCTCGACACGCACAGCGGCCATGCGGTCGGTGTCGATGGATCAGCCGCGTTAGCCGCGCCCGTCCGCGCCGAACCAAGGTCGGTCAGATCGTTCTTGACACGCAGGATCAAGAGATCGCCCGGCTTGAGCCGCAACGTCGGCGATGGCGTGCCATCGGGCGTGAGGTAACAGTAGCGAATAGAGCCGTCCGGCTGCTTTTGATTGCGGAAGGTCAGATCGACCTGCAGGACGCCGTCTTGGCTACGAAGATCCTGCGGTTCCGGCACCGCGCTCCCTGGCTCGGGACGATTGCAGGAATCCCGCTGCGGCAGCGGCAACTGAACCAGGCCATTTGCTCCGAGCAGAGTGCTTGCTCCAAGCCAAATCATGCCAAACGAAGCGACAACGAACAACGCGCCAGCCGACAGTCGTGGTATCAGGCGACTTTGTGCCAAGCGACTTTGGCCAATGCGGCGCAGCCAGCTGTCCGTGTACGCGCCAGCATCAGACATCAATCGACTCCAATCCCGCGCAGCCCGGCCGCCAAGAAAAATTTGTTGCTAGTACTACTGCGTCACAAGTTCATTCGTGTTCGTCGTGCGGTTGAGGCGTGACAGCACGGGCATCGAGGCAAGCGCCTGACGAGGGCGTCGATGATGCATCGACGTACGGTGGCGATCGAGTTTGGGACGTGGCGCTCAGGCCGCAAGGGAGGATCCTCGGGGTCGGTAACTGTCGGGTACGGCAAGTTGCGGGAGCCGCGCGGTGGGACGAGGTCCTGAGGGGGGAATCGTCTCCCTTTCGGAGACCAGGAATCCGTAGGCTGCGATGCACATCGTGGCGTGGTGATGGAAGCCACGCCACCCGCGTCCTTCATAGTGCCCGAGCCCGACCTCCTGCTTGAGCTCCTGATAATCGCGCTCGATGCGCCAGCGCAGCTTGGCGGCGTCGACCAGATCGCGGAATGTGATGCTGCTCGGCAAGGTCGAGAGGAAGTACTTGGTTGGCTCTTTCTCGCCCTCGGGCCACTCGATCAGCAGCCATTCTTTGGTCGGTTTGCCGGGCCGTTCTGAAGCAACGTGAACACGCACACGCGCAAACCGCGAGGACAGCCATTCATTGCTGCCCTCCCGCCATTGGATGATGTGCCAAGCTTTCCTCCGCAGTCCGAGGGCGAGGTCCTTGACCGAGATCGTATCGGGCGCGGCACGGTGCCCTTTCTTCGATGCCCGGCTTGGCCGCTTGCCCGGCTTCCACACCAGCGTCTGCGGCTGAATGCCGGCCACATAGCGCTTTCCAAGCTCCGTGATGCCCGCGCGCAGCTTGGAATCGTGGCCGTAGCCGGCGTCCACCAGCGCCATGTTGCCAGCAAGGCCGGCCTCACACGCCCAGCGAATCTGTTCGAGCGCAATTTGCGGCTTGGTCTTGAACGTGATCTCCTCGGGCACCCCCACCTTGGCGCGGCGATCGTCATCCTCGGCCCAGGCCTTCGGTAGATACAGCTGATACGCCACTGGCAGGCTCGCATGGCGATTGGCGAGCGACAGTGTCACCGCCACCTGGCAGTTCGCCTGCTTGCCAAGCTGCCCGCAGTACTGATGCGAAACCCCAACCGAGTGCTGCCCCTTTTTGGGAATGCCGGTGTCGTCGATGATCCAGGCCTCGATCGGTCCATTGCGCGTCATCTGCGGCAACACCATCTGGCGCACCTTGGTCAGCACATCATCGTCCAACCAAGCTCCTTGGCCGACAAAATGCAGCAACGACTGATGCTGGGCCGCGGTTCGCCCGGGGGCCGTGATCGCCGCCATCGGCTCCACGCTCTTGCGCTCGCCAGGCATCACCAGCCCTGTGCAATAGTCGCGAAACGGACCCGCCCGATCCGCATGGCCGATCACGCTCACAAGCTCCTCGACATAGCGGGTAAAGCGCGATGCAATATCTTTCGCTCCGGGCAGATCCATCCAAATCCCCTATGCTTCCGTGGGATTCGTCTGCATAATTGATTCGCAAACACTCGAAACTGCGGCTTTCTGACTCAGTAGTACTAGGTCACATCCCCGTTATGGTCCTCATATCACATGCATCATGGCAGATTTCTTACACGGGAATGACAAGCCTATGGCTACTTTAAATTGTTGAGAAAAAAGCAGATTTCCGCACGCGCAGCTGAGGCATCATGATGCGGAACGGCTGGCGCCGTCACGCGGCTGGCGACATGCCGGAGGCGGCAATCGCTGTAAGACCACCGCGCAGGCCACCGCTCACCGCGCTTAGCCGACCCCCAGCCCCGCCTGCTTCAGCCGCTCGGAAAACCAGCCGGACAATGGCCCGTCGATGACGCCGCCGACATAGACATCCGAGACCACGCTCTTTCTTCCCAGCACCAGGTAAACCCCGATCCCGTAGGCGAACCACAGATGGGGATCGGTCAAGGCGCCGAGCTTGTGGCGGTCGTGTTCGGGCGGCTGATGGTTGGCCGCCTTCCTGACCTCGATCGCGAGCAGATTGTCGGGAATTTCGCGCCGGTGCACGACGATATCGGGATAGACAGATTTTCCCAGGTGGTCGTCGGTAGAGACGATGCTGCCGTGCGGAAGCCGCAGCGTCCGTTCACCCAGCCGGTCGTAGTCGCAATCGACGTCCCATCCCGGATATTGCTTTTCCAGATGCACCGCCAGCCGGTGCGTCAAGGCGCGCTCGCCGAGATCCCTTGCAAACAGGAAGGCCTCGCGCGCGTAGAGTTCCGAAAGCGCGGTGACGAGCTTGGCCAACTCGGTCTGCATCGCAGCCTGCATGCTGCCCCCGCCAAAAACGCCTCGTCATTGCGATGAGCGAACGCGACGAACCAATCTAATACGGCGTTTCCGAAGTTCTGATCATATCGACGCTTGCGATGCTGCGCTCCCTCTCCCGCCCTTCGCGGGGGAGGGTTGGGGTGGGGGAAGCTCCGGGCGAAAATTTATCGATCGGGTATCGCGGCCACACGTAACCAACACCGCCGATGCCGCGCCCCCACCCCACCCTCCCCCGCGAAGAGCGGGAGAGGGAGTGAGAGGCCAATGCCCGGCCTGAAATGACAGGTTTCATAGAATCGCTCGTCTAGTGCTCGTCCAGTGCGTAGGGGCGGCAAAGGCGCCGTTCGCGCCGTGCCCCGCCACTTGCGACACGAAAAGATGGCGGGCACACCATCGGCCCGCGCGTTGGCGCGGCCCGTTGGCTCTTGCCCACCCTACGACCACGCGCCGCCTGCTCCTCACATCCGCACTTCGATCAGCCGCGGCCCCTGTTCGGGAATGGCTTCCGCCAGTGCCGCGACAAACTCGTCCGCGGTCGTGACCGCGCGTCCCGCGACACCCATGCCCCTGGCGAGTGCGACAAAGTCCAGCGCCGGGCGGTCGATTTTCAGCATGTCGAGGGCGCGCTGTCCTGGCTCGCCGGCGCCGACGCTATCGAATTCGCCGCGCAGGATCTGGTAGATGCGGTTGGCGAACACGATCGTGGTGACGTTGAGGCCTTCGCGCGCCTGGGTCCACAGCGACTGCAGCGTGTACATCGCGCTGCCGTCGCCGACCA
>NZ_JBEKXH010000162.1:0-19558 GCF_049512235.1 Bradyrhizobium sp.
ACCTTATCCGATGACCATGGAATGATCTCGCGGTCGAAGCGGCCGCCGAGCTCGCTCCTGGTGTCGGTGGCGTTGCGCGAGGCGTAGGCGAGACCGAAGCCGCCGCCGGTGAGATCGCTCTCGGCATAAGCGGGCGTGCGGAACGACTGCAATTGCGCCGCCGCGTAAGGCGACACGCCGCCAAAGGCCGTCGCCAAGCGATAGCCGCCCTCGATGCGGCCGCCATAGCTCTGCGCGGCGAATTGCGCGGTCAGATGATCGCCGACCACCGTGCGATCGGTCGAGATCCAGTGATCGGCCGCCGCCAGCGAGCCGGTCAGATAGACCGGGCCGAGATAGGTCTTGCCGTAGATTCCGGCCATGAAGGCATCGCCGAGGCCGCTTCCGAGCCCCTGCGACAGGGTCCAGCTGGTGCTGCCGCCGGCCAGCGCGAAGCCGAGCCGGGTGTTGGGCGTAACGCGATAATCGGCGCCGGCCGCGACGCCGGCGGCGGCGGCTGAGAGATCATGGCTGCCGGTGACGGGATTGCCATCGGTCCCGTTGCCGCCGCCGAAGGCCGAGCCCCACACGTTCCAGCGCTGATCGAACACGGGCTGTCCCGGTGGCGCCTTCATTGCCTTGGCATAGGCCAGCGCGAGATCGGGCGGCAGCGACGAACGTTCGGGCGCGAATGGCAGCGCGCCGCCGCCCCCGATGCCTCCGCCGCCATTGATCAAGGGATCGCTGATCAGGCCGAGGAACCCGCCCATCAGCTGGAACGCGCTCTGCTGCGCGCCCGTCGGCGCCTCGCCGGACAGCTGCGACAGCGCATTGCCGAGACTGGTCCCTGTCAGGCTGAACAGCGACGCGAAACCGGCCGGCAGCGCGCCGCCGGCGTTGAAGAAATTGTTGATGGCGCCGGCCGCGTTCTGCTGGTTGCGATTCAGTCCATTGCTGGCGCCGAGCTGCGCCGAGGTCAGGTTGAGGAACACGTCGGTCGGGCTGTAGCTCAGGCTGAAGCCCAGGTCGGGAAAATTGCTGCTGACGCCGGCAAAGGTGGTGCCGCCGAGTCCGCCGCCGGCATGCAGGATATCGAAGCTGCCCTTGGTGAGAGTGCCCGAATAGGTCGCCTGCACACTGCCGCCGGTCAGCGTCGCCGTCCCGCTCACCGCGAGCTTGTCGCTCTGGCCGGTGCTGCCGTTGATGTTGACCTGGTAAAACGAGCCGGAGGCAAAGCTCGCATTGCCGGTCACGTTCAGCGTCGTGAATGGGCTTGCCGCGCCCGGCGCAATAGCACCGCCGGAGAGCACCGTGACATCGCCGATCAGCGTGCCCTGCCCCGCCAGCGCGCCGCCGGCATTCACCGTCACCGGGCTGGTCAGCGCCGCACCGGGATGGCTGGCATCGCCGACCACCAGCGTGCCGCTGTCGACCGTTGTCGTTCCGATGGTTGAGACGCCGTTCAGCGCCCATAGCCCCGAGGCCTGCACATCCAGCGTGCTGAAGTTGCGGAAAGTGTTGTTGGCACTCCCCGTGCCCTGCAGCACCAGCGCGTTGGACGCTCCCCCCACCGTGCTGCCGACAGCATCGCCGTTCAGCACCGAACCGGTCTGCAGGATCAGCGTGTTGCTGCCGGGCCCTGCGAAATGCACCGACGTGCCGCCCGTTCCGGCAATGGTGCCGGCGTTGGTCACCGTGCCACCATTCATGATGTAGACGCCGTATCTACCGCTGATCGTTCCCCCGGTCTGGTTGACGACGCTGCCACCGTCATCGAGGGCGACGGCGCCGTGGTTATTGGTGCGGCTGATTGCCCCGGCGTTGGTGACCGTGCCGGAACCGGCAGCGACCAAAATCCCGTAGATGGTGGCGCCGGCCTGGTTTTTGACACTTCCGCCCGAGAAGAGACCAACGCCGCCGGTAATCGTCCCCGCGTTGGTGACGTTGCCGCTACCGTGATAGATTCCAATCCCGAAGCCATTGCTGACGATCCGGCCGCCGGCTTGGTTGGAGACGCTGCCACCCGCACCGAGAACGACGCCACCAAAGTTGGTTCCGGTGATCGTCCCGGCGTTGGTAACGCTGCTCTGGGACCCCAGATAGATACCCCGCCGGTAGCCCGTGATCTGACCGCCGCCCTGCACCGTGACATTCCAGGGGCTGCCGGTACCACCAACGACGGGATCGACATTATGCGTCGCGCTGGTGTCGATATTGGTCGCGCGCCCAAAGGTGATCGGGTTGCTGGCGGCCTGGATATTGTAGGTGGTGGTCTGAACCGGATTGACCGCGGCCTGCGCGTGCGCCTCGCCCGATAGCGCGACGCCGAGCGCCAGCGCCGCCGACGTGATCGGAATGCGCAGGGCGGACGTGCTCGCCAGCCACCGCCGCCGGAGGTTAAACGGCGTCGCCGCAGGCGGCGTGGAAGAGCCGATCACATCGGACGGGGAAACCTGGGATGGCAAGCCGCAAAGGGTCATTTTCGTTAAAATTCAGAAAGCACCATAGGGTGCAGAAGCACCCTGTATCTACATCAGGGTACCGCGCCTGAGCTATCGCAGACCGCGCGACTCGGCGGCTTTTCTGCCTAGGCGCGCGCAATTTCGGGGAATGTGATGCCTCCGCCACACTCATCCTGGAGGTTCCGCGATGAGACTTATGACGCGCGACACGCCGATATTGATAAAGCCACAATTTCAGACAGCGCCGCTGCCTACCACAATCGTGCGACACCATAGGCGTCGAAGGGTTGCTCATTGGAAACGAGTGCGAGATTTTCCAGCATCGCCTGGGCGATCAGCATTCGGTCGAACGGGTCGCGGTGAGGGCCCGGCAAAGTGCCCGCCACTCGTCCATGCCGAAGGTTTATCGGCAGCCCGATGAAGCCCTGATCGGCGATCACTCGTTCGAGGTCGGGGATAACGGCGGCAATGCCGGGCAATTTACCTATGCGATGCTTCGTCGCTATTTCCCAGGTTGACGCGGCGCTGATGAAAATGCCGTTGTCCTCGTCTGCTATTGCAGTTCGCGCAGCATCAGAGAGTGCGTCGTCGCCAGAAAGCCACCAAAGCAGGGCGTGGGTATCGAGCAGCAGCTGCATGCTGCTATTCCCACGCTGCCAGCTCCTGCTCCGACAAAGGTTCGGAAAATTCCGGTCCGATGCTGATGATGCCGCGCAAGGCCCCGAACCGGCGCTTGGGCTGCCGCGGTTGGAAAGGCACGAGTTTGGCGATCGGCTCCTTGCCGCGCGCCAGGATAATCTCCTCACCCGCTTCGACACGCGCCAGAAGTTGAGACAGGGTCGTCTTTGCGGTGTGAATCGTAACGGTTTCCATTGCGCCTCTCCTAGCTAAGCTAAGAAATATTAGCTAACTCCCACGGATTTGTCTACCGGCATTCATGGCGTGCCGATGCTACAGATCTTCCCGAGACCGGTAAGGCAGATCGGCATTGCCGGCCTCCAATTCCATAGCCCGATCAGTTTGGTCACCTATCGCCACACCGGCGACCATCGGCTCTTGCGTCGTAGAAAAATCGGTTGCCCTGGCGGGCGGCTTGATGACGCAAATCCGTCCGCTGCCGCGATTGACAATAAGTATTATGTAATCCCAAACCATGGGCCATGACGCCACGGGCTCAAGCTTTGACCGGAACGGCCACCTGCCCCTGCGGCAGCGGATTGCGCGCCGATCGATGCTGCGCGCTCGACTGGACGCAGCCGCCGGCCGAGCCGCAGGCCGTTGTCGACTTCGATCGCGCGCTCGCCGCCGCCAAGGCCGGCAACATGGCGGAAGCCGAACGCCTGGTCATGACCGTGCTGGAGCAGTTTCCCCGGCACATCGGCGCGCTCGACCTGCTCTACCAGATCCGCCGCGCCGAGCAGCGGATGCCGGCCGCCGAAGCCCTGCTGGCGCGGATCGTGCGGCTCGACCCCAACAACATCCTGGCCACGCAGACGCTGGCATCGCTGCAGTTCGCGCGCGGCGCGCTGGCCGAGGCCGAGCACCATGCCCGCAATGCGGTGCGCCTTGCGCCCGCCGATCCGGCCTCGCACAACCTGATGGGCATGATCCTGACCGAGGCCAACCGGCCTCAGATCGGGGAATATCACTACCGCCGGGTGCTGGAGCTGAGCCGCGGCCGCGACCCGATCCTGCTGGCCAATCTCGCCTGGAACCTGAAGAACCAGGGCCGGATCGAGGAGGCGCGCGGGCTCTATGAGGAATCGGTGCGGCTCGCGCCCGATATCTACCAGACCCTCTATGGCTGGGCGCGCATGGAGGAGACCGACCGCAATTTCGACCGTGCCGGCGAGCTGCTCGACGCGGCCGAGCGCGCAGCGCCCGGCAATCCGACCACGCAGCTCGCGCGCGCCATCCTTCACGGCCGCCGCAAGGACTATGACAAGGCGGTGGCAATCCTCGACGACATCGCACGCCGGCGCGACGATGGCGGCCTCACGCCGGCCGAATGGAGCGAGAAGGGCCAGCTGCTCGACAGGATGGGCCGCTTCGACGAAGCGTTCGCAGCCTTCGGCGAGAGCAAGCGCGGCTTGCGCGAATTGACCGGCCAGGCCTATCTCGCCAGCGAGGCGCAAGCGCTGGTGGCGCGCCTGCGCGGATTCTTCACCGCGCCGCGGCTACAGATCCTGCCGCGCGCGGCAACGCGCAGCGACGCAGCCCAGCCGATCTTCATCGTCGGCTTCCCGCGATCCGGCACCACCATGGTCGAGCAGACCCTGACCACGCATCCGAAGATCGCGGCCGGCGACGAATTGCCTGTCATCAACGAATTGACCGGGCTGATCCCGCGCATGCTGGGCAGCCCGCTCGCCTATCCCGAAGCGCTGGCCGATCTCTGGCTCGGCGACCAGGTCGAGGGGCTCGACAATCTACGCGACTATTACCTGCAGCGCGCGCGCCAGCTCGGCGTGCTGCGCAAGGGCGCGCAATGGTTCACCGACAAGATGCCGCTGAACGAGACCCATCTCGGCCTGATCGGGCTGATGTTTCCGAAGGCGCCAATCATCCATTTGGTGCGCCATCCGCTCGACGTCGTGCTCTCGGTCTATTCCAACCATCTGACCCACGGCTTCTACTGCGCCTACGACCTCGAAAGCATCGCCCGGCATTACGTGCTGGTCATGAACCTGGTCGAGCATTATCTCGGCCAGATGCGGCTCCGCTATCTGCCGGTGCGCTACGAGGACATCATCGCCGACCAGGAAAGCCAGGTCCGCAAGCTGTTCAACTTCGTCGGCGTGCCGTTCGACCGCCGCAGCCTGAATTTCCACGAGAACCGGCGCTATGCGCGCACCGCGAGCTATGCCCAGGTGACCGAGAAGCTGTACGACCGCTCCCGCTTTCGCTACCGGCCCTACGCCAAGCACCTGGCGCCGGTCATCCCGATCCTGGCGCCGGTGATGCTGCGGCTAGGCTACGGCATCGAATAGTTGAGCGATCACCGGCTCGATCTCGCGGCAGCGGCGGGGAGACCCCTCGCCCCGCTTGCGGGTACCTTCGGCTGGATGCGGAGGCGCCGAAGGAGGGCGACCACAAGGGTCGCCCCCATATGCGCTAGCTTAAGCGCGCCAGTCAGGTGGCCCCCAACTCTCTCACTCCCTCTCCCCGCTTCTTTAGCGCGGGAGAGGGTGGGGTGAGGGGACCACTCGGGCCGGTCCCGATGCGGCGCCCCCCTCACCCCAACCCACTCCCGCCCCCGCGAAAGCTACGCTTTCGCTTGGGGGGAGAGGGAGCCGACCGTCTACGCGGCCAGCGTCCGGCACACGAGTTCTTAAGCTAGCGCGTATGGGAACGCCCCTCGTGGGCGCCCTGTTCGTCCGTCATGGCCAGATCGCGTTCAGGAGTTCGGCCAGCCTCGCCCCGCCTTTGGCCAGTTGCCTGCGTTTGATCGCGTCCATCGCTTGCAGGTAGCCGGCATGATCGGCGAACGCGACCGACCATTTGTTGGCCGGCAGGGTTGCGATCAGCCTGAACGTCAGGCCCTCGAAAGCCCGGTGCGAGACCAGGATGCTGTCCGAGGCCCAGGCTGCCGGCCAATCGCTGATACTGCCCTGGCTCGCCGGCAATGACCTCGCAGCCGCCAGCAACTCGGTGGTCGCGGCTTCGCCGATATCTGTCGGGATATCGTCCCATTCGTGGTGCAGGCTCAGGTTTTCATCCTGGATGGCGTTGCCGCCGATCGTATCGGTCGCGGGATCGATGCCGTGAGCGGTGTCAGGATCGACGGGCCTGCCGTTGGCATCGAGATAGACCGCGCCGACGTGCAGCGGCTGATGCAGGTCGCCGATGAAATGGGCGATCAGCAACAGCGCCTCCTTCTTGTCCCTGATCGAGAACGGAAAGGGTGGGGGCACCGGCTTGTCGGTCAATACCGCGACCGCAGCGCCGATCGCCGCGACCAGATCGTGATCGCTCCCGCCCAGGTAACTGCGGTCGAAGCGGGTTCGTTGCACCGCGATGTCGTCGAAATGGAAGGTGTTGTGGCAGCCGCGCTCGTGCCCGTCAGGAGCATAGGAGCAGGTGGACCAGTTTCGTTGCGCGTAGTCCACGATCCGCGCCCGCTCCTCCCGGGAATTGAAGGGCGTACACGGCACTTCGTATTCGAGGTGATCGGGGTCCACCTCATAGTGAAAGCTGCCATCGTCATAGCGCACCACGCTCTTGACGCAGTCGGCCCACGGGCCCGCAACGCGCAGATCGAATCCCTCTCCGAGGATTTGCCCGACCTGTTGCCGGGCATTCGAATTCAATAATTTGTCAGCGATGGAGCCTACGACTTCGTGGCCCTGATAACCCCAGGCCGGGGCATCGGTTGGACAAAGCAGATAGATCAGACAATCGAGCGCCAGGACCACTTTCAACATCGGACCGTCCCGCCTCTTTGGATCGTTGGCTGCGCCAAAGGCGGCTCGATCTGCCGATCATCCCCGGCGGCCTTTGGCTGCGGATCCACCGCGGTCGGCAGCGACAATCTGTCGGTCGGGAAGGCCTGTTTCCCCGGCCAGACCAAATGGGTGGCGTAGGCTTTTTCGAGGCGGGCGTCGCCGGTCTGGGTGAAGCGCAGCCGATGCTTGGGTCCGCCGCCCCAGCGATTGTAGATCGTGAACGAGGGCTTGAGATTGAGGTCGTGAGCGTGAAACCGCAGAATCCGCAGCAGCGTCGACAAGCGGCTGAGGTTGCAGTGTATCATTCGCTCGAGATAGGGAACGCGGCCCAAGCGCCAGTCCTCGAAATGCTCGCGCTTGAGCAGTTGCATTTCGACGAGCACGTCGACGGGCCGCACGACCTTGTCCTTGCGGAGCAATGTCGCGACCGCCCGGCTGATCCTTGGATACAGCGCGTGGCCGCGAAAGGTAGTGACGGTCACGGATTCTCCCATCTGTCCCCCTGCCTGGATCGCGCGTGCCCATCTTGTGCTCAATCTCGCGTTCTCGACAAGTCGCCGCAGCGGCGGGGGTGGCGTTTCCTGTGCGAATCGCCGTCCATCGCTTCCATGGCGACGAGATAAGGGATTGAACCGAGCGCCTTGCTGGGGCAGATTTCGAGGCGTGATGGAGCCCACGCAGTTCGACCTGTTCGCGGATCTTCCGCCTGCCCCGCGCCACGAAAGTTCCACGGCGACGGTGCGAGTTGTCGCGGAGGAGCTTTCGGACGCGGCGTTGATTGCCGTTCTGCCCGATGCGTCGCTCGGCGACGCCTGCGCGCTCGCCGCGGAGGCGGGACGGCGTCGGCTTGGCGATGCGGTGGCAGCGCTGGCCGCGCTCTGCCGGCGATTCGTTGGCTTTGGCCTCGACCGCCGCGTTCCCGAGCAAATCGCGGCGCTAAAGGCCCTTAGCGCCATTGGCGGGCCGGAAGCGGCGCGAGCGGTGCATCACATCATCGTCAAGCACATCGTGCAGGGCCCGAACCTCGCGGCCGCGGTTATCGCAGCTGCCGGTCTCGGCGCAAAACTCACCCCTGACGTCGCGCTGCCGCTGCTTCGACACGCCGACCCCTCGGTGCGCGCGGCAGCTTGCGGTTGCGTCCGCGCGGGCGGCGAAGTCGTGCCGGCGCTGATCGCGTTGCTGACCGAATGCGATGACGAGATCGCAACCGCCGCCGCCTGCGCCCTGGGGAGAATGGGACGCGCGGAGGCGCGCGATCCCCTGAAGCGCTGCTTGCTCGCAAAGCCTTCGGCGCGCGTGATCGAAGCTTTGGCCGGGGTCGCGGACGAGGAGGCCATCGTCTTCCTCGCCCGGCTCGGCCGAAAGCGGCCCGATCTGGCCAATTCCGTTCTCTCGGCGCTCGAAGAGATAGACAGCCCAGCGGCGACCGTCGCCGCGTCGGCCCTCGCATCCTGGCTCTCGCGATCCGATCGCGGCTGACGCCGCGATCGGGGATATCCGCACCGCCATGGGCCACGGCATCCGCGCGACCCCGGCTGATGAACTTTTTCGATCGCATTGCAACAAATTGGAGTGACCACCGTTATCCTCGCCGCATACCGCGGGTAAAGTCAGGGGGGCTTCGTGCCGGTCAAATCGATCGAAGAGGGTCTGCCGTATCCTTTGGGGGCGCACTGGGATGGCAAAGGCACCAATTTCGCGTTGTTCTCGGCCAATGCCACCAAGGTCGAAGTCTGCCTGTTCGACGCAGCGGGAGAGCGCGAGCTCAGCCGCATCGAGCTGCCCGAATATACCGACCAGATTTTTCACGGCTACCTGCCGGACATAGGCCCCGGCACCTTTTACGGCTATCGTGTTCATGGGCCCTATCATCCCGCGGACGGGCATCGCTTCAACCCGAACAAATTGCTGCTCGATCCCTACGCGCGGGCGCACGTCGGTTCGCTGAATTGGAATCCCGCCGTGTTCGGTTACAAGATGGAAAGCGGCGACGACCTCACATTCGACGAGCGTGACAGCGCGCCCTTCATGCCCAAATGCGTCATTGTCGACCCCGGCTTCGACTGGCAGGGAGAGCCCGGCCGGCACGATATCCCCTGGGACCAGACGATCATTTATGAGGTGCATGTCAAGGGCCTTACGAAAAAGCATCCGGGCGTCCCGGAAGGACTGCACGGCACCTATGCCGGTTTCGGCAGCCGGCCGATGGTGGACTATCTGACCGCGCTCGGCGTCACGTCGATCGAACTGTTGCCGATCCACACCTTCATCAACGACAACAATCTCCTGGAAAAGAAGCTGACCAATTACTGGGGATACAACACCATCGGGTTCTTTGCGCCCGACCCGCGCTATGCTTCCGATGTCGCCAACAGCCTGCGCGAGTTCAAGGAGATGGTCGCAAGCCTGCACGCCGGCAGCCTCGAGGTCATCCTCGACGTGGTCTATAATCACACCGCCGAGGGCAACGAATTGGGCCCGACGCTGTCGTTCAAGGGCATCGACAATGCCAGCTATTACCGGCTGGCGCCGGACAAGCGCTATTACATCAACGATACCGGCACCGGCAATACCGTCAATCTGTCGCATCCGAAGGCGATCCAGATGGTCACCGATAGCCTGCGCTACTGGTCCGACCACATGCATATCGATGGTTTCCGCTTCGATCTCGGGACCATCCTGGCGCGCGAAGTCACCGGGTTTGACGAACAGAGCGGCTTCCTGAAGGCGGTCGATCAGGATCCCCTGCTCGCCCAGGTCAAGCTGATTGCCGAGCCGTGGGACGTCGGACCAGGCGGCTACCAGGTCGGCGGATTTCCGCCGGGCTGGGCGGAGTGGAACGACAGATTCCGCGACACGGTGCGGGATTTCTGGCGCGCCGAAGCCGACGCCGCGCAACTGGCGCCGCGGATCACCGCGTCGGAAGATCTGTTCAACCATGATGGCCGCCGCGCCTGGGCCAGCATCAATTTCATCACCGCGCATGATGGCTTCACCCTCAACGACTGGGCGAGCTACAACGACAAGCACAATGAAGCCAATGGCGAGAACAACAGGGATGGCAGTTCCGATAATCACTCCTGGAATTGCGGGGTCGAAGGTCCAACCGACGACAAGGCCATCCTCGACTTGAGAAATCGCCAAAGACGAAACATGCTGGCCACGCTGCTATTGTCCCAGGGCACGCCGATGATGCTTGGCGGTGACGAATTCGGTCGTACCCAGCATGGCAACAACAACGCCTATTGCCAGGACAGCGACATCTCCTGGTTCGACTGGAATCTTGGCACGGATGCCAACGATCTCATCGCCTTCACCAAGCGCCTGATCCAGCTGCGCAAGGCCTACCCGACGCTACGCCGCAGCCGATTCCTGACCGGGCAACTTGACGAGACGCTCGGTATCCGCGACGTGACCTGGATCAACGCCAACGGCAACGAGATGCAGGACAGCGAATGGAAGGATGCGTCGATGCAATGTTTCGGCATGCTGCTCGACGGCCGCGCCCAGAAGACCGGCATCAAGCGGCGCGGCGCCGACCAAACGGTACTCATCGTCATGAACAGCTATGAGGGGCTGGTCGACTTCACCTTGCCCAAAAGCGACGCCGGTTCTTCCTGGTCGTTGCTGGTCGACACCAATATTCCCGACCTTACTTCGGAGGCGCCATTCAAGTTCGGCAGCCAGTATCTGGTGACCGGCCGGTCGCTGCTGCTGTTTGCGGTGAATGCGGCGTAGGAAACATAGCAACCCGTCCGCCTCATTTGCAGCTGAAGCTTGCCGCGTCCTCGATATTTCCGGATCCGGAATAACTGGCATAGGACGGATAGGGACAAAGCGGACGGCTTCGACCCGGCCAGGGCACGCCTGGAATGTTGCGGGCTTTTGCAATCAGGCTTGCCGGCGCCTGGCCTTTTTCCACCCAATCATCGAGGGCGGTGAGGGCATCGAACAGGTCGGTCGCTGGACCGCCCGCGCAATGATTCATTCCCGGCACCAGGTACAACCGCGTGAAATCGAAGGCGGTGCCGTAACGTTTCGCCAGCGCATCGACGTAGGCAATGGTGTCGTTGGCGGAAAAGATCGGGTCGGCCATGCCTTGGTAAAATATCATCTTGCCGCCATGTGCCCTGAATGCATCGACGTCCGTTGAGTCAGCGGCTTCGGTCGAGCCGCCGGATTCGAGAAACGGAGGCGACACTGCCTCCACCGCCTTGAGGCCGCTGTCGATATCGTAGGACAGCGTATAGTCATAAAGGTCGGTGACCTGCTGCGGCGGCGACGAGAAGTAATAAGCGACCGAACCCGGTACCAGCGTCACATTGCGCGCGTCCGGCGGCACCTTGCCCGGCGATCCGATCTTCCAGGCCGACCAGCCCGGGCTGGCAATGCCGGGATCCCAGGGCCAGTCCGAATACAATTTTTCTCCATTCGAAAGGTGCGCGCCTTTGAAGACTCGATCGATCGCCTTGGCTTTTTCCGGCGTCAGGCACCCCTCGGCACGGCCGGCGGAACATTGCAGCGCGAGCGGATCGAACTTGCAGGCTCTGACGTTATTGACCAGACCATCGGCGAGCCCATCGGCAGCATCGCAATTCGCGGCGATCCCGTCCGATATGAGTTTGAGGTCGTCTTTGCTCAAAGCCGCGCCCAGGTCCGGCTTGCCGTCGGGCCCCTTGGGGGCGATCGATGCCAAAACCTGTACCTCCGCCATCGCCTCGATGGCCGCGCGTGGCACGCGATAGGCCGGGGCACCGGCCACGACGCCATCGAACAGCAATGGGTAGCGCTGCGTTGCTGCCATGCCTTGCCGGCCGCCATTGGAGCAGCCGACAAAATATTTTCGCGACGGTGTCCGGCCATACAACGCCCCGGTCAGCTCCTCAGCCTCGGCGGTAACAACCGGAATATGATGATATCCCTTGTCGATGCGCGCCTGCGGATCAAGCCCGAACAGATAGGGACCGATCGGTCCCGGTTCGTCGCGGTGGCCGGCATCGGTTGATGCAATGGCATAGCCCTTGGCCAAGGCCGATGTTTCTCCCGTCGCCTGCACGCCGATCGCAGGTCGCAGCACTCCATCCGAACCGCCACCGCCCTGAAACACGAACTTTCCGTTCCAGTTCGAGGGCAGGCGCAACTCATAGCCGATGGCATAGTTCTTCCTATCGATTCCGACGTGCGGCGCCAGCGCACCCTGGATCACGCAATGATCGGGCGCGTTGAGGCTGACCGGGGGCGGACCCGGGAAGTTCAATTGGCCGGCCGCGACGAAGGTCGCGCTGGCAATGGCCGGTGCGCTACCTGCATGTGCCATGGCCTCGCATTTCTGCGCAAAGGTCTGTGCCGATACAGGTCCGCACGTCGCTGTAAGGCCGAACAGGACCGCGGCGCATTTGGCGGCTGCTCGCATGGCTGATGGCCTCCCGCATGTTATGGTCTTGTTTAGTTCGGCGGCGGTCATTTGGCCATAGCCCGGAGGCGATGGCCTGCTTTGAAGGCTTGCCGACCACGCGGAAATCGGCCACATTTTTCCGGGGGGCCTGAAGCGAACCGAGGATGGACGGTTGACGACTGGCAACCCAGCAAACGGGCTCGGATCAGCGCCGCAACAGGGTGCGCCAGGTGCCATGCGGAATGCCCTGTGGCGACAGGACCCGGTCAAGGCGGTGCACCCCCTCACCCACCACGAAATCCTGCGCCTGATCGAACCCTTGACGCGGCGTGGCCGCCAGGTCGACCTCGCCGCAACCAATCGCCTTGAACGCAGCATCGTGTTCAAGCCGAAGCTGATTGCGGCCGAGGCCGGCATCGGCGCGTACGAAATTCTCAGGCTCGAGAACCCGCGTGCCGACAACTTCCGCCTGATCCGCACGCTCACCCTGCCTGGCGCTGCGGAGGCGAGGCTTTCGAGCGAGGGCTCGCATCCCGGCGAACTGCTGGCGCGCATCGAGGCCATTGCGCCGCAGCGCCAGTTTCAGCTGGTCGCCGGTTGCCTGATTGCACGCAACTATCGCCTTGAGCCCGGCCGCGACGGCCGGGCGATGCTTCTGGTGCTGAATTCGGCCGAAGCGCGGCTCGAAGGGGTGCTGCGGCGCCGCGGCGCCGGATGGACCGGTTCGCTGCGGCTGCCGCGCAGCGAGCCCGCGCGCAGCCGGCGCATCGAGCGCGAACTGGAGCGGGCTGTCGCCCACCTGGCGCAAACTCTGGCAGAGCCGCCGCGCCGCTTTCATGAAAGGCTGGTCGGAGCGCGCTGGGGCGTGGTTTTTCGGCGAACGATCCCGGTGCTATCGTGCCTTGGCTTGATTGCCGCGACCGCGGCCCTGACGCTCGTCGATATCCCGCAGGATTCGATGCTACTGATGATGATCTTCAACTTTCCTCCGCTGCTGATGCTGATGCTGTTCGGCATGCGCGAGCTGCCGCGGTTCGAAATTCCGCCGCTGCCGCGGCCTTCCACCGCGGCGTCGTGGCTGCCGTCCACGGTCGCGGGCGCCGCGGCGACGCCGGACCCGCAGCCGAGCTGAAGCGGAGCCTGATGTCCGGCAATCCCATGAATATCCCGCCGGTCTCGATCGCTGCCGCGAAGGCTGCGCTGATCGAACAATATGCCGATCCGGTGCTGCGGCGCCGCGCCTCGATGCTGTGGGGAACGCGCGGCGTCGGCAAGTCCTCGATCGTCCGGCAGGTCGCGACGCATTTCAAAATCCCGCTGATCGATCTGCGACTGACCACGATCGAGCCGGTCGACATCCGTGGCGCGATCTATGCCGACGATACGCTGGCGAAAACCGTCTGGTTCCCGCCTGAATTCCTGCCGCCGCCGGATCAGCACGACGGCATCCTTTTCCTCGACGAACTGACCGCTGCCGATCAGCGGCTGCAGATCTCGGCCTATTCGCTGATCCTCGACCGCAAGGTCGGCAACTACCGCCTGCCCGACGGCTGGCAGGTGATCGCCGCCGGCAACGCCAGTTTCCACGGCGCGGTCAGCCACGACATGGGCACGGCGCTGGCCGACCGCATGTTCCACTTCAATGTGCAGACCGTGATCGGCGCCTTTCTCGACCATGCCGCCGAAATGAATTTCGCGCCCGAAGTAATGGCCTATCTCAAGGTCCGCCCCGACCGGCTTGACGACACCCAGGCGCAGCTTTCCGGCGACCATCTGATCGGCGCCAGCCCGCGCGGCTGGGAGGACATTTCCAACGTATTGAACTCGGGCCTGTCCGCCACAGCCAAACGCGTGTTCGTGCAGGGCCGCATCGGCGCCGCCAATGCCGCCGAGTTCTTTGGCGTGCTGCGCGAGATCCAGGCCGGCGCCGACGTGGTGCGATTGCTGGCCGCACGGCCCGGCGCGGAGACCGCCGCGCTGCTGCCAAAATCGCTCGACGCGCTTTATGGCATGATCTACGGGCTGCTGGCCGCGAGCGTCGATGACACGACGCTCTCGCGCGCACTGGAAATCATCGAGCAGCTGCCGGACATCAAGGGCTCCACGCCCTTGCCGATCCGCGAAGCCCAGACGCTCTCGATGGAGCTGTTGATGCAGCGCGCGCTATCGACCGGACTTGAGGGAGCCATCCTCGACAGCCCTTCCTACCAACGCTATGCCGAGCGCCGGCAGAGGGACGGCGGCGATGCCTGAGGCCCGCGCGCAACACGAACACCGCGGCGTGGCTGCGATCCAGCGCATGGTAGAATTCGCGCCCTCGACCGGCGGTCTCGCGCTTTGGGTGCGACACCACGACCTTGCCGGCGGCGACGCACCCGTAGTGATGACCGATGGCAACACCGTGTTTTATGGGGCCGCGTTCGAGCGCCTGCCGCTGTCCGAGCAGACCGGGCTGGTCGCGCATGAAGTGCTGCACATCGCGCTGCGTCACCCGCAGCGCGCGCTCGAGCTCGAGCGGCTGACCGGCGATGTCGACAGGCGTCTGTTCAACATCTGCGCCGACGCCATCGTCAACAGCACGATCAGCCATCTGAGCTGGCTCAGCCTGCCGGCATCGTCAGTGTTCCTCGAGCAGATGCTCGATCAGGTGCTCGGCATCAAGCAGGACGTCGAAACGGCGCTGCTCGAGTGGGATGTCGAGCGGCTTTATCGCAGCATCGACGACCGCCGGACCCGCGACCAGGATGGTCGGCAGCAAACCGGGAGCCAGGGCCAGTCCGGCGCCAAGGCCAGCGGCTCGCAAAGCACGGGGCGTGATTCCGGCGTCAGCCAGGATGCGTCGCGCCAACCCCGCGCGGCAGATGACGGGCCGCGTGCGGCCCGCGTGCGCCAGCTCGGCGCCCGCAGCGAGCCTGATCTCTTGCCATCCAGCGAGGACGCGCCGGAAGCCGATGCGGAAGCGGCGCGCGAATGGAGCGAGCGGATCCTGCGCGGTCACGCCGGCGACGGCGTCTTCTCGATGCTGCGCGCCTTGATCGCGGACCTGCCGCGGACCCGGACGCCGTGGCGGCAGGTGTTGCGGACGCGGCTGGCGCGCGGACTGTCGCGAAAACCCGACGTTTCGTGGTCGCGGCCGACACGATCCTACATCGCCAACCAGGGACGCGGCGGCCCGAACCGGCGGCTGCCCTTTGAACCCGGCTTCAGCCGCAACAAGACCGCGCCACGGCTTGCGGTGATCGTCGATGTCTCCGGATCGATCGATGATGATCTGGTGCGGCAATTCGCCAATGAGATCGCCGCCATCAGCCGGCGGCAGGAGGCCGGCATGGTTCTCCTGATCGGCGACGATCAGGTGCGCCGGATAGAGATCTTCAAGCCCGGCCGTTTCGACATCGGCGAGATCGATTTCGAAGGCGGCGGCGGCACAGACTTCACCCCGCTGCTGCAGGCCGCCGACCGCTACCGGCCGGACATCGCCGTGGTGCTGACCGACCTCGAAGGTCCGGCGCGCTTCCAGCCCAGCTGGCCGGTGATCTGGGCGGTGCCGGAAAGCCACAGCCACGCCGTGCCGCCATTCGGGCGGAAGCTGGTGCTGGGCTGAAAGCTTTTCCCCTCACCTCTACCGTCCGCTGAATCGCGGCTTCCGCCGCTCCAGGAATGCCGCGACGCCTTCCTTGTGATCTTCCGTCAAACTCGCCAGCGCGAACTGATCAATGTCCATATGGCTGGCGAGGTCGTCGAGCGCATGCGCGAGGCGGTTGACGGTGAGCTTTGTCATCGCGACCGACAGCGGCGGCTGCGCGGCGATCTTGGCGGCCAACGCCATCGCGGCATCGAAGGCTCCGCCGGGATCGGCCAGTTCTTCCACCAGGCCCCATTCATAGGCTTGCGCGGCAAAGATGCGCTGGTCGGCCAGGATCACGGCCTGCTTGGTGCGCGCGGGCCCGATCAGATGCAGCAGGCGCGGAATGCTTTGCCAGCTCATGTTCATCCCAAGCCCGATCTCGGGAACGCGCAGATGAGCGTCGCGCGCCATGACACGAAAATCCAGCGCCACCGCCAGCGCCACGCCGCCGCCGATGCAAAAGCCTTCGATGGCGCCGATGGTGATCTGCTCCATCTCCTGCCAGGCGCGGGTCAGCCGCGGGCCGAGTTTGAGATGCCGGCGTAGCGAGCCGAGATCCATGGTCCGGCGTGACCGGCCTTCGGGGTCTTTCAGATCGAACCCGGCGCTGAACGATTTGGGCCCGCCGGTGAGCACCACGACCGAGGTGTCGCTGTCGTCCTCAAAACGGCGCGCCGCATCGGTGAGTTGGCGCAGCGCCTCCGGCGATAGCGCGTTGATGCCATCGCCGCGGTCGAAGCGCACCACGGCGATGCGCCCCTCTGGCCCGAGGCCCTTTTCGATGCTCACGAAGTCCGCCACGGCCATGCTCCCTGCCCGTTATTTTTCGGCAGGATAGCGCACCAAGGCTCCGGCGACCAACGCCTCGACATCGACAGACCCTTGCGCTTATGCTGACGGGATGACCAGCGCGGACCACGATCATGGCGAGCACGACCATTCGGAATTGTCCGAGACCGAGCTGCGGGTGCGCGCGCTCGAGAGCATCCTCACCGAAAAGGGCTATGTCGATCCGGCCGCGCTCGATCTTCTGATCGAAACCTATGAGACCAGGGTCGGGCCGCGCAACGGCGCCCGCGTGGTGGCCCGCGCCTGGACCGACCCGGCCTACCGCGCCCGGCTCTTGAAAGACGCCACGCCCGCCATCGCCGAACTCGGCTATGCCGGACGCCAGGGCGAACACATCGTGGCGGTCGAGAACACCCCTTCCCTGCACAACATGGTCGTGTGCACGTTGTGCTCCTGTTACCCCTGGCCAGTGCTGGGGCTGCCGCCGGTATGGTACAAATCGGCACCCTATCGTTCCAAGGCGGTGAAGGATCCGCGCGGCGTGCTGCGCGATTTCGGTTTTGAACTGCCCGCGGCAACCGAGATCAGGGTTTGGGATTCGACCGCCGAAATTCGCTATCTGGTGCTGCCGTTGCGCCCCGGGGGCACCGAGGGCTGGAGCGAGCAGCGCGTGGCCGGCCTTGTCACCCGCGACAGCATGATCGGCACGGGATTGCCGAAAGCGCCGCACGAGGTCGCCTGATGGATGGCGCGCATGACATGGGCGGCGCGGCGTGGTCGGGTGCGGTCAAGCCGGAACCGGACGAGCCGATATTTCACGCCGAATGGGAGCGCCGCGCCTTCGCACTGACGCTGGCGATGGCGATGCCCGGCGGCTGGAACATCGACATGTCGCGCTTCGCCCGCGAGGATCGTCCGCCCGAGGACTATCTCGGCAAGAGTTACTACCAGATCTGGCTCGCGGGGCTTGAGCGGCTGATGCTGGAGCGCGGCCTGATCGCAGCAGACGAGATCAAGGCCGGAGCGCCGCTGCATCCGGCCAAGCCGGTTGAAAAAATCCTTAGACCCGAAGGCGTCGCCGCCATGCTGCACCGGGGCGGCCCGACCGAGCGCGACGCCGCGCGCCCTGCCGTTTTCACAGCGGGCGACCGCGTCCGCGCCAAGATGATCCATCCCTCCAGCCATACGCGCCTTCCACGCTATGTGCGCGGGCATATCGGCAGCGTCGAGCGCGTGCTGGGCTGTCATGTCTTTCCCGACAGCAACGCGACCGGCGCCGGCGAAAATCCGCAATGGCTGTACACGGTGACGTTCGAGGGCCGCGAGTTGTGGGGCGAGGCGTCCGATCCTGGTCTGAAGGTATCGGTCGATGCCTGGGAACCCTATCTGGAGCACCTCTGATGGGGCTCGATCCGCAGGCCGCGAAAGAGGCAAGGCACGCCTTGCCCGGCATTCCTGCCGACGCCGATGGGCCGGTGTTTCGCGAACCCTGGGAAGCGCAGGCCTTTGCGATGGCGCTGGCCTTGCATGGGCGCGGCCTGTTCAGCTGGAACGAGTGGGCTGACATGCTGGCCGACGAAATCAAGCGCGCGCAGGCAGCCGGAGATTCCGACAGCGGCGAGACTTATTACCGGCACTGGCTGGCAACCCTGGAAAGACTGGTTGCCGCCAAAGGCGTCGCCAGCGTCGAAATGCTCGACCGCTATCGCGACGCCTGGGACCACGCCGCCGACCGCACGCCACATGGTTCTCCCATTGTGCTGCAGCCGGAGGATTTTGCCGGTTAGCTCAGCGGATGCTGGAACGCGGCAGGCTTCGGCCAGCCGCGTGATGGGATGCGGGGTTCGAAGGATGGCGACCACAGGGTCGCCCCCATACGCGCTAGCTTAAGCGCGCCAGTCAGGTGGCCCCAACTCTCTCACTCCCTCTCCCCGCTTCTTTAGCGCGGGAGAGGGTGGGGTGAGGGGACCACTCGGGCGGTCCCGATGCGGCGCCCCCCTCACCCCAACCCTTACCCCAACCCTCTCCCGCCCCCGCGAAAGCTACGCTTTCGCTCGGGGGGAGAGGGAGCGCACCGTCTACGCGGCCAGCATCCGGGACACGAGTTCTTAAGCTAGCGCGTATGAGGGTTGCTACGGGATCGACACATGTAGGGTCGCCCCTTGTGGGCGCCCTCACGGGCGCGCCCTCATGCCTAGCGCAACTTTCTCACGTGCGCCGGCACGACGCGAGGTCGGTGTCGTTCGTGCTTCAAAAGTTGGATGTCGATCAGCCCAGGCGCACTGCGAAGCGTGCGAAGGCTACCGCGCCGAAGCCCATCGGGCGAAGGCGGGTGGTGCACGCGAGCCGCAGCTCGCCATGCCAAAAATATCGAAAACAACCCCATGCAAAGTATAATACCAACAATCGCAACTGGTCATGCCCGGGCTTGTGCAGGACAAACCCGAAGAAATTGGGGTCATAGGCGGTTCATCCCCGCGCACGCGGAGCACCTGTTTCACGTGAAACAAAACGGGAACGTCGCGCGTAGGCCGGCCACGAGCTTGTCGATGGCAGCCCGCGTGCTGTCGGCTTCGGCGTCCACGAGCGAGGCGATAACGGTGAAGGCAATGCCGCGGCCCAGCGGCGAGGCGGGGTTTCGACGATCTCCGGAGCAGCGGGGGAGGAATTCGAGTTCGTCGCCGCGGCGCTTGACGCGCAGCGAGACGACATTTGTCGTGATTGAGGGGGAAATGTGCAGCGCGGGCGAAGCGAATCTGTAGGGCGGATTGGAGCCGATCGGGTTCGCGCACCGCGCGACCCCATCGGCGTAATCCGCCGTCGCGGGAAAGACGGCGGATCGCGATCCGCCCTGCGGGAC
>NZ_JBEKXH010000163.1:0-13980 GCF_049512235.1 Bradyrhizobium sp.
TCCTGCCGCGCTCGCAGGTCGATATCCGCCCGATCCGCGACGTCGCTCCGCTGATGAACAACTCGCAGCCGTTCCAGATCCTCAAGATGGATCGCCGCCGCGGCAACATCGTGGTGTCGCGCCGCACCGTGCTGGAAGAGACCCGCGCCGAGCAGCGCCAGGAACTGGTGCAGAACCTCGAAGAGGGACAGGTCATCGACGGTGTCGTCAAGAACATCACCGATTACGGCGCGTTCGTCGATCTCGGCGGCATCGACGGCCTGCTGCATGTCACCGACATCGCCTGGCGGCGCGTCAATCATCCGTCCGAGGTGCTCAATATCGGCCAGCAGGTGAAGGTCAAGATCATCAAGATCAATCACGAGACCCACCGCATCTCGCTCGGCATGAAGCAGCTGCTCGACGATCCCTGGCAGGGCATCGAGGCGAAATATCCGCTCAACGCGCGCTTCACCGGCCGCGTCACCAATATTACCGACTACGGGGCTTTCGTCGAACTGGAGCCGGGCATCGAAGGCCTGATCCATGTCTCGGAGATGTCGTGGACCAAGAAGAACATGCACCCCGGCAAGATCGTTTCGACCTCGCAGGAAGTCGAGGTGCAGGTGCTCGAGGTCGATGCGGTCAAGCGGCGGATTTCGCTCGGCCTCAAACAGACCATGCGCAATCCCTGGGAAGTTTTCGTCGAAAAGTTCCCGGTCGGCACGACGGTGGAGGGCGAGGTCAAGAACAAGACCGAATTTGGTCTGTTCCTGGGTCTCGAGGGCGATGTCGACGGCATGGTGCATCTGTCCGATCTCGACTGGAAGCTGCCGGGCGAGCAGGTGATCGACAACTTCAAGAAGGGCGACATGGTCAAGGCCGTGGTGCTCGATGTCGATGTCGAGAAGGAGCGTATCTCGCTCGGCGTCAAGCAGCTCGAGGGCGACCCGTTCGCCGAGCCGGGCGACGTCAAGAAGGGCGCGGTCGTGACCTGCGAGGTGCTCGAAGTGAAGGAAGGCGGTATCGAGGTGAAGATCGTCGGCACCGACTTCAACACCTTCATCAAGCGCTCCGAGCTGGCACGCGAACGCACCGATCAGCGCGCCGAGCGTTTCGCCGTCGGCGAAAAGGTCGATGCGCGGGTGATCCAGTTCGACAAGAAGGCCCGCAAGGTGCAAGTCTCGATCAAGGCGCTGGAAGTCGCCGAGGAGAAGTCCGATTCGGGGGCGACGCTGGGCGATATCCTCGGTACCGCGCTCAAGCAGCGTAACGAAAAGTAAGGCTCGGCTTCCTGGTCATGGCCAAAGCGGGACCCCGGTTTCGACCCGGGGTCCGTTTCGTGGCCCGATAGATCGAACTCTCCGGTCCTCATACCCGCGCGAAGCGCGTCTTCGCGCGGACGTCGCGGGCATCCATGTCCTGCTTTCTTGAGACATGGGCGTGAATGGCGGGGACAATCCCGGTCATGATGACGGCAAGATTGAAACATACCGACCTTGTTTTCTTCATATTGCGTCGCAATTGATGTAAGTGCTGTGCAGCCAAAACCGTGCCCAGCGCCCAAGACCGCTTCCCGGGAGAATTTCGATGTCGCTTGATTCGGACGTGATCGTCGACCGCCGCAGGCTGCGCCGCAAGCTGACGTTCTGGCGCGTGGCCGCGGCATTGGTTGCGATCGTCGCGATCGTCGCCGTCGGCGTGGTTGCGACGCCGGGGGGACGGGGCGCGTTCACAACCTCGGGTTCGATTGCGCGGATCCACATCGAAGGCCTGATCCGCAGCGACAATGATCGCGTCGAAGCCCTGGAACGACTGGAAGAATCGGCAGCCGCGGCAGTCGTCGTGCATATCAACTCGCCCGGCGGCACCACCGCCGGCTCCGAACAGCTCTACGACGCGCTGGTGCGGCTCAAGGCGAAGAAGCCGCTGGTCGTGGTGGTCGAGGGACTGGCGGCATCGGGCGGCTACATCACGGCGATTGCGGCCGACCACATCGTTGCCCAGCAGAGCTCGCTGGTCGGCTCGATCGGCGTGCTGATCCAGTTTCCGAATTTTACCGAACTCATGAAGACCGTCGGCGTCAAGGTCGAGGAAGTGAAGTCGTCGCCGCTGAAAGCCGCCCCCAACGGCTTCGAGCCGACCAGTCCGGAAGCGCGCGCCGCGCTTGAAGCGCTGGTCCAGGATTCCTACGCCTGGTTCCGCGGCCTGGTGAAAGAGCGGCGCGGCATGGACGACGCGTTGCTCGCGAAGGTCGCGGACGGACGGGTCTTCACCGGCCGCCAGGCGGTCGACCTCAAACTGATCGACCAGCTCGGCGACGAAAAAGCCGCTGTTGCGTGGCTGGTGGCGCAGAAAGGCGTCAAGAAAAATCTGCCGGTTCGCGATTTCCATTTGACGCCGCGCTTCGGCGACCTGACCTTCTTGCGCACGGCGGCTTCGATCACGCTGGATGCACTCGGCCTGAGCACGATTGCACGGCAAGTCGAGCAGGCCGGCGTCGCGCAGGCCGTCGATCGCCTCGGTCTCGATGGAATGCTGGCATTGTGGCAACCCGCGGACGCCAATTGAACCCCATGGATCGGGTCCGGGTACCGGGCTCCCGCAAAGCGGGTGTTTTCACAATACCCAATCGGAGCGTTTGTCACGTGTTTTCGCGCCGTCCAAATTTGATTTAGAGTCTTGACAGTTCAAGGCATTTTCACGGAAATGGTTATCCGCAGTCTGCCGGGTCCCAGTTTCTATGATCAAATCCGAGCTTGTTCAGCGTATCGCCGAGCACAACCCGCATCTGTACCAGCGGGATGTCGAGAACATAGTCAACGCGATCCTCGATGAGATCGTTGCCGCGCTCGCGCGGGGCGACCGGGTCGAGTTGCGCGGTTTTGGCGCGTTCTCAGTCAAGCATCGGCCGGCCCGCGCCGGCCGCAATCCGCGCACCGGCGCCCATGTGCCGGTCGATCAGAAGAGCGTGCCGTTTTTCAAGACCGGCAAGGAAATGCGCGAACGGCTTAATCGCGACGGCGGAGCTCCCGACACCGGCGCCTGAAGCCGGTCCGACCTCCATCGAGAGCCGAGAGATGGTCATGCGAAAGTTTTTCACGGCTCTGGTGGTGATTCCGCTCGGCGTTGTCCTGGTGGTCTTTGCGGTCGCCAACCGTCATCTGGTGACGGTATCGTTCGATCCGTTCAATTCCACCGATCCGTCGGTCGCGGTCACGCTGCCGCTGTTCGTCGTGATCATCGCAGTGGCGATCGCGGGCGTGGTGGCGGGCGGCTGCGCGACCTGGTTCCGGCAGCGCCGCTGGCGGCGCTCCGCGCGGCAGCACGAGGCCGATGCGAACGCCGCGAGGGCGCAATTGGCCGATCTGCGCGCCAGCGCCGTGCCGCCCTCGGGCCACGATGCGCGGCGCCTCCCGGCACCGGTGGGCGAGACAAGCAGGGCGTGACGTTGTAGAACGCGGCCTCCGCTGTAGCCGGCTTAGCCTTGAACCCCTGCCTTGTAGCATGTCCCTGATCGTTAAAATTTGCGGCCTGTCGACGCCCGAGATGCTCGATGTCGCGCTGGATTCGGGCGCGGACATGGTGGGTTTCGTGTTCTTTCCGGCTTCGCCGCGGCATTTGACCCTCGATACGGCGCGCGGGCTCGGCAAGCAGGCGCGCCGGCGCGCCATCAAGGTTGCGCTGACCGTCGATGCCGACGACGCGACGCTGGCCAATATCGTCGAGGTGCTGCAGCCGGATCTGCTGCAATTGCACGGCAGGGAAACCGTGGCGCGGCTGGCCTATATCAAGCAGAAGTTCGCGCTCAAGGTAATGAAAGCGCTCGCGGTGGAGACCTCCGCCGATCTCGCTTCGCTGCCGGGCTATGCCGCCATCGCCGATCGCGTCCTGTTCGATGCCCGCGCCCCCCGGGAAGCCACCCGTCCCGGCGGTCTTGGCGCTGTGTTCGACTGGCATGCGCTGGAAAATCTCGATCTCGCCCTGCCGTTCATGGTTTCGGGCGGCCTCAATGCCGGCAACGTCGCCGACGCCGTTCGCATCACCCGTGCCGGTGGCGTCGATGTTTCCTCCGGCGTGGAGCGCGCGCCCGGCATCAAGGACCCCGACATGATCCGCGATTTCATTCGCGCTGCGCGGGCGCTCTCTTCACCTCTCGCCGCGAGCTGATGATCCGATGAGCTTTGCCAAACCCAATTCCTTCCGCAGCGGGCCCGACGAGCGCGGGCATTTCGGCATTTTCGGCGGCCGTTTCGTCGCCGAAACATTGATGCCGCTGATCCTCGACCTGGAAAGGGCCTATGCCGACGCCAAGGCCGATCCGGCCTTCACGACGGAAATGAATGGCTACCTGCGGGATTATGTCGGCCGGCCGTCGCCGCTCTATCTCGCCGAACGCCTTACCGAACATCTCGGCGGCGCCAAAATCTACTTCAAGCGCGAGGAGCTCAATCACACCGGCTCGCACAAGGTCAACAATGTGCTCGGCCAGATCATGGTGGCGCGGCGCATGGGCAAGAAGCGCATCATCGCGGAGACCGGCGCCGGCCAGCACGGCGTCGCCACCGCCACGCTGTGCGCGCGGTTCGGGCTCGATTGCGTAGTCTATATGGGCGCGGTCGATGTCGAGCGGCAACAGCCCAATGTCATCCGCATGGAAATGCTGGGCGCCAGGGTGATCCCGGTGCAATCGGGTTCGCGCACGCTGAAGGACGCGATGAACGACGCGCTGCGCGACTGGGTCACCAACGTGCACGACACGTTCTACTGCATCGGCACCGTCGCCGGCCCGCATCCCTATCCGATGATGGTGCGCGACTTCCAGTCCGTGATCGGGGTCGAGACCCGCGCGCAAATGCAGGCGGCCGAAGGCCGGCTGCCGGATTCGCTCATCGCCTGTATCGGCGGCGGCTCCAACGCGATGGGGCTGTTCCACCCCTTTCTCGACGATCCCACGATCGAGATTTTCGGCGTCGAAGCGGCGGGCCACGGGCTGACGCAGCGGCACGCGGCCTCGATCGCCGGCGGCCGGCCCGGGGTGCTGCACGGCAACCGCACCTATCTTTTGATTGACGATGACGGCCAGATCCAGGACGCGCATTCGATTTCGGCCGGACTGGATTATCCCGGCATCGGCCCGGAGCATTCCTGGCTGCATGAATCCGGCCGGGTGAAATATCTTTCGGCGACCGACGACGAAGCGCTCGCGGCCTTCCAATTGCTATCGCGCCTGGAAGGCATCATTCCGGCCCTGGAACCGGCTCACGCCATCGCCCGGGTGATGGAACTCGCACCGCAGCGGCCGCGGGATCATCTGATGGTGGTCAATCTCTCCGGCCGCGGCGACAAGGACATCCCGCAAGTGGCGGATATCCTGCGGGGGAAGACGAAGTGACGGCGTTGGCTCAAACCGGCGTGGCTCCGCCGTGTGGCACCCCCACCCTGACGCTAACCTTGACACTGCCCCGCAAGCGCGAGCGGACCGCCGACGTGGCGAGCACCGCGCCAGCGCCGTCGGATGAAAGCACCCAGCCATGAAATTCACCCTGTCCTGGCTGAAACAGCATCTCGACACCGACGAGCCGGTCGAAAAGCTCGCCGACAAGCTCACCATGATCGGGCTCGAGGTTGAGCACATCGACGACAAGGCGAAGGCGCTGGCGCCCTTTACCATTGCGCGGGTGATTTCGGCCGAGCAGCATCCCAATGCGGATCGCTTGCGGGTCTGCATGGTCGATACCGGGGAGGCAAGCGCGCCGGTGCAGGTCGTCTGTGGCGCGCCGAATGCGCGCGCCGGCCTGATCAGCGTGTTCTCCGCGCCCGGCACCTTCATTCCCGGCAAGAACATCACGCTCGGCGTCGGCACCATTCGCGGTGTCGAAAGCCGCGGCATGCTGTGCTCCGCAGCCGAACTGCAGATCTCGGAGGATCACGACGGCATCATGGAGCTGCCGGCCGACGCGCCGGTCGGCGCCGTGTACGCGGAGTGGGCCGGGCTAGGTGATCCCGTGCTGGAAATCAACCTGACGCCGAACCGGCAGGATTGCACCGGCGTGCACGGCATCGCCCGCGATCTCTCCGCCGCCGCCATGGGCAAGTTCAAGGACCCCGCGATCAAGCCGGTCAAGGGCGAATTCCCCTGCCCGGTGAAAGTAGCGGTCGAGGACAAGGCGCTCTGTCCGGGCTTTGCGCTGCGGCTGGTGCGCGGCGTCAAAAACGGCCCGTCGCCGCCATGGCTGCAGCAGCGCCTCGGCTCGATCGGCTTAAGACCGATCAACGCGCTGGTCGATATCACCAACTTCATGACCTACGACCGCGCCCGGCCGCTGCATGTGTTCGACGCCGCCAAGGTGAAAGGCCATCTTACGGTGCGCCGCGCCCGCGAAGGCGAGAGCTTGCTGGCGCTGGACGGCCGCAGCTACACGCTCGACAGCCAGGTTTGCGTAATCGCCGACGATGCCGGCGTCGAGTCGCTTGCCGGCATCATGGGCGGCGAAGCCTCCGGCTGCTCGGAAGCGACCACCGACGTGCTGATCGAATCGGCGTTGTGGAATGAGATCAACATCGCCCAGACCGGCCGCAAACTCGGCATCAATTCGGACGCCCGCTATCGCTTCGAGCGCGGCGTCGATCCGGCCTTCATGGTGCCGGGGCTCGAGATGGCGACGCGGCTGGTGATGGAATTGTGCGGCGGCATGCCATCGGACAACGTCGTGGTCGGCAACGCCTTCGGCGACGATCGCGTGATCGATTTTCCGCTCACCGAAGTCAAGCGCCTCGCCGGGATCGACGTGCCGCTGCCGGAGATGAAGCGCATCCTCGGCCATCTCGGCTTCATGATGGCCGGCCCCGGCCCGGTGGTGAAGGTCGCGGTGCCCACCTGGCGCAGCGATGTCCATGGCAAGGCCGATATCGTCGAGGAGGTGGTGCGCATGGTCGGCGTCGAGAAGGTGCCGATGACGCCATTCGAGCGCGGCGACCTCGCCCGCAAGCCGGTGCTCAGCCCGATCCAGCTGCGCACCCGCCGCGCCAAGCGCGCGCTGGCGGTGCGCGGCATGCTCGAGGCGGTGACGTGGTCGTTCATCGCAAAGCCGCAGGCCGAATTGTTCGACCGCGATCTGGCGGTCCAGGCCGAGGCCAACCGCCGCGGTCATCCCGAGCTGTCGCTTGCCAATCCGATCGCGGCGGATATGTCCGACATGCGGCCGAGCCTGGTGCCCGGTCTCGTCACCGCGGCACAGGCCAATGTCGACCGCGGCTTTTCCGATCTCGCAGTGTTCGAAGTCGGCCAGGTCTTCACGGGCGACCGTCCGGAAGATGAACTGATCGCAGCCGCGGGTATTCGCCACGGCTATGCCTCGTCTGCGGGTATTGGCCGGCACTGGAGCGGCTCGGCGGTGGCGGACGCGCTCGACGCCAAGGCCGATGCGTTCGCGGCGCTCGCGGCCGCCGGCGCGCCGATGCAGGCGCTGCAGGTGGTGCCCGGCGGCCCGGACTGGCTGCATCCCGGCCGCTCCGGCACCATCCAGATCGGTCCGCAAAATGTGCTGGGTTATTTCGGCGAGCTGCACCCGCGTGCGCTCGATGTGCTGCGCGCCGACGGCCCGATGATCGCGTTCGAGGTGATCCTCGACCGCATTCCTGACGCCAGGCCGAAGCCGACCCGCGCCAAGCCGGGGCTCGAACTCTCGCCGTTCCAGCCGGTGTCGCGCGACTTTGCCTTTATCGTCGACCGCAGTGTCAGGGCCGGCGATATCGTGCGCGCGGCGCAAGGCACCGACAGGAAGCTGATCACCGATGTCACCGTGTTCGACGTCTACGAAGGCAAGGGCATCGACGACGGCAAGAAGTCGATCGCCATTGCAGTGACGATCCAGCCTCGCGAAAAAACCCTGACCGACCAGGAGATCGACGCGGTGGCGGCAAAGATCGTGACTGAAGTGAACAGGAAGACCGGCGGAACGTTGCGCGGATGACACCGCGGGGCATCAGGCTGCCGACGTTCGCGGCATGAGCCTGACCGGCCTGATCCCTGCGGATGTCGGCATCATCGACGCCACCGCCATCGCCGCGATCGCGCTGGTGTCGGGAACGGCGCGCGGTTTTTCCGGGTTCGGCTCGGCGCTGATTTTCATGCCGCTGGCGAGCAGCCTGGCGGCGCCGCGGCTGGTCGCCGCGCTGCTGCTGGTGATCGATCTGGTCGCCGCAGCCCCGCTGGTTCCAGGCGCGTGGAAGCAGGCGGACCGCAAGGCGACCGCGGTCATGGTGTCCGGCGCGGTGGTCGGCGTGCCCATCGGGACCTACTTGCTGAGCCGGCTCGATCCGGTGACGACGCGCTGGATCATCTCTGCCTTCGTGGGCGCGCTCCTGATGCTGCTGCTCTCGGGCTGGCGCTATCGGGGCAAGGAGCATTCCTGGGTTTCCGTCGCGGTCGGCGGCTTGTCGGGCTTTTGCAGCGGACTGGCGCAGACCGGCGGCCCGCCGATCGTCGGCTATTGGCTCGGCCGGCCGATCGCCCAGGCGATTGCGCGCGCCAACATCCTGTTGTTTTTCGGGGCTTCCGACTTCTGTTCCGCGGTCAGCTATTGGTGGTCCGGGCTGATCACCGCCGACGCGATCCGATTCTCCCTGCTGGTCGGTCCGGTCTATGCGCTTGGCGTCTGGTTCGGCGCGCAGCTGTTCGGCCGTGCCAGCGAAAAACTGTTTCGCGGCATCTGCTACGGCTTGATCGCTGCAGCCGTGATCATCGGATTGCCCGCGCTGGACGGCATGCTGCGGTGACGGTCGGCTGTCCTGTTAAATACCGCAAAACAACAAAGTAGAGGTATTTTACTACCTGGATAACTCGCCGGTTAGGCAGAGCTCAATTGATCCGCGGTCCCGGCAGCGCGGACCTGATCGGGGCCGCGCGCCGGCGCTTCGGTGCGCGCGACGGGGCCGGCTCCGGTTCGCCAACGCGCAGCGCGCCGATCTTTCGCAGCGCGGCTTCCGCCGCCAGTTCGCCGCTTTCCCACGCGCCATCCACCCGCCCCCACAGGGTTTCGTGGGTCGCTTCGCCGGCCAGGAACAGGCAGCCGATCGGCTCGGTCAGGATTTTTCGCGATCCCTGTCCGCCCGGCACAGCTGCGGACATCGCGCCCTGCACAAACGGCGCGGCGTTCCAGCGGGTCGCGCTCGATTTCTTGACGGCCGCGGCCGCCTCGCTGCCGAACATTCTGGTCAGCCATTCCACTGCAAAGGCGATCATCGCCGCCTCGCCCTGCGCTGCGAGATCCCTGCCGAACGAACCGGCGACATCGATCGAGCACAACGACGATCCCGCCATGTTGGCGAGCAGCAACGCCGTCCGCGTCGAGCTACTCTGCTCGATGAGGACGTCGTCGCGGGCGAGCCCCAGCGGATTGCCCGACAATTGCAGGACGATGCGGTCGTAGCTGCCGAGGCTGAGCTTCGCTGCGGCATCGAGCTGGCGCTTGGGTAGTTCAGGCGTGAACTTGATGCCGCCGGCGGTCAGCACATTGCTGGAGACCGTGATGATGGCGGCACGGGCGGCGATATTGCCGCCCGGAGTCTCCACCGTGACATCGCGTCCGTTCCAGCTGATGCGACTGGCCGGCGTCGAGAACGCCACCGGCACCTGCTCGGCAAGCTTCGCGATCACGACGCCCAGGCCCTGGCGGCAGGCGACCGCGGCATTGCGCTCCTGCGCGCGGGCCTTGTCGATGACGGAGATATCCCTGAGGTCTTTGCCGGTGGCATTGGCGCCGAGCGTAAATTCGGTCGTCCCGGCCCAGTCGCCGAGATCCCTTGGCATGACGGAAGCGCAGGAGACATCGGTCCTGACATCGGTCTTGCCGCGCGAGGCGTCGTCGATGGCCCGGTTTGCGCGCACCAAAGCGGCGAGAAACTCCTCGGTTTCCCCAGCCCGCGCAAAGCGCCGCCCGATGCGGATTTTCTGGCCGAGCGGCACCGGGGAGACATCAAGCCCCGCCATGCGGGCGAGCCGGGTCACCGGATTGGTCTCGGGATTATGCAGCCAGCGTGCGCCGCGATCGAACGGCACGTCGAAGGTCGCGCTGTCGGTGAGGCAGCGACCGCCCACTTGGCCGGTCGCCTCCACCACGATCACCTTGCGGTTCGCCGCCATGATGCGCCGCGCCGCGGCGATGCCGGCGGCGCCGGCTCCGATCACGACGATGTCGGCCTGGCGCGGCGCGGACGCCGCAAAGGCGCCGGCGCAAAGCGCCGGCACGGCCGCGAGCCCCGCGGACGCCGAAAGGAAACCCCGGCGCGTCAGTGTCATTTCATGGTTTCCGGAACTTTGAAAAATGCAGCAGCAACCCAGCGTGGTGGTTGGTTCGTTCGCGTCAGCTTCGCCCCACACCCTGCCATACGATGTTCTCAACCAAAACCAATCTGGAATCAGGGGTTTCCAGTGCCGGCGCGGGTCCGAACCGTACTCAACGTCGCCGCGCGGACAGCCAATTTCACGATTTCCGGACCGCCGCGAACTTGCCGCATTGGCGGCCGGGCGGCAACACCCATGGTAAATCTTTGATGATTGATCCGGCCAAGCCATGAACTAAATTGCAACGGCTTTCGACCATGATGAGGCAATAAGTAAGGTCAGAAAGGCAGCTGGGGGAACGATTGTCATGGGCGTTGTGCTCGATACCGTCGGCAAGGTGATCGCGGGCTACCTGCAGAAGGAAGTGCCGGGCTACGAGCCGTTCACGCCGAGCGACCCTGAGCATTTGCGCAGCGTTATCGAACCGGGCGACGTGCTCCTGGTCGAAGGCAACAATCGGGTTTCCGGCATCATCAAATACCTGACGCAGTCGACCTGGTCGCATGCCGCACTTTACGTCGGCCCGATCGACGGCGTCGAAGAAGCCGATGGCGAGCGCCACGTCCTGATCGAGGCCAATATCGGCGAAGGCGTGACGTCGGCGCCGCTGTCGAAATATCTTCCCTATCATACCAGGCTGTGCCGGCCGGTCGGGCTGTCCTACGAAGACCGCCATACGGTGTGCCGCTATGCCATCAACCGCATCGGCTTCGGCTACGACACCAAGAACATCCTCGACCTCATGCGTTATCTCGTTCCGCTGCCGATCCCGCAGCGCTGGCGGCGGCGCATGATCGCGTTCGGCTCCGGCGATCCCACCAAGATCATCTGCTCGGCCTTGATCGCGCAGGCCTTCGACGCCGTGCGCTATCCGATCTTGCCCAAGATCACCCGCGCCGGCTCCAAGCAGGCCCGGCGCGAGATCCTGCACATCCGCGATTCCTCGCTCTATATGCCCAGGGATTTCGACATCTCGCCCTACTTCGAAATCGTCAAACCCACCATCGTGCACGGCTTCGACTACACGGCTTTGCACTGGGCCGACAAGCAAAAGCCGCTCCGGGAGGTGGCGGGCGAGTTCGGACCGTTTCCAGAAACGATCCGCTCGCCGGCGCTTGTTCCTGAAGCGATTGACCCGGAAGCGCCGCTTCCGGCTGAAGAAGTGACAGCGGTTCATGCCGAAGGACCCCCCACCCCCGACCCCGGATCAAGTCCGGGGCAGGCTCCCTCCGCACCGCTGCGCGGGGGGAGGGGAGCGCGGACGGCGCGGCTCCCTCACTGATGGCCCTGTTGATCGCGGGTATTGTTATTACTGTCGGCGGCGTCGACGATTTCCTGCCGCCGAGCACCGCTGCATGATGCGGAGGCAGTTGCGCAGATGATCGGAGCCGGAACCGGAACAAATTTCTCATTGAATTGTTGATGCAATGCCGGACGCCATCCCCCCAAGGCTTCCGATGAACGACGGCCTCAGCATGCCCCCCCATGCTGGGGCCGTTTTCGGCGGCGGGAGCGAACGCCTGCGCAGGGTCAGAGGCGCATCGGCTGGTCAGGCCGCGACGCTGGTTTTACAGGCCGGCAGTCCGGCGCGGGCGAGACTCCCGTAGAGCGGCTCACCCGGCATTGCCTCGCGCAGGATCGCGCGCACCGCGACCAGCTTTTCGATATCGATGCCGGTGGCAAAGCCCTTGCTCTCGCACAGAAAGACCAGGTCCTCGAACACCACATTGCCGGTGGCGCCCGGCGCGAACGGACAGCCGCCGAGGCCGCCGAGCGAGCCGTCGAGAATGCGCGCGCCGGCATCCAGCGCCGCCGACGCATTGGCGATCCCCATGCCCCTGGTATCGTGCAGATGCACGCAGACTGGATGCCCCGACATCTTGACGATGGCCTCGGTCAGCGCGCCGACCTGTTTCGGGCCGGCATAACCGACGGTGTCGGCGATCCCGACCACGTCGGCGCCGGCGGCAAAACATTTTTCCGCGATCCGGATCACTTCCAGCGGATCGACCGGGCCTGCGATCGAACAGCCCAGCGCCATCGAGATCGCCGCATGCACGATCGGCCTGTGCGCGCTCGCATCGCGCCATTCGCACAGCCTTCGGATATTGGCGATGGCCTCCTCGCGCGACCGCTTGGCGTTGGCCTGGCTGTGTTCTTCGGTGGCCGAGACCACCGATGCGATCTCGGCAACGCCCGATGCCAGCGCCTCGTTGACGCCGCGCTCGTTGAGCACGAGCGCGATGCCATGCGCGCCCGGCAGCTCCGCCACCGTCCGGACCAGCTCGCGGACGTCGGCAAACTGCGGAAAGGTGCTGGCCGGCAGGAACGAGCCGATCTCGAAATGCCGCACGCCCGCGGCGTATTCGTCACCGATCCAGCGCCGTTTCGCCACGGTAGAGGGAAAGGTCTTCACGAGCTGAAGGCCATCGCGCAAGCCCACCTCGCGCAGACTGACGCGGCCATCGGGATAAATCTCGTGAACGCGGGTCATGCCATGCTCGCAGCAGTTTTGCCGGTTGAAGAAAATTCGTCGGCCGCCAATGCGTCGCGGGCCGCAAGCTCGGCCCGAACCGCCGCCGTATCGGCGCCGAGCGCCGGCACTTTGAGGCCGTCGCCGATACTGGCGCCGTTCCACTCGACCGGAAGCGCGGGCACCCGGAAGGCTTCGCCATCGGCATTGGTCGCATTCACCATGCCGCCAGGGCGCAACACATGCGGATCGTCGAGCAGATCCTCGGGGCGATTGATCGGCGAGAAGCAGATATTGAGCCGGTCGAGGGTGGCCGACAACTCCGCCGCGTTGCAGCCCTTGATCACCGCGGCGACCCGCGGAATGATGTTCGATCGCGCCAGGATGCGGTCGGTGGTGGTGCGCAGGGCAGGATCCTCCAACAGTTCCTGCAGGCCGAACTCCTGGCAAAAGCTCTGCCAATGGCCTTCGGTCACGACGCCGATGAAGACGCGCTCGCCGCCTGCGGTCTCGAAAATGTCGTAGATCGGCCAGGCATGCTCGCGCTCCGGCATCGACTTTGGCTTGATGCCGGTCATCTCGTACTGGACCATGTGCTGGGCGACCAGGAACAGGCAGTTTTCGAACAGGCCGATGCGGATATCCGCGGGGCCTCCGCCGCCGCGCTTCTGGTAGAGCGCAGCCAGGATCGCGATCGCGCCGAACATGCCGCCCATGATGTCGTTGGCGGAGGATCCGACCCGCTGCGGCTTCTCCTTGGTTCCGGTCATGGCGGCGAGCCCCGACATCATCTGCACGACTTCGTCGAGCGCCGGACGATGCTCGTAGGGGCCGGACAGAAAGCCCTTGTGGCCGGCTGTGATCAGATGCGGATGCCTGCGGCGTATTTCCGCAAGGCCGAGGCCCTGCTTTTCAAGCTGGCCATCGCGAAAATTCTCCAGGAACACATCGGCGCTGGCCAATAGCCGGTGCATGCTTTCGCGGTCCTCGGGCTTGGCGAAGTCGAGCACGACACTGCGCTTGCCGCGGTTGAACAGCGGGAAGAACGACGTTCCCATGCCGCCGAGGCTGCGGGTCTTGTCGCCACCTGAGGGCTCGACCTTGATGACCTCGGCGCCGAGCTGGGCCAGCACCATGCCGCAGGCCGGCCCCATCACCATGTGGGTCATTTCGACCACCC
>NZ_JBEKXH010000164.1:0-12924 GCF_049512235.1 Bradyrhizobium sp.
AACCCGGCTCTTTCAACTCCTCCTGGAAGTGCGGCCGGCTTCGCTCACCGTCACAATACCATCAATGCTGCTCGGCGAAAGCACGATGGAGGCCGCGACCTGCAGGCCATTGCAGGCTGAAAGCAGATCCGCACCTTCCACTGCACCAATCAGACGGCACGCAGATGACCAACGGTGTCGCGGGCGGCGAAGTCGTGTGGTCTGGCGCCTCGACGCTGGCGTCAAGTGGGTGGGGGTCTCGGTCGGCCCGACCGGGCGCGGATGACCCAGTTCGAGTGAGTAACCATTCGAACGAGCGCAGGTGACGGGCGCTCCGTCTTGAGGATCGAGGGGTCAAGCACGCAATTCGGAGGCGAGCCCTCATCTATAGCAGCGTGCCACGCAGTATCAGCGAAGCCACACTGAAGTAGATGACGAGACCGGTGACGTCGACCAGGGTTGCCACAAAAGGAGCCGAAGCGCTGGCCGGATCGAACCCAATTCGTTGCAGAATGAACGGAAGCATGGACCCGGTCAACGAGCCGAACATGACGATGCCGATCAGGGCGACGCCGACCGTCGAGGCGATCAGTAACCAATGCTCGCCGTAGTCATAAAAGCCCAGATACTGCCAGAGCGAAATGCGTACGACGCCAACCAGGCCCAGCATCGTTCCGAGAGCAAGACCATTTGGGATTTCCCTCAGCGCCACGCGCCACCAGTCCCTGATCTGCAATTCACGCAAGGCCAATGCGCGTATGAGAAGGGATGTGGCTTGCGATCCGGAATTGCCCCCCGAGCTCATAATCAGCGGGATGAACAGCGTCAGCACGACCGCCTTCTCGAGTTCGCCTTCGTAGCCCTGCATCGCCGACGCCGTCAACATCTCGGACAGGAAAAGCGCGCACAACCAGCCACCGCGTTTCTTCATCATCTGCCAGAAGCCGACTTCCAGGTACGGCTCGTCGATGGCTGCCATGCCGCCGAACTTCTGAACATCCTCAGTACTTTCCTGCACGATGGCGTCGATGACGTCGTCGACCGTGACAATCCCAATGACGCGACCGCGCTCGACAACCGGCACGGCGAGCAGGTCGTACTTCGAGATCAGGCGCGCGATGTCTTCCCGGTCCATGAGGGGCGCGGCGGTGATCAGACGGCCAGGGCGAGCGACCGAGACCACGGGTGCATCTAGGTCCCCCGCAACGAGCCGGCGCAGGCTAACGGTCTTGACCAGCGACTGGCTGAGGGGATCCAGCACGTAGATCGCATAAACGGTTTCCCTCGTGCTTTCCACGTGGCGGATATAGTCGAGAGTCTGCCGGACGGTGTAGGTCGAGGGAACGCTGGCAAATTCCGTCGTCATGATCGATCCGGCGGTGTCCTTCGGGTATTCCAGCAGGCGGCGGATGTTGGCGCTGGCATCGGGCTCCAACAGATCGAGCAGCTCGGTGCGGTCAGACTCTTTTACCTGACGGAAGACGTCGGCGACGCGGTCCGCGGACATGCCTGCCAGAAGCTTCGCGGCGGCTTCCCGCGGCATACGCTCGACCAGTTCGGACTCGTGTTCCAGCCCGGGCTGGTCGAGGACCTCAATCGCGCGATCGGGCGCCAGATGAAGCAGAACCGCGACCGCAAGTTCCAGAGGCATGTCGTTGAGGGCTTCGACGATGTCGGGCGCACGTTCTTCGATCATGCTGGCGGCGACGAACGCCGGATTGACAATGTTGTCGGCCTTTGCCCCCGCATCCCGGACGTCGAGGTCGGTCATGATTCACATCCTCAGTTCGCTCGCCGGAATGGCTGATAGGCGTCGGGCCCAGCACTGTAAATCAAAGAAATCGAAGCCGGACCGAAGACGCAGTTGATCGATATCATGTGATCCGACCGGCTGCGCCGGTCGACCCCGGCTCAAGACCGGGGCAGGCTCTCTCCCGTGAGGGCCCGCGAGGGGAGGGCAGAGTCAGACCGAGCTCGCGGCGCGCGCGCTCGCGCGCCGGGGTATGACGGCCCCGCCTACCGCCCCTTGCCCGCCCTGCTCAGCAGGAACACGCCCTGCTCGCCGAACATGTTCCAGAACCACCAGGGCGCGTTGAGCCGCAGCGGGCGGCCGTAAGTGTCGAGCGCGACCGCGCGCTCCATCTTGACATTGATCACCTCGCACAGCTGCACGAAATCCTTGATGGTGCAGAAATGAATGTTCGGAGTATCATACCATGTGGCCGGCAGATTCTCGGTGCGTGGCATATGGCCGCCGACCAGGAGCTGCAGCCGCATCTTCCAGAAACCGAAATTCGGGAACGACACGATGGCGCGGCGTCCGATCCGCAGCAGATTTTCCAGCACCGCGCGTGGCTGCCGCGTTGCCTGCAAGGTCTGCGACAGGATCACATAGTCGAAGGCGTCGTCGGGATAATTGACAAGGTCGGTGTCGGCATCGCCCTGCACTACCGCGAGACCCTTGGCGACGCAGCGATTGACGCCCTCGCGCGACAGCTCGATGCCGCGGCCGTCGATGCCGCGGCTCTCCAATAGCTGCAGCAGATCGCCATCGCCGCAGCCGACGTCGAGCACTTTCGAGCCGCGCTCGACCATCTCGGCCACCAGCAGATGATCGCCGCGATACTGCCCTCTGTCCGGCGCCGCCGCGCCGTCGAACGGCAAGACCTGTTGCTGCAGGGACATGTCAGCGACCCGCCTTGGTCAGACCGCGCGCGGTGCCCGCCGATTGCAGGAAGGCGCGGGCGATATCGAAAAATTCGGGAACATCGAGCAGAAATGCATCATGGCCGCGGTCGGTCTCGATCTCGGCGAATGACACCCGGGCGCTGGAGGCGTTGAGCGCATGCACCAGCGCCCGCGACTCCGGTGTCGGAAACAGCCAGTCGCTGGTGAAGGACACTACGCAGAACCGCGTCTGGACGCCGCGGAAGGCCCGCGCCAGCACGCCGTCATGATCCGCGGCGATGTCGAAATAGTCCATGGCCCGCGTCAGATAGAGATAGCTGTTGGCGTCGAAGCGCTCGACAAAGGACGAGCCCTGATGGCGCAGATAGCTCTCGACCTGGAAATCCGCATCGAACGAGAATGTCGGCAGGTCGCGATCCTGCATCCTGCGGCCGAACTTGCGGTGCAGGGCCGCATCCGAGAGATAGGTGATATGCGCGGCCATCCGCGCGACGCCGAGGCCACGATGCGGATGGGTCCCCTGCTCGAAATAGCGTCCGCCATGCCAGTCCGGGTCGGCCATCACGGCCTGGCGGCCGAGTTCGTGAAAGGCGATGTTCTGTGCCGAATGCCGCGTGCTGCAGGCGACCGCCAGCGCCGAGAACACGCGGGCAGGATAGGCCGCAGTCCATTGCAGCGCCTGCATTCCGCCCATCGAGCCGCCCACCACGCAGAACAGCGTATCGATGCCGAGGCGGTCGAGCAGCATGGCCTGGGCGCGCACCATGTCCGGAATGGTGATCATCGGAAAATCCAGTCCCCACAATTTGCCGGTGGCCGGATTGGTCGATGCCGGCCCGGTCGAACCCATGCAACCGCCGATCACATTGGCGCAAATGATGAAGTAGCTGTTGGTATCGAGCGGCCGGCCCGGACCGACCATGGTTTCCCACCAGCCCGGCTTGCCGGTCAGCGGATGCACGTTGGCGACGTGCTGGTCGAGGGTCAGAGCATGGCAGATTAAAACCGCATTGGAACGTTCGGCATTTAGCTCGCCATAGGTCTGGTAGGCGATCTGGAACGGCTTGAGATCGATGCCGCAATCGAGCCTGAGCGGCTGGTCCGCGCCGAAGCGCGCCAACTTCGAAGTCGGATGGTCCGCCTCGTGCAACCGCTCGTCGGCATGGATCGCCGGGCCTGGTATCGGCTTTACATTTACCATCTTGCTACCGATCTCCTTGGGGAGGTCTGCAAAAGCACCGCGGAAATCAGGCCGTAAAAAACCCGGCCTGAACGTAAGTTCGACCGGGATCACTTCTGTCCCCGGCCTGTTTAGCGAGTTGTTTAACGTGGCTGCAAGCCGGCCGGCTCAAATGACCACGGAAGTGCTCAAATGTTAGTCTCAGGGCGGCGTCCCGTCAAGGCAAGCGACGGCGAAAGCGCCGTTATAGCGAGGAGGCGCCCTTGCGCCGTCTCGAAGCATGAGAGAGAACAGGCCTCCATCCTTCGCGACGCGGCAAGCCGCTCCCATGGGATGAGGATGTCACGCTTCGCAACGGATCAAAATCGCCACCCGTCCTCAGGTCTACCCATGTCTTCATCGCCTCCCGCCCCGCCTTCGCTTCAGGTGCTGCGCCAAGAGATCGACGCCATCGATGCGCAGGTGCACGGGCTGTTGATGCAGCGCGGCGACATCATCGATCGGCTGATCCAGGTGAAGCAGACCCAGGAAGTCGGCTCGGCGTTCCGGCCGGCGCGCGAGGCCGAGATGATGCGCCGGCTGGTCCAGCGCCATCGCGGCATCCTGCCGCTCGACACCGTCGAGAGCATCTGGCGCGTCATCATCGCGACCTTCACCTATGTGCAGGCGCCGTTTTCGGTGCATGCCGACATCTCCTCAGGCGAATCCGCGATGCGGGATTCGGCACGGTTTCATTTTGGTTTCACCGTTCCCTACGTCTCGCATTTCAGCGCGCAGGCCGCGGTCGACGCGGTGGCGAAGTCGAAGGGCGATCTGGCGCTGGTCTCCGCCACTTCCAGCCGCACCCCGTGGTGGATCGCGCTCGAAGCCCAGGGCGCGCCGAAGATCATCGCCAGGCTGCCCTTCGTCGAGCGCGCCGACCATCCGGCGGCGCTGCCGGTCTTCGTGGTGTCGCGCGTCGCCGACAGCGCCATGGTGACCGAGGTCGAGATGTGGAGCGTGCGGGTATCCGGCTGGAACGCCGAAATCGCCCGCGCGCTGTCACCGCTGGCCGAAGTCGTCGCGGTGCCGGATACCGCCTTCGACGGCGCAGCGCTGCTGGTGTCGATTGCGCCCAACCGCCTCGAAAAGATCAAATCGGCGCTGATCGAGGCCGGCGCATCCCTGCGTTCATCGGCCCTCGTCGGCAGCCACGCAACGCGCTATACGGTGCCCCCGAGCGGGGCGGCCGGATCCTAAGGCCGCCCCTGATTTTACCCGGAGTTCCAGGATGTCCCGCCCCGTGCCGAATCCCGGCATTCTCGATATTGCGCCCTATACGCCCGGCAAGAGTCCGGTGCCGGAGCCGGGCCGCAAGGTGTTCAAGCTGTCGGCCAATGAGACGCCGTTCGGGCCTTCGCCCCGGGCGATCGAGGTCTACAAGCAGGCGGCGTCGCACCTGGAGGACTATCCGGAGGGCACCTCGCGCGTGCTGCGCCAGGCCATCGGCCGCGCCTTCGGGCTCGATCCCGGCCGCATCATCTGTGGCGCCGGCTCCGACGAAATTCTCAATTTGCTGGCCCATACCTATCTCAGCCGCGGCGACGAGGCGGTCTCCACCAGCCACGGCTTTCTGGTTTATCCGATCGCGACGATGGCGAACGGCGCCGTCAACGTCGTTGCGCCCGAGACCAACTTCACCGCCGACGTCGATGCCATCCTGCAACGGGTCTCGCCGCGAACCAGGCTGGTGTGGCTCGCCAACCCGAACAACCCGACCGGCACCTATCTGCCGTTCGATGAGGTCAAGCGGCTGCGCGCCGGGCTGCCGCCGCATGTGCTGCTGGTGCTCGATGCCGCCTATTCCGACTATGTCTCGCGCAACGACTACGAACTCGGCATCGAACTGGTGGCCACGTCAGACAATACGGTGATGACCCACACCTTTTCCAAAATTCACGGGCTCGCCAGCTTGCGGATTGGCTGGATGTTCGGACCGGCCCCTATCGTCGATGCGGTCAACCGCATCCGTGGCCCCTTCAACGTCTCGACGCCGGCCATGCTGGCGGCGGTGGCGGCGATCGAAGATACCGCGCATCAGCAGATGTCGAAGGCCCACACCGAAAAATGGCGCAGCTGGCTGACCGATGAACTGACAAGACTCGGCCTCAAGGTGACGCCGAGCGTGGCCAATTTTGTCTTGATTCATTTCCCGCTTGAGCAGGGCAGGACGGCGGCCGATGCCGATGTGTTCCTGACCCGGCGCGGCCTGGTGCTGCGCGGGCTGAACAATTACGGCCTGCCGCACGCCTTGCGCATGACCATCGGCACCGAAGAGGCCAATCGGCTCGTGGTCGAGGGCTTGCGCGACTTCGTGGCGCGCCCGTGAACGCCGCGCCCCCCTTCAGGAGGATCGCGCTGATCGGCTTCGGGCTGATCGGCGGCTCGATCGCGCGAGCCGCGCGCCGGCAGGGGCTGGCGGCAGAAATCGTCACCACGGCGCGCTCGGAGCAGACCCGCGCGCGGGTCAGGGAGCTCGGCATTGTCGATCGCGTGGTGAAAACCAACGCCGAGGCGGTCGAAGGCGCCGATCTGGTTATCCTCTGCATCCCCGTCGGCGCCTGCGGCGCGGTGGCTCAGGAAATAGCCGGTCATCTCGCGCCGGCCGCCATCGTCTCCGACGTCGGCTCGGTCAAGGGCGCCGTGGTGCGCGAGATGGCGCCTCATCTGCCTGCCAGCGCGCATTTCGTGCCGGCGCACCCGGTCGCCGGCACCGAATATTCCGGTCCCGATTCAGGTTTTGCGGAGCTGTTCATCAACCGCTGGTGCATCCTGACCCCGCCTGAGGGTACCGAGCCGAGCGCGGTCGAGCGGCTGCGCGCGTTCTGGGCGGCGCTTGGCGCCAAGGTCGAGATCATGACGGCGGACCATCATGATCTGGTGCTCGCGGTCACCAGCCATCTGCCGCATCTGATTGCTTATACGATCGTAGGCACAGCGGATGAGCTTGAAGGTGTCACGCAATCCGAGGTGCTGAAGTTCTCCGCTGGCGGATTTCGCGACTTCACGCGTATCGCAGCCTCCGACCCGACCATGTGGCGCGACGTATTTCTCGCCAACAAGGAGGCGGTGCTGGAAATGCTCGGCACCTTCAACGAGGACCTCTCCAAGCTCACCCGCGCGATCCGCCGCGGCGACGGCGCGGCGCTGTTCGAGCACTTCACCCGCACCCGCGCGATCCGCCGCGGCATCGTCGAGATCGGCCAGGATTCGGCGGTGCCAGACTTCGGCCGGCCCACCGCGCAGCTGGGGAACAAGCCGGAACTCAAGGTTGATGTCGTAAGCTCCCCTCCCCCCACGCGCGTCGCGCGTGGCGGGGAGGGGTCGGGGGTGGGGGGTGGCGCGGCGTACACCGAAGCAGCGGTTCCTGCGGATAGACCCCCCACCCCCGACCCCTCCCCACCGCTTCGCGGGGGGAGGGGAGAAGCAGATCCGATTCAATAGTTTTGGCGTCTGTCCTTGATAGAGCCCGGCCTGGGGTCCCGGCTCTGCACAGCAGCGCGAAAAACGCCGCACCGGCTCCGGGACACGCGATCCTCAGAACAGCGGCGGGATCTGCCCTACCTTCAGCGGCCCGAGAAAAACCTGGCCGTCGACGAAACGCAACGGAAAGGCCCGCGCCTTCTTGCCTTCAAGGACGGCTTCCTTGCCGAGCGCGTTGAGACCGGCGGCGACGCCGACCGTGGCATTCTGCTTGACCACCTTGCCGAGACCGGGGATCGCGCGATCGAGTGCGCCGAGCAGGTTGTTGACATCCTGGGTTTTGACGCCGGGCGCGACGCGATCGAGGGTGGCCTGCGGCACGCCCTGCTCGAGCATCTTTTCAATGCCAAGCGCCGGTATGACCTTCTCGATTCCGGCAACTGTCATCTGCACTTCGCCGTCGAGACGGCCGTTGACAGTGAGACCCAGCGAGCCGGCGGCAACCGCAATCAGATCGCCCTGCTGGATCCGGGACTGCACGATTTCGACATGGCCGCCGGCGGCCTGCAACTCGCGCAACCGTTCGGGCCAGGGCTTTGGCGAGAAATCCTTCAACCCGCTCAGGATCGCCCGCACATCGGCATCGAACGGCTCCGCGAGCAGCGGATGCACCCCCTGCACGCTGCCGGCGGCTATGCTAAGCGCGGTTTCGATCATGGGACGATCGTTCGGCGTGCCTTCGAGTTGGCGGCTATGCAGTTCAATGTGCTTGGCGCGCGCCTGCGGCGCCTGCGCCGGGCCATTGACCGCTGCGATCTCGGGGTTGTCGAACACCAGCGAGACGCGCTGCGGAACGCCCGGCAATCCGACCACGCTGCTGCGGGCCTTGCTCCAATTCACCGTCATGGAGGGCAGCTGACCTCGATCGGAGATCGTTGCCGGCGCGGTAAACTCCGCGATCAGCCGTTTCGGATCATAGACCTGCGCCACCACCAGGATTTCGCCGAGTTTTGCCGTGAGCGGCGTTTGCGTCGCGGCCGATCCAGCGGTCTGCGACACCAGCGACACGCTGGCACCGTCGCAGCGCACTTCGAGCCGGAACGGAAAGCCGGCGACCGTTCGCCGCGCGCAGTCGTAGAGCCGGCCGGACTTCGCCTCGCGGGCGCGCCAGGCATCGACGGACCCGTCGACCTCCGAGGCCGCGTAGAACCAGAACGCGCTCCATCCCGCCGCGGCGATCAGGAGCAGGACTGGCATGAAGAAAAGCCGCCAAAGCGGGCGCCGGCGCGGCGCGAGAGCAATATCGGACATGCGACGACCTTTGGCCAAGGATTTTGTCAATTAAGAGATGCACTGCGGTACAATCAAGTTAATGCAAGTTAATGGAGGCTGAGGCGGGGTAATTCTGCTTCGCCTGCCAAGATTCTTCTGATAGCCGTGCGCGCGATGCCTGCCAAGATCCAGTCCGAAGCGGAATTATTCAAAGGCGAGCTGTGGGTGTTTGGTTATGGCTCGCTGATGTGGCGGCCCGGCTTTACGTTCACTGAGCAGGTCCCGGCGCGGCTGATCGGCGAGCATCGCGCGCTCTGCGTCTACTCCTTTGTGCACCGCGGCACGCCGGAAAAGCCCGGCCTGGTGCTCGGCCTCGACCGCGGCGGCGCCTGCCGCGGTATCGCCTTTCGGGTCGCCGAGCAGCACCGCACGGCTACGGTCGCCTATTTGCGCGCGCGCGAGCAGGTCACGTCGGTCTACCGCGAGGTGGTGCGCTCGGTATGGCTCGAGAACGAGCCCCGACAGCGCGTCAGCGCGCTTGTCTACGTGGTCGACCGCGGTCACGTGCAATATGCCGGGCGGCTGTCACTGGCGGAGCAACTGCGTCATGTGCAGCAGGGCCATGGGCAATCCGGCGCCAACCGCGACTATGTCATTGCCACCGTGAAGGCCATCGAAGCGGAAGGTTTTCGCGACCGGCCATTGCATCAGCTGGCGTTGATGCTGCACAACGAGACGCCACAGCACCGGTGACTTCACTTCCGGAGGGGGAGTGTAAGCGCCGCCTCAGGCTTTGACCGAACCCGGTACCCGATCGAACAGCTGCGCCTGCTCCTGCCGCGCGGCGTCAACCAGCCGGTCGGTGGCGTCCTCGATCGATGCCCTGATTCGCGCGATGAATTCCCTGCGCGGCAGACCAGGCGGCAGCGGATCGAGGAACTCCACGACCAGCGTGCCGGGATAGCGCATGAATGTCCGCCGCGGCCAGAACAGTCCGGAATTCAGCGCGACCGGAATGCAGGGCACCCCGCTGCTGGCATAGATCTGCCCCACCCCGGTCATATAGTGCGGCGGCGCGCCGACCGGGGTGCGGGTGCCTTCGGGGAATATAATCAGCTGCCGGCCGCTGCGGATTTCCTTTGGCGCACGCCGCAACATCTGCATCAGCGATCGCTTGCCGCCGCCGCGGTCGACGCCGATCATCTTCGACTTCATCAGATACCAGCCGAAGAAGGGAATCCAGCCCAGTTCGCGCTTGTAGATGAACAGCGGCGCATCGAAGAACTGCAACAGAGCGAATGTTTCCCAGAACGACTGATGCTTCGACGCGACGATCAGCGGCCCCCGCGGGATTTTCTGCAGCCCGCGATATTCGACCTTGGTGTTGCAGATCACGCGCAACAGCCAGATGCTGCTGCGCGCCCAGCCCTTGGCGAACACCATAAAGGCCCGCGGTGGCATCAGAAAGCTGGGAAGCGCAACGAGGATCCAGAACACCAACAGCGCGTAAAACAGCACGTTGTAAACCAACGAACGCAGGAAGATCAAAACCATCGAAAACCCGATCAGTTGGTTTGAGCCGTCGCCGGCCGGGGCGGCGCGATCGATCCGGTCGGCGGCTCGTCAGGTTCGGGCGCCAGTTCGAGACCCGCATCAGCTAGGCGCACCCGCACCTCCGCGGCGACGTATTTGACATACTCCGACAGCAACAGCCGCAACGTCGCGCCATTCGTCCACCATGGTTCATCGCGCCATTTGTCGCCGACCACCGCGAACGGAACAAGCGTCATGTCGGGCATGGCGTGCGACAGTTCGACGATGGCCCGCGGCATATGGTAGTTCGACGTCACCACGATCAGCGACTTGAAACCGCGCTCATGCGCCCAACGCCGCGTTTCCGCGGCATTGCTGCGGGTGTTGATGGCGGAGTGGTCGAGATCGACGCAGCAGCTCAACAGCGATTGGTTGTCGGGCAGCGAACGCGAGATATCGCTTGCCGCGCTGGTCGGATGCACGCCGGAAATCAGCAGTCGCTTGCCATAGCCGGCGGCTAAAAGTTCGATCGCGTCGGAGACGCGCGAAGAACCGCCCGTCAGCACCACGATGCCGTCGGCAGGGCTGGCAGGTTTCATCTCGGCGCCGCGCAACTGCGACAGAAACCCGACGAAGCCGATCGCAGCACTGACGAACACAATGGCCAGCGCCGCGACGACAACGGCGCGCAGCCAGCCCCGCGGCGCTGACATCGACGCATTTGGCGCTTTATCGTCGGGCTGCAAGCTCATGCGACGCTGGCGATTCCTTCTCCAACCCAAGTCTAGAAGCTTTTCAGACCAAGTGGAGTCTGCTTTGAGCCGGGATTGCTTGCAGCGGCGTCAGTCGATGTCGTCCAGCGTGGCAAACACCGTCCGCCGCGATGCCCAGGCCGTGACCGCCGCGATCAGCACGGCCTGCACCGCCAGCGCCAGATAGCCGGTCGGACGCAGCGAAAAAGTTCCCAGCAATCCCGCGAATTGATCTCCGACCGGGGTACCCGAGAACCAGCCGGCGATCGATTCGGAGAACCCGAAAGCCAGCATCGCGGCGCCGCCGCCGATCACCCCGCCCTGCAGTCCGAGCCGCAGAAAATGCCGCAGGAAGCGATTGGCGATGTAGTGGTCCCCGGCGCCGACGAAGTGGAGGACTTCGACGATCGGGCGATTTGCCGCCATCGCACCGCGCGTTGCAAACGACACTGAAATGATGGTCGCGATGATCATCAGAGCGAGGATGCCGACGCCGGCCAGCACGGTCGCGCCGGTCATCGTCCGCATCCGTTCGATCCAGGCGCGGTGATCGTCGACGCTTGCCGTCGGCGCCACCTGCGTCATGCGGCTGCGCAGCGCTGCCAGGTCAGGCACGGTTCCAGGCTGAACCCGCGCGACAATGACCCGCGGCACCGGCAGATCGTCGAGCGACAGTCCGCTGCCAAGCCATGGTTCCAGCAATTTGGCGGACTCGTCTTTGGTGAAAGGCCTGATCTCCACGATGCCCGGCTGCGCGCGCATCGCCTCGGCAACCGCCGCCGCGTCGCGGTCGATATCGCGCCCGGGAGCCGGGCGCACCTGAATGGTGAGTTCGCTCGCCACCTCCGACTGCCACTCCGCCGCCGACGCGTTCACCAGCAACACGGTTCCGGTGGTGATCGAAGCCAGGAAGGTCATGATGGCGACGACGGCAACCAGCGCCCGACCCGCGATCGAGGCGCGCGGCACGATCGGCGACAGATTGCGCGCCTTCGCCGGCACCTGCGGGCGATCATAGCCGAGATCCACCAAGGTGCCGTGCGCGTCGCCGGTTCTACTCATAGATATGCAGCCTTCCCTGATGCAATACCATCCGCCGCGCCTCATACTGGTCCATCAGCGAGATGTCGTGGGTCGCAATAATGACAGCAGTGCCGGATTTGTTCAATTCGATGAACAGCCGCAGCAATCGCCGTCCGAGCGTCGGATCGACGTTACCGGTCGGTTCATCCGCCAGCAACAGCTGCGGCCGCGAGATCACGGCGCGCGCGATGGCCGCGCGCTGCTTCTCGCCGCCGGACAGGATCGGCGGCAGAGCATCCATCCGCTCGCCCAGACCGACCCATTTCAAGAGATCGATGACCTCCTTGCGATAGCTCGATTCCTCGCGTCCCATGACGCGGAACGGCAGCGCCACGTTTTCGTAGGTCGTCATGTGATCGAGCAGTCGAAAGTCCTGCAACACGATGCCGATCCGCTTGCGCAGGTTGGCGATTTCTTCCTTGCCGAGCAGCGAAACGTCATGGCCGAACAAGGTGACCAGGCCGCGGGTCGGCCGCAGTGACAGGAACAGGAGCCTGAGCAGCGAGGTCTTGCCGGCGCCGGACGGGCCGGTGAGGAACTGGAAGGAGTGGGCCGGGACCAGAAAATTAAGGTCGCGCAGAATCTCCGGGCCAAGCCCGTAGCGCAATCCGACATTTTCGAACCGAACCAAGCTCAGCTCCGTTCGACGTAAGGCGGCACCGGGAACCTGAATCCGAAGGCCTGGGGTTCGCTGGTTTCGCTGCGGCTCTGAAATAAACAAATTGTTTGTGCGTCGGTTATGGTTTCCGATTCGTTAACGGTCGCCTTGTAGCCTCCTGGCAGCGTCATTGTGGCGATTGGCTCCATGCACATCATCTGTCCCCATTGTACAACGTCCTACGTCATCGATTTGGCTACTTTGGGCTTGGCCGGCCGTAGCGTGCGTTGTTCCCGGTGCAAGGAAGTCTGGCTGGCGCGGCCGGGGGATGCGATCGCGGTCGAAATACCCAGCTTTGAGATGGCCGCAACCGCCGA
>NZ_JBEKXH010000165.1:0-12816 GCF_049512235.1 Bradyrhizobium sp.
AAAGGCCTTGAGACTGGGCCTCAGCGCGATGACCCTGTCGAATCTCGCGATCGCATCCGTGAAGCGCCCGAGTTCCTGCAGTGCAATGCCTCTGTTGTTCCAGGCATCTGCGCGCTGCGGATCGATCGAGATCACCCTGTCGTAGCTCGCGACCGCATCCGTGAAGCGCTTCAGGCGCGACAACGCATTGCCTCGCGTATAATAGGCGTCGGCGAAATCCGGCTTCAGGGTGATGGCGGCGTCGCAGCAGGTCAATGCCTGATCCGGCCGCCGTAACGCCACCAACACTGTGCCCAGATTTGCATGAGCTTCGGCCGATCGAGGGTCGACCAGCAGGGCCCGCCTGAGCGCTTGTGCCGCGGCCTCGGAGTTGCCGCACTGGTGTTCAGACAGGCCGAGCAGCTGCAGGGCATCGAAGTGGTTCGGGCGTTTTCTCAATACCTGCCTGTACGCGGCCTGCGCATCGGAAAACAAACCTGATCCATGGTATTGCTGCGCTCGTGCGAACAGCGCCTCGACGTCACGATGCTTTCGGGATACCGGGGCCGCTCGTCCCCGGCTCATCTGATGCTCTCTTCCTGCCGCAGCGACGCTGGTGCCAGGTAGATTTCGCCGCAGTACTTCTGCGACATCCTCTGGTATAAAGCCTTGGCTTCGGCAACCTGACCCTCCCGATGCAATGTCTGCGCCCGGGCCGATAACCCTGGGATGTCGAAACCCTTCCGCGATATCGGCCGCGCGCTTAAGGCCGCTTTGGTTGGAAAGCTCATGGACCGTCTCTCCCGCCGCGGCGACATCCGGGTCTTGCAACCGTCCGGTTATGCAGTGGATGGTTGCGGACGGGATAGAGCATCGCGGAGGCTCGTAAACAAACTGTTAACTATGTTTTTGATGAATAAGATGGCTACGCCGTGACCACTGCGGATCGAAGCGAAGGCTCCGCCACGGTACGGGCGTATTGCCTCCCGCCGTAGCCGTCACCATCCGCGAAGACAGGGCAAGACTACCAATTCTTAAAAGAAAAAGAATTGGACGGTACAATCACGGTTCCAGAGTTCCGCCTCACGCCGCCAGTGCGGTGCGGATCATCTTGGCCAGGTCGGCTTTGCGATACGGCTTCGCCAGCAGCAGCGCATCGGCGTCAAGGCGTCTGTCGTGAACCAGGGCGTTTTCCGCATAGCCCGAGGTGTACAATACCTTGAGCGAAGGCCGGCGATGCAAGGCTTCAATGGCCAGTTGGCGGCCGTTGAGCGGACCGGGCATCATCACATCGGTGAACAGCAGATCGATGTCTTCGCTGGCGTCGATGATCGTCAAAGCCTCGCTGGCATTGCCCGCCGCAAGCGTGCGGTAACCGAGGCTCTGGACCTGGGAAACCACGTATTTGCGCACCAGCATGTCGTCTTCGACGATCAGGATCGCCTCGTCGCCGCCTTCGGCAGGCGCCGTGTTGGTATCGTCCGCCGCCGATCGAGCCGTCGCCGTGGGAAAATAGATTTCGACCCTTGTCCCGCGTCCGGCTTCGCAGCCGACCTTGATATGGCCGTTGCTTTGCTTGATGCAGTCCTGGACCACGCCGAGGTCAACGAAGGCCCGATCCTGATAATCGGCGAAAATCCCATAGCAGGAGGCGCTGACGGCGATCCTGACATAGTCGGCGGCGGCCACGCTGTGGTCGCCCGCGTGCAGAGCCGGGGCGTTTTCGGTCTGAATGGTGAGCTTGCCGCCGTCCGGCATGGCATCGCGCGCCAGGATCGCAAGATTGAGAACCAGCGCCATGAGCTGATGGGGATCGACCATGGCCGCGGCGACATCCGATGCCAGAATTGACTCGATCTCGATCTGCTCGCCGAGCGTGGGCCGCAGCAGGCGCGCCGCCTCGCCAACAAGGGCATTGACGTCGACGTCGCGAGGCCGCGATGGCTGCGCGCGCGCGAAGGCAAGCAGATACGAAGTGAGGTTAGCGCCGCGGGCGGCGGCTTCGCCGATCAGTGCCGCAACGGTCGCGAGTTCCGGCCGGTCGGCAACAGCCTCCGCCAGGATTTCGATCGTGCCGGTGATGACGGTGAGAATGTTGTTGAAGTCATGGACAACGCCGCCGGTTAATCGGCCAACAATTTCCATGTTTTGGGCCTGACCGGCTTGCGCTTGCGCGCCTTCCGTCGGCAGGGATTTGCAAGGCATATCCGTTCCCCGGCCGGCCGACCCCCACTTACGACAAAGTCGGGGATTTACCTTAGCTGAACGACGCTTGAGAAACGCGACTGGGCCTCGGCGAGGCATTCGTTGATGACCGTCAGCAGCGCGACCGGTGTGAATGGCTTGCGCAGGCAGCGCGAGGCTCCAAGTTCAAGGGCCATCCTCAGGAAATCCGGCGCAGGCGAGTTCAGATTCGCAAAGGCATAGCCGGACATCGCGATCAACGGCACCGTGGGCGCGCGCTCGTGGAATATCCTGATCGACTCGAAGCCGCGCATATGCGGCATGAAAATGTCGACTATCATCAGATCATAGGCAGTTCCTTCGAGCGCCCGAAGTCCGGCTTCACCGCCGTCGGCGATGGTCACCTGAAAGTCGTGCCGCTCGAGATAAATCTCAATGGCCATGCAGACCATTGGATCGTCGTCGACGACGAGAATACGTGGCATATTGGCTCCCCGAGGCTGAACATTATGTTGAGACAGTTCGGTAACCCCTGAATTGGTGTGCACGCGAGCCCCCTTCCCCCTGAATTGACCTTGAACTGCGCCTTAAGCTTTCATCTTTCAGCCGGCTCCGCCCCGGCTCCGCACTGCCGCATCGAAGCCCGAGGGCATGGCCGTAACGACCTGTGCCCTCGGCCCGTGTAATGATTTGTCCCCGGCTTCGGGCAACGTGCCCGCAACTGGGGCCAGAGTAGCAAAATACCTTCGATCGGGCTCGGCCTCCGACAGGCATTCGTCGATCACGGCGAGCAACGTCATCGGCCGGAAGGGCTTGCGCAGACAGCGCGTCGCTCCGAGCTTGACGGCCATCTGCAGGAAGTCCGGACCGGATGGTCCCAGGCCGGAAAATGCATAGCCGGAAATGGCGATCAAGGGCACGGTAGGCGCGTAGTCGTGAAATACCCTGATCGACTCGAAGCCGCGCATATTGGGCATGAAGACGTCGACGATCATCAGATCGAACGTTGAATTGTCGAGAGCGAGGAGACCGTTGCTGCCGCCATCGGCGATCGAAACCCTAAATCCATACCGCTTGAGCCAGGCGCGAAGCGCGCGGCCAATGTGTGGATCGTCATCCACAACTAATATTCGGCGCATAATGGGGTACCTCGACCGGGCCTGAAGCGCTCCGCAACACCCAACATTGATCGCGTTAAGATTTTTAAACCGCGCGAATCAGTCGTTCATATTTCCGCCGCAAATAATGTGATCTGTCTGCCCTGCACGGTGTATAGCGCTCATCGCGCAACTGTCGGCTTGCGCAATTGAGCGGGCGAGCTATCTTCCTTCCGCCATCCAAACGCCACGATACAGGTGACGCGAGTCCATTGAGCTCCCGCCTTTCCGGCAGGAGAGCCAATGACCTCACTACCGCGCCCTCTCAATCATCTGTTGCAAGCCCTGCCCGCGGCGGAATTCGAGGCCTTGAGTCCGTGTCTCGAACCGGTCGAACTGGTCAGGGAGAGCATCCTGGTTGAAGCCGGCGCTCCGTTGACGCATGTCTACCTGCCGCACAGCGGCGTTATTTCGATGATGGTTCGGCTGTCGGGAGGACAGGCGGTCGAGGTGGCGATGATCGGACGCGACAGCATCTACCGCGCCTGTACCGCTTTCGTGGACGGAATATCTTCGACCGACGCCGTGGTTCTTCTGCCAGGCACCGCCTCGGTCATCGATGTTGCCGTGCTTCGGGCGGTTGCCGATCGCAGCGCGGTCTTGCGCAACCTGCTGGCTCGTCACGAACAGGCCCTGTTCACGCAGGCCCAGCAATCCGCCGTGTGCAATGCGTCCCACTCGGTCGAAGCCCGCCTGTCGCGCTGGCTGTTGCGCGCGCGCGATCTGTGCCATAGCGAGACCTTGCCGCTGACCCAGGAGCTGCTGGCAGAACTGATCGGCGTCCAACGCAACGCCGTTTCGATCGTCGCTCATGCGCTGCAGCGAGCCGGAATCATTCGCTACAGCCGGGGGCATATCGATATCAAGAACCCGGAAGGCCTGAGGGAAACATCCTGCGAGTGCTACGCTGTGATCAAGACGCAACATCAGCGCCTGCTGAACCTGTCGCCGTGACGCCGCAGGAACAGATTGCCAAGCTGCAGCGATATGCACGATTGCACGCATAGCGACAAAATCCGTGAAGAAGAACCGCTACTTGCCAATTGTTCTTGCCAAGAATGAGAGCTGGGCTCATCTTCTGCGTCGGATAGCGTGCATAGGCGTGGGCGGCTTCGGGGACCGGGCGTACTCCCACAGGAGGCTACCATGGACTCGGTAACTCGTTCACCCAACGGATTCCTGTCATCGCTGGCGGCTGACGATTTCGAATTGATCCGGCCACATCTGCGGATCGTCGATCTGGTTCAGGATTTCGTACTGGAGGAGGTCGGCGAAACGGCCCGGCGCGCCTACCTGCCGCACCGTGGATTGATCTCTCTCGTCGTAAAGCTTGCGAAAGGAGAGCACATTCAGATTGCCATGATCGGCCGCGACAGCATCTTCGGCGCGTTCTCCGCGCTCGGCGACCCAACCGCGCTGAATAGCGCGGTGGTGCTGGTGTCCGGCGTTGCCTCGACGATCGACATCGACCGGGTTCGGACCGCGGCCGACCAAAGCGTAACGTTTCGAGCAGCGCTGGTACGGCATGGGCTCGCGGTTTATGCGCAGGTCCAGCAGACCGCGGGATGCAATGCCTCGCACACGGTGGAATCCCGGCTGGCGCGCTGTCTGTTGCAGACTCACGATCTCTCCGGTGGCGACAAGCTTTTTCTGACCCAGGAATCAATGGCGCAGATGATCGGCGCGCGGCGCAACAGCGTATCGCTGGTGGCCAACACGCTGCAGCAGGCCAACTTCATCCAGTATAGCCGGGGGCATATCGAGATCACCAATCTCGAAGGTCTCAGGAAGACCTCGTGCGAGTGCTATGCAACCGTGCGGGCGCAGTACGAGAGATTGCTTCGGCCCCGCGACCTGCCATGAGTGTTCGCGAACGGAACGGTCTGCTTGGCCGCGTTCGCGCCCAGGTTTCGACCCGAGCGCCACATCGGCAAAAGCGCATCGTGCGACGATGATGCATCTCGCGGCGCTGGCAGTTCGTATAACTACTCACTTGCCGCGTCGTCCTCGCAAAATTATTTCCACCGGGAATTAACTGGCTGTTCAACGACCGCTGATAATTGTCACGATGCTAATGGGCGGCGAATTCGAAGCAGTGTCGAAGTTTTATCGCATGCGACGAATATTTCGCCCGTGTCAGGCAATTTGTGAACCGCGCGGAGTGAAGACATGGCCTTTGATTTGTCGATGCCGATCCTGGTGGTCGATGACTACAACACCATGATCCGGATCATCCGCAACCTGCTCAAACAGATAGGCTTCGAAAACGTCGACGACGCCAGCGACGGATCGGCCGCGCTTGCCAAGATGCAGGGCAAAAAATACGGCCTGGTGATTTCCGACTGGAACATGGAGCCGATGACCGGTTATGACCTGCTCAAGGAAGTGCGCGCCAGCCCCGAGCTTTCGCAAACGCCTTTCATCATGATAACTGCGGAATCGAAGACCGAAAACGTCATTGCCGCGAAGAAGGCCGGGGTGAGCAACTACATCGTCAAGCCATTCAACGCCGCGACGCTGAAGACCAAGATGGAAGCGGTATTTCCGGGCTAGGCTCAATAATCCGTTGCGCGCGCCGCAAAACACCGGCCGACAATATTGCTGTCGACACAGCAGCCGCCCGCCGCTGCAGACGTCGGTCACGTACCAAACCGCGCCGGCTGGGCCCGAACTCGAATTCAGTTCCTGGCTGATTTCGTTCTGGTGAGTACCCCTGGTCTCCGCGCCGCTTATCAGATCGATCCCTTGAAGCGGATCGTTGCGGGAATTCGTCGGCGACGTCGCGCAGCCGTACTTCTACTGCTTGGTATTTTCATAATCGGATAATACTGAGCGACGATAATTGAGCAGGCATAGGAGAGATTCATGATTACGCTTGAAACGACCGACCAGAAGGAAGTCCGGCGTTTCCGTATCGCCCAGTTCAACGGCAGGACCGCGACCGTCAGATCGGGCGGATCAACTGTCACGGGCTATGTTCGATCGGTGCTGGAAAGCGAGTCCAGTATTCCGCAAAGCTGGACCATCACCATCATCCCGACCGCGCCCAAGGTCAGGGCCGAAGTCGCCCGACCCGCGCCCCGTGTTCGCGGTTTCGCGGAAGACTTTTACTGAGCGGCGGCGTCGCCGGGGCGCCGCGCATGATCCATCGGCAGTCAGCTTTGAAGCAATCCGTGCTGCATCGCCCGGGGCGCGCGACACCCGCTCCCAGCCGGGTTTTGGCGTCAGAACTTCCTGCCCGCGCGATCGCCTCCGCGATGGATTGAGCTTCTGAACTGCGTGCTTGGCTGGAGCGTGATCCGGAGAAGCATGCGCTTGCCTCGACCCGAGAGTGGGAGCCGGTTTCCCTTGCGGCGCGGAACGCTTGCTCGAAGAGCATGCTCAAATCGCAGAGATGATCTAGACTGCACCGGGGTGCAGGAGCGCCTTGCGGACGAGGTCCGCGGTGTTGCGCGCGCCAAGTTTGCGCATCGCCTCGGCGCGATGGCTTTCGAAGGTGCGCGGGCTGATGTTCATCTGCAGGGCGCCCTGCTTGTTGGAGCAGCCCTCGCTGATTAGGCTCAGGACCTCGCGCTCGCGGCGCGTGAGCGGTTTCTGGTCGGCGCTGGATGAAAACATCACATCCGTCGGGCGGGTCCGGTCTTTGTCCTGGCTGGGCCGCTTTTCCCAGCCAACCTTCTGACCGGGTCGCACGGCTTCGTCGCGTGTGTTTGCGATCTGCTTGATCATCGAGCAGACCCGTTCGGTTTGTTGGAGCGCGTTCTCGACCACCTGCTGCAGATAGAGGCGATTAGCGCCCGCCTGCGAGAACTCGTGGCTGTGCTGCTTGATCTCGCCCATGTAGAGCAGAAGTGCAGTCATCGGACCGTTGAGCTGCCGCGCTATCTCGGCTCCGGCCTCCTCCATCGCCCGGGCGCGCACTGCGGACAGCCGGACAATTTCAGGATCGTCATCCTGGGCCGTGGTGTTGGCGATCCACTTGGACAAATTCGAATCGCCTATTCGGCTTTCTTGCTGGGACATATCACCTGTTTAACGGGCCTGTCCTGTTCGGGGGTTAATTTTTGACCCGGTAAGATTACGGAGATTTTTACGGATGCCTCACCGCTAAAGTGCCGCTGCTCACGATCGACCTGCGCCAGATCGACCGTGCATTGCCGCGAATTTTGGAAGAATATTTCGAATTCCCGTAATTCTACGGGCCGTCGTCATGTTTTTGAAGTAAAAGCGGCTGTCCGTATTTCAACGAGCGCCGTACTTATTCTTAATTTACGTCGAGTTGCTCTATTAGTTCGTTACCTGGGTTCGCGTCGGACAATGCCGGCGCCGAACGTATCGATCTTCGATATCGAACTATTTCGGAAGCAGCGTGCCATGTTACAGCCCGATCGAATCGAGGAATACCTCAAGCGATTGACGCCGCTCGCACGCAGCAATCTCCTGATCGAACTTGAGCGGCTGGAAGTCTGCGGCACGGAAATGCCAGGCACGGCGGCGATACTGGGAAAGCTGCGTGCGGAATTTCGCAACGGCTCCCAGGCCACGAACCAGCCCAATCCCACCCATCGCGTGGCCAGTCCTTCGCGGCATTTTTTCGCGCCGCTGGAGCCGCTGCTGGTCGACGGTGCTCCCGACCATGCGAATTCCGGCCGGATATTCCGCGGCTCGCTGGCTCCGATCTGGGAGTGGATCACACGGGATCTGTTGCCGACGATGGCCCGCGACTATGTCAGCTGCATGACGCCTTTGATCGCCGCCGACAAGCAGCTGGAAGCCCGGGGAGTCGTCGCCGCGTTCCAGAGCAAGGTCGTGAAATATCTCGAGAGCACGCTCGGCGCGCCGGACGGCGCCGAGCGGACCCGAGTCAAGCTCGCAACCTATACGGCCTCGAGGGCCGCCTATCGCGACCTCAACAACATGCTCTGCGTGTTGCGCGCGCGCGACGCCCTCGCCAGGTTCGGCGAATCACTCCCGGCTGAGATACAGAATTTCGATGACTCGCGGGTTTCGGCGCTAGCGGCTTCGCTGGAGACGCTGGGGAAGACGAACGCCGACGTCGTTCCGTTCGCGCTGGGGTTGGTTGCCAGGCGGCTCGAGACACAATGGCAATTGATCCGCCTCGCCACCAGGGCCGCGCGGGGCAAGAGTGCGGCCGAGATCGCCGCCACGCCCTATGCGATCACGGTCTCGATGGTGCTGGATTGGCTCGAGAACAAGCGGTCGGCGCTGCGCGTCGCCCTGAAAAACGAGCGGATCCTGGATGCCAAGGGAATTCTGGCCGCTATTTATGACGCCGAATACGCGCTTCAGGTCCGCATCGACGGGCTCGACCAATCCGACTGGGGAGAGCGGCTGCGCCGTCTGATGAACGAGACCGCCGTTCTGGTGGAAGCCGAAGTAAGCCGCTTTCCTGATCATGTCGATCACGTGCTGCGATCGCGCAGCCTGCGCAGCCACGATTCGCTGGGCGGGCGTCTGACCTATTTGGCCTGGAAGGGACGCGATGCGCTCAGCGGCGGCGCCGGCTATCTGAAAAAGCTGATCGGGCCGCAGGAGTAACCCGCGTCAGAGAATTTGACTTGCGATCGCCATCCGGCAGGCGAGGCTTGGCTCTATCCGGCGCAGCGCGTTTCGCGTTTGTCCGGGGGAAACCGGCTCCGCCCTTGGGTCAAGCCTACAGTCATAGGGCGCGCTGTACCCGTCACAGGCTCATGAATTTTTCGAGGAACCGTCCTGAAACGACGAACCTGAACCACCAATATGCCATCCGCCGCGTCTTCATTTGTTTCGCCTCCGGACCCCAGGGAGTAGCCCAACCGGCGCCATGAATAGCGCCAAAGCCTGCGACCGGATGTGACATGATTCACATTTGGCGGCACATTCGCTTCATGAAACTTCGACGACGTCGGCCGGCAGCCTCGCTTTGTAATCGCCCGCCCGCTGAAACACCGATTCATGAACCATCGAGGCGGGTGGCAAGGTGCGGCGACGTCCCATGTTCATGCGGTGCTCCCACTTCTTGTTGGCACTGTCGTAGTGCCGTTTGGCGATTAGCTCGGCTGGCCACCAGACTTTCGTCAGCGATTCATGGAGCGGGCCGCTCGGGTCAGGCGCTACATAGCCGCCTCCCGCGCGACCGAGCACGATATCGACGCGTCCGGCATCGACCAATAGCCCGGCCGCGGTGGCCTCGCGCAGCATCCATTGCAGCGGAATCTTCGAGGTGGCGCTTTCGGCTTCGGGATATCCGCCACCGACATCGCTATGCACGCCCGCGAACCAGACCTGCCTGAGGTCCTTGGGGCCGCTGTCGGCCGGAACAGGCTTGGGATGCCACAAATTGGTGCGGAAAAAGGCCCGCCGCTCGTCAAGTGCGATCGCGTGGCGGCCGATGGCGATATCAGGGTTATCGGCGGTGAACGGCAACCGTAACGGATTCTCGATCCAGCCGACCGAACTGACGGTGTCCCAGACCCCGACGAACCACACGGTCCTGCAGAAGGTGTCCTGGAAATCCCTGGCCATCCGGAAGTAGCGATCCTTCTCCGCAGCGGCGGCATCGCCCTTCGCATCAAGCCTTTGGATCGCCGTCAGCATGCGGATGGCGTAGGGCACCAGGGGCTCGTTGCCGGAGGCGATCAGACCATACATACGCAGCAGCGAGGCAAGCGCCCTTACCGTGTAGGCTCCCCGGCTGAATCCGAACAGGAAGACTTTATCGCCCGGCTCAAAATTGTTCATCAGAAAGACGAAGGCGTCCCGCACATCGGATTCGAGCCCGTAGCCGACCGCCTGTCCCAATAACCGCGTCGCCCGGCGGGCGAGTGGCGTCAGCGCCCCGGCCGGCTCCATCGTGCCAAGCCCGGGATGATAGTAGACGATTTGCTGTCCCGAGCCGTGCTCAAGCGTGTAGGACAGCTTGATGACATTGGTTTTGTCCTCGGCGAATTCGTTGGCTGTGCCATCACAGCACAATGTTTTTCGGCATGTCGGTAGCCCCCTGACAATAGCGGACCGCAAACCCGCGCCACCGGCCTTAACCAGCGCGCCAAAAGCCTGAAACCGTGAAGCGTGAAATCCCCAAGGACGGACTTCGTACCATGGCGCAACTTGGGATGTCAAAATGACATGCATGCCCGTCGAACATGAAAAAGCCCGCCGGTTGGGCCGGCGGGCCTTGATCTGAAGTCGCTGTCCGCGCGGCCGATTAAAGGAGATCCCGGTACATCCGCGGGTGATCTCCTAAACCGGCCGGCCTCAGACCGAACGCAGGTTTTCCGCGCTGGACTTGCCGCGCTTGCTGTCGATTTTGGATTCGAACGAAAGCTTCTGGCCTTCGTTGAGCGAGCCCATGCCGGCGCGCTCGACGGCGCTGATGTGAACGAACACATCGTTGCCGCCGTCGTCAGGCGCAATGAAGCCGAAGCCCTTTGTCGCGTTGAACCACTTGACCGTTCCGATTGTCATTTAACTTCTCCAAGATGCGCAATTGCGCGCTGCGCCCGCACGACCTTCGCGCAAGCTTCATCCGATTTCAGCGATGTCTTGGGGAGTAGGGCCGGTTCGGCGCGATCAACAAGGCCAATCGACTATTCGAATGGGGGCCGTTTACGCTACTCATTCAGAAATAGCAAGCCATATGTAAACCCGGGCGACACGCCCGGGACGGCGAACAGCGAACGCCCGACCGATCAGCCGAGCCGGCTGATCTGTTCCTCGGTCACCACGCGCTCGACATTCTCGGTCTTGCTCCGGATGCGGTAGCGCGGGCGTCCGTCCGCCTCGATCGGCAGGCAAGTCACGATGGTGTAGACGCTGCGCTGCTTGACGACGGCGCGACCCTGCGGCCCCTGGAGCTGATGATGAACGTCGGTGTTGATAGCGAAATTATGGGCCATGGCCTCTGTCCTGTTGCAGCGGGGCTTTTAATCCCATCCGCCCGGCAAGGCAACATATCCGCGGGCTAGCGGCGCGAAACTGCACGCCCAGAGCGAAGTCGCCATGCCCCAACTTCGTCAGGGCGCTTGCGGTGGTCAGCGTCGGAGCGGGCGGAGCCGCTGCCCCAACAGACGGCACGAACTCCGCCGGGATCGGCTTTATCGTGCTAACAGGCTGATAACTATGAATTAAATCTATTCAGCGATGGCATGCAAGTTGGCCAATCCCTGGAATTCCAGGCATACGCCGGGCGGCTCGTCATCGAGCTCCGCAGCCGCCGTCGCGGCCGGGATCGTACCGCGGCCATTACCCCGACCGCGCCAGCGATCAGTTGCAATGGTGTTTTGAAATTTGATCCGGGCATTCCGAGGATGTCATCTCACAGGCCGTAATCCGCCCCCTGGCGAGCAAGACCTCACTTCAGGTTCCGACGCGAAGAGCTGCGCCAAGCTTGCGAAGATAGGCAATGACGGAGAGCGCGGTGATCCGCCCGGTCTTGGGATTTTCCGAGGGAATATTCTCGATCGACATCGAAAAGCGCGCCGAATCGGAGTCCACTTCGATGCGATGTATGTTGCGTGTCGCTGCCGGATCGGCCCAGATTTCGAGCGTCGTGCGGTCGGGACCGATACCGGCCAGCGACAGCGCGACGGCTACATTCAGGTTCGCCGGAAATCCCTTGGCGGCCTCCCGCGCCGTGCCCTCGAATATCCTGAGCGGCTCGCTGATGTGTTCGATGTCGATATGGTTCTCGACCAGATAGGGCGCACCGATGAGTCCCGCGACCGGCTTGCGTGTCATCATTCGGACCGAGTGGATGGTCCCGACCGCCGCGGCGGTCACGGCATCAAGGCCAATCAGCGCCCCCGTGGGCACCACGATCTGACCGCGATTTTGCCGGGCGAGATCGATCAGGTCATCATGCTCGAGCAGCGCGCCGGCACTCAATACCACCGCGGTCTTGCCGTTGCCAACAAATGGCGCCACGATCGATCTGACGAGCCGGCTCGGCGCGCATTCGATGACGATGTCGGCGGCCTCGCAGAGCGCCTCGATCGGCAGGACGGCGGGCGTTGTCTGCAAATGACGCAGCCAACACTGGTGTTTCCCGGGATTTTGCGCCGACACCGCGACCAGCGCCAGACCATCTATTCCCTGATCCAGCGCCTGCACGACCCGGGTTCCGATCGGCCCCAGGCCCGCCACAGCAACCCGCAAATCGGTCCGCGGGCGCTTCAACACATTTGCCATCGCCAGGCTTCTCGATCCTGTTGAGGACTTGCACCGTGATGGTGCACCTGCCCTGATTTGAGCGGGTGCATACTAGCGGCTCTGGCTCCCGGCGAAAGCCTGCGCGGGCACGCAACCGACCCGGCTCTGCCGAACAGCCCCTCATGGGCTCGATCCTGCCCTCAAGGCGGGTTCAAAGTTTGCTTTCGGCGAAGATGAAGATAATGGATATTGCACAGAAGGGAAAAGATCCATGGCGCATGATGCCCCCCAGGCGGCCGGTCCCGCCAAGCTCGTGATCCGCAATATCGGCCTGTTGCTGTCGGGC
>NZ_JBEKXH010000166.1:0-12731 GCF_049512235.1 Bradyrhizobium sp.
CGATCAGCTTGACCACGTTGTCCGGCATAGGAATGTAGTCGAGCTCCTCGGCCATCTTGCTGCCGTTGGCAAAAGCCCATTTGAAGAACTTGAGGGCTTCGCCGGACGCCGCCTTGTCCGCCGGCTCCTTGTGCATCAGGATGAAGGTTGATGCCGTGATCGGCCACGACTTCTCGCCCGGCTGGTCGGTGAGGATCAGGTAGAAACCGGGAGCGTGGGTCCAGTCGGCATTGGAAGCGGCCGCCTGGAACGTCTCCGCGGTCGGCTGCACGGCCTTGCCGGCCCTGTTCGTCATGGCCACATAGGTCAGCTTGTTCTGCTTGGCGTAGGCATATTCGACATAGCCGATCGAGTCCTTGGTCTGGCCGATGTTGCCGGAGACGCCTTCGTTACCCTTGGCGCCGACGCCGACCGGCCATTCGACCGTGGTGCCCTCGCCAATCGTGGATTTCCAATCGGCGCTGACCTTCGCAAGATAGTCGGTGAAGTTGAAAGTCGTGCCCGAACCGTCCGCACGGTGAACGACGGCAATTGCAGCCGACGGCAGCTTCACGTTCGGATTGAGCTTCTTGATGGCCGGATCGTCCCACTTGCTGATCTTGCCGAGATAAATGTTGGCCAGAGTTTCACCGTCGAACACCATTTCGCCCGGCTTGACGCCCTCAAGATTGACCACCGCCACAATCGCGCCCATCACCATCGGCCACTGCACCAGGCCTTCCTTCTCGAGCTGATCGGCTTTCAGGGGCATATCGCTTGCGCCGAACGTCACCGTCTTGGCCTGGATCTGCTTGATACCTGCGCCGGATCCGATCGACTGGTAGTTCAGGCCGTTGCCAGTCTCTTTCTTGTAGGCATCAGCCCATTTTGAATAGATGGGATAAGGAAATGTCGCGCCCGCGCCGGTAATATCGGCGGCGAATGCCGACGTCGACGCGGCGACCACGCCGGCAGCGACGATTGTTTTCATGAAACTCATTGCTGGTCTCCATCACCGTGAGCGAAGCGCCAGACGCGCCCGATCGCGCTCACGCCACCGGTGTTAGGGGCGGTCAATGCCGCTTTTACGAAGGTTTAGTGACACCTGGATGACGGTCACAAGCGATTGAAATCGCTTGCTTTCAGGATGATCCCGGGGTCCTCGCCTGGGGAAAACAGGCCGTGAAGGTGGCGCCATTTTTTGGCAAGCTTTCGATCAAGAGCCGGCCGCGATGACGGTTGACGATATGTTTGACCAGCGACAAACCGAGCCCGGTGCCGCCCTGGGCGCGGCTGTCGCCGACGTCCACCCGATAAAACCGCTCGGTCAGCCGCGGCAGATGTTCCGGGGCGATGCCGGGGCCGAAATCGCGCACCTTGACGCGAACCTCGGGGGCGCCCTCGCCCGACACCGCCCGAGCCAGCGAGACCATCACCTTGCCGCCGGAGGCGCCGTATTTCAGCGCGTTCTCGATCAGGTTCTCGAACACCCGCAGCAACTCCTCGCGGTCGCCGGCGATCATGACCGGCCTCTCGGGCAGCTCGATATCGATGGCGACCTGGCGTTCCCGGGCCAACGGCTCCAGCCCATCGACGACCTGCTGGATGATCGGGACGATATCCACCTGCGTGTCCGGCCGCACATGGGCGGAGAGTTCGACCCGCGACAGCGACAACAGGTCGTCGATCAGCCGCGCCATCCGGGTCGCCTGGGTGTGCATGATGCCGAGAAAGCGCTCGCGCGCCTTGGCATCGTCCTTGGCCGGCCCCTGCAGGGTATCGATGAAGCCGGACAGCGCCGCCAGCGGCGTGCGCAGTTCATGACTGGCATTGGCGACGAAGTCGGCGCGCATTTCCTCGACCCGGCGCAGTGGGGTCTGATCGTGGAACGTCATCAGCATGCACTTCTCGGTGCCGCCGAACGGGGTCGGCACCGGCACCGGCGTGATGATCAATTCCATCCAGCGATCGACCGGCACATGATCGAGATAGGTCGCGCGCCGGGCCTCGGTGGTCGCGATGGCTTCGCGGAGCGCGGCGATGATTTCGGGCGAGCGCAACGCGAACTGGGCGAGTTCGTTCTTGCGCAGCGCCGGCGCGAGTTGCGCTGCGGCAGCATTGAGGTGAACGACACGGCCGGCGCGGTCGAGCAGCACCGCGGGATCCGGCATCCCGGCGACGATGGCGCTGACGGCGGCAGTTTCGACCGGGCTGACCCCGCGGACGTCTTCACGCGACGCGGCGACGCTGTGCAGTCGCCATGGCACCAGCGCGGCCGCGGCGATGCATATAAACACCGCGGCGGCACCGACCGGCATCAATGCGCCGAACGCAACCAGGATGGCCAGCGCCAAGCCGGCGGCCAAGAGGATAATGGCCGAATGCCGCAACCGGTCCGGCCACGGCGAAAAGAAAGAAGGAGGAGCATCTATCGCCATCGGGCCGGCTCTTTCCCAAATTGTTCCGCGTCGTGGGCGTCCGCCCGGTCAGGCGCCGGTGTCCCTTCGCTCTCTTACATAGGCCGCTCCGCGCGTCGGCTCGGCGTGGAGCCCCGGGGTCGCCTGACGCAGGCGCTTGGTTCGCGCCCCCATTATAAACTCCCGAAACGTCAACAAGATTACAGATATGATAAAGGGAATAATATAGTAGAGCAGGCGAAACAGCAGCATTCCCGCCAGCAGGTCCTCCCGGTCCATCTGCCACAGGCCGACCAGCATGGCGGCGTCGAACACGCCGAGGCCGCCGGGGGAATGGCTGGCAAATCCCAAAAGCGTCGCGGCGACAAAGATGACCGCGACGACGACGAAGCCGAGGTTGGGTTCGTCCGGCACCAGCACGTACATCGCCAGCGCGCAAAACCCGAGATCGACGATTCCAATCGCGATCTGCAGCAGCGTCAGGGGACCGCCCGGCAATGTCACGGTCCAGGGGCCGCGACCGACCCCTCTCGGCCGTGTCCAGACCCAGACCACATAGGCCAACAGCCCGAGCATGATCGCGACCGCGGCGAGGCGGTTGAGCCAGGGTGGCAGCTGATCGATCGTCGTTGCCGCTTCGGGATGATAGGCGATCCCCAGCCCCAGCACCGCGGCATTGCCGAGCCAGAAGGTGAGGCCGGCCAGGAAGCAGATCTTGGCGACGTCGATCGCGTTCAGCCCCCAGGCGGAATAAATACGGTAGCGCACCGCGCCGCCGGTGAAGACGCTGGCGCCGACATTATGTCCGATCGAATAGCTGGTGAAAGCTGCCAGCGCGTTGACACGGTAGGGGACATCGGGCCGGCCAATCGCGCGAACCGCGAACAGGTCATAGAAGGTCAGCGTGAAATAGCCCGCGGCCACAAACAATGCGGCCAGCGCGATCGAGCGGGGCTCGGTCTGTTTGATGGCCTCGACGACTTCCTCGACATCGATGCCCCGAAGCATATGGACAAGCACAAAGCACGCGATCCCGATGACCGTGACGCTGACCGCAACACCCAGCTTGTGCAGGATCTGCTTGTGGCGCAGAAACGATATCGCCCTGCGTATTGCTTCCAGCATCTAGACCTCAACTACAACAAAAAACCCACGGCATCCGGGCGAGCTTTGCCCCTGCCAGCTCCGCACATTCTCCCTGGCGCAATGTGGTAGCGTGTTTTGCCCTGGAGTGGAATTCGCTTGATTGAAGAAAACACGTTCCTTCAATGTATTAGGGATAATTCATGACGCCGTCAGGCTCGGTTGTTGCGGCCCGCCCCGGCGGAGCAAAGCACCCCCTGGTCACAAGGTTGCGCACCCGGCAGTGAAGTTTTCGTGACTTCAGGCCGATCCGGCCGACAGGATCGCATCCAGCCGGTCGCGTCGCCGGTAAAGCGCTGCATCCAGATCCGGTCGGTCACCACCAGATCGTTAAGCCTAACATGGACGGATCTGAGGAAGGCGCCCCGATCGGTGCGATATTGGTCGGTCGGGAGCTGCGCGGTCGCCGCGAACCGCCGGTTGTTGGCCCAGGCATTGTAATGGCCGAACATCCGGCAGGCCGCCGCAAGTCATGTGTATCACGTCCTTATTGCAGCCTTGAACCTCTCAACCTGCGGGCGCATTGCGTGCAAGCACCCGGTCGCGCAACCACGATCCCACCGCGCAACCGGCGAGATACAACGCCAACATGACAAGGCCAAGGTCGAGCCAGTAGCCGGGACGGCCGGGGATCACGCGCGCCAGCGCCGCCGCCACCCATGCAGCCACCAGTGCGGCAAGCCACCGCGCCGTCACCTTCGATACGCCCTGACCGCGATGAACCACCGCGATCCAGCCCATGGCCAGACCCAACAGCAGCGACGCCAGCAGCCAGCCCCAATAGAATGTCGCCAGATATGCCATCGGCACCTCATCTCACCAGGAAATCGATGCGGCGGTTCTGTGCCTTGCCTTCGTCGGTCTCATTTGACGCGACCGGCTGGGCACTGCCGTAGCCTATTGCCGTGAACCTGTCGGCCGGCAGGCCTGCCTTGACCAGGTGATCCAGCACGGCCTGCGCGCGCTTTTCGGACAGCACCTGGTTGACGGCATCCTCGCCAACAGCGTCGGTATGTCCCGCAATCTCGATATTGGCGGTCGGACAGCGTAGCGCGGTCTCGATCAGACGGTCGAGCAACCCCGCGGAATCCGGATCGATGGCGGCGCGGTTGGATTCGAACCGGATTTTTCCCTTGGCCAGCAAATCTGAAAACAGCTGTTGACACACGGTGGGGTCGACGGGCGCGGCCGCGGGCTTGAGGGAAATGTCAGCCTTGACCTGAAAACCCCCGGGAAAATCCTTGGCCATATCGGCGCGGATCTGTGCCGCCGCCGCGTCATAAAAAGCATCGCCCGAGAGCTTTACCTCGCGATCGGACACCACCAGCGTGCCCGTCGACAGTCGCGACAGCACCCCCAGCGCCGGCACGACGGCATTGGCGAAGCCTGCGGGAGCGCCGACGCTGGTCTTGAGATTGTCGACCACCTTTTCGCTGAAGAACTTGCGCGCCGCCGCCGCCGCGATCGCCGCATGGACGTTGTTGTCAGGCACATAGCCGGTCAGCGTCAGCGTGACCGCGACCGGATCCTTGTAGGCCTGAAAGACATAAGGTGGCGCTGCGACCGCATTCGCGGCGACCGAAAAACCCTCTGGAAGATTTTTCAGCGCGGCCGCGATCGCTTCGCGGCCACCGATGTCGCGCGCCATGCCGGCAAGGCTGACCGTGGTACCGCTGATCGTGATCTTGCCGTCCTTCAACCGGCCGATCTGATCGATCAGCAGCAACGCCGCATCGTCGAAACGCGGCGGCGCGCCGCGCGACAAATTCATCCGATCCACGACTTCAACGCCGTCGAGATCGGCGCGGGCCACATCGAGCAACCTGCTTTTGGTCGACGGCAAAGGCGCACTGCCGCCCAAGGTAACCCTGACAACGTCCCGCTCCGCCGACCAGACGAAGGGGCTCGCTTCCGGAACAAGCTGGGTTTCGTCATTGACCAGCCGCACGCCAGGCACGGCTGCCACGGAGGCCACCGCGCTGCGGCGGCCGTCTTCCGAGAATGCATCCGCGGCCAGGGTCAGATCGCGGCCAAAGACCTCGATCCGTCTCTTGTCGAGCACGGTGTCCTTCAGCGCGGCGGCGGAGCGGGCCGCAAGGTCGGTTTCCAGGGGTGAAGTGCTGGTCCAGGCCGCGATGGCCCAAAAGACGACCAGTGGAACCAGGCCCGGCCACCATTTGCTGCTCCACCTGAAAAGTCCGTGCATTCGATGTCCCGCGGGTCTGGGAACAGAGAGAAAACAAACCCTTGCGAGGCTGTCAAACCCGAAATACGGGATAGTGCGGGAGCCTTCAGTCGCACCGGCTTAATGTTTGTTCAGCGGTTTTCCGCTAATTTGCGCTTTTGTACCCCAACCGGCCAGCCAGCCCGCCAATGAAGAAGTTCCGCAACAACGTCATCCGCGCCGGACTGGGAGCGTTCTACTTCACCGGCGCGCATCATTTGCTGCGGCCGATCTTCTCAGGCGTCGGCGCCATTTTCATGCTGCACCGCGTCCGGCCGTGCCGTGAGGCGGCGTTCCGGCCCAATCATCATCTCGAGGTCACACCCGAGTTTCTGCGCGCGATGCTCAAGCACCTGCGCTCGCAGCATATCGACATCATCACCATGGACGAGATGCATCAGCGGCTGATCGAGCGCAACTTTTCGCAGCGCTTTGCCAGCTTTACCCTCGACGACGGCTATCGCGACAATCGCGATTTTGCGCTGCCGGTGATGCGGGAATTCGACGCACCTTTTACGGTCTACGCCGCCAGCGATTTTGCCGAGGGAATCGGCCGGCTGTGGTGGATCGCGCTGGAGCAGGTGGTCGCCAGGGCCTCTTCCATCGAAGCTCGGATCGGCGACGTTGCGAAGCGCTTCGAAACCGGCACGACGGCCGCCAAGGAGGTTGCGTTCGCCCGTCTCCACGACCGGCTGCGCGGATTGCCGGCCGAGCATGACTTGCGGCACGAAATCGCTGCACTGTGCGCACGACACGGCGTCGACGAAATCGCGATCTGCCGCGAACTCTGCATGACCTGGGACGAGTTGAGGGCGTTCGCCGGTGATCCCCTGGTCAGCATCGGCGCCCATACCATCACGCATTGCAACCTCGCCAGGCAGCCCGAGCAGGTCGCCAGCCAGGAGATGTCGATCTGCCGCGCGCGGATTGAAAGCGTATTGCAGCGTCCGGTCCTCCATCTTGCCTATCCCTATGGTGACAGGATCGCGGCCGGCGCCAGGGAATTCGCGCTGGCGCGGGCAGCCGGTTTCAGGACCGCGGTAACGACAAGGCCGGGCATGATCTTCCCCGAAAGCGCTGAACACCTGATGGCGCTGCCGCGGGTCTCGCTCAATGGCAATCATCAGGACACCCGAATCCTGCCGGTCTTGACCTCCGGCGCCGCCACCGCAATGTGGAACGGTTTTCGCCGCATCGGCGCGGCGTAACGCCCAGAACCATTCGCAAAACCATCGGAGAAACGCATGTTCAAGGATCTGTTTTCGCTGCAGGGCCGCGTCGCGCTGGTGACCGGGGGATCGCGCGGCATCGGCAGGATGATCGCGGCTGGATTCCTCAACCAGGGCGCGGCCAGGGTCTATATCACGGCGCGCAAGGCCGGCCCCTGCGAGGCGACCGCCAAAGAGCTCACGGCCGAATATGGTGGGGAATGCATCGCGCTGCCGATCGATATTTCCAGCCTTGCCGGCATCGAGATGCTGGCGGCCGAAATCAGGAAGCGGGAGCCGAAGCTCGATATCCTGGTCAACAACGCCGGGGCGGCCTGGGGCGCCGATTTCGATGAGTTTCCGGAAAGCGGCTGGGACAAGGTGGTGAACCTCAATCTCAAGACGCCGTTCTTTCTGACCAAGGCGCTGGCCGCAGCCTTGCGCGCCGCCGCCACTGCGGAAAGGCCCGCCAAAGTCATCAACATCGCTTCCATCGACGGCATTTTCGTCAACCCGATGGAGACCTATTCCTATGCCGCCAGCAAATCCGGCCTGATCCATCTGACCCGCCGGATGGCGGCGAGGCTGATTTCAGACCACGTCGTGGTGTCGGCGATCGCGCCCGGGCCCTTCAAGTCCGACATGAACAAGGCGGCGCGCGATAACGCCGACGAAGTCGCAACACGGGTGCCCGCGGGGCGCATCGGCACCGATGAAGACATGGCGGGAGCGGCGATCTATCTCGCCTCGCGCGCCGGCGACTACGTCGTCGGCGCCACCATCGCCGTCGATGGCGGCATCGTCTACGCCAATCCCGGCATCAAGGGCGACGGCTGGGATTGAGCTCACGTCTCGATCTTCACATATTCGAAATCGCCGGGCTTGTTGTCGATGCCGACCTTGGGCGGCGAGATCCAGTTGGCAAAACCGCCGGTCTCGGTCACCGGCGTCATCAGCGAACCAATGAAATCGCCATCTTCCGTGGAAGGAAGCCATTCGCTCCTGCGCCTGTTCCAGGTCGCATCATCGATCAGCACGCCGTCCGGCGTGGCGTGGACATCCTTGAACTCGCCGATCTGGCGATGGAACGCGACGTTGGGCAGCGCCAGCTTGAAGTCGTAGCCGGCCGTGGCGATGATCTTGTTCCAGCGCAACAGGCCCTTGACGCAGTCCTGGGTGTAGTCGTCGCGCAGCCGCATGTTGAGCGCGGTCAGCGCCGGCTCGTCGACGCGCTTGATCTCTCCGTTCACCAGCTTGAGCACGGGATAGGTGTCGTTCTGCAGGCGGTGATCGTCCTGGATCTGGGTCTCGCGGAAGCGGCCCTTGATGCCGGCGTTGTAGGCATTCGCCCCGTTGGTCGAAACCTCGGAACCGAAAAGGTCGAGCGAGAGCGAATAATGCAGATGGAGCTTCTTCTGGATGGTCGGGAGATCGATCACCCCGAGCGCGCGCACCCCGGCCACATCGGCGGGATCGCCGATGCCGGCGGCCTTCATCGCCTCGACGGTGCGCTGCACGACGCGGCTGATGCCGGTCTCGCCGACGAACATGTGATGGGCTTCCTCGGTCAGCATGAAGCGGCAGGTGCGCGACAGCGGATCGAAGCCGGATTGCGCCAGCGAGTGCAACTGCATCTTGCCGTCGCGGTCGGTAAAATAGGTGAACATGAAAAACGACAGCCAGTCCGGCGTCGCTTCGTTGAAGGCCCCGAGCATGCGAGGTGAGTCGGCATCGCCGGAGCGGCGGCGCAGCAATTCGTCGGCCTCCTCGCGGCCGTCGCGGCCGAAATATTTCTGCAAGAGGTAGACCATCGCCCAGAGATGGCGGCCCTCCTCGACATTGACCTGGAACAGGTTGCGCAAATCGTAGAGCGAGGGCGCGGTCTTGCCGAGATGACGCTGCTGCTCGACGGAAGCAGGTTCGGTGTCGCCCTGGATCACGATCAGGCGGCGCAACATGGCGCGGTACTCGCCCGGCACTTCCTGCCAGGCCGGCTGGCCGTAATGTTCGCCGAACGGGATGACGCGGTTTTCTTCCCTTGGCGCCAGCAGGATGCCCCAGCGATAATCCGGCATCCTGACATAGTCGAACTTGGCCCAGCCGCGCGGATCGACCGAATAGGCGGTGCGCAGATAGACCAGCGATTGCTGGAAGCCATCCGGCCCCATGTCGTTCCACCAATTCATGTAACCGGGATGCCAGCCCTCCAGGGCCTTCAGCACCTGGCGGTCTTCCGCGAGGTTCACATTGTTGGGAATCTTGGTCGAGTAATCGACGTTCATGGTATTGACGTTCATGGTGTGCTCCCGTGTTGGGCGGATCAAAGCTTGCGATGCTGCGCTCCCTCTCCCGCTCTTGCGGGGGAGGGTTGGGGTGGGGGTGCTTCAACGGGCGAAAATCCATTGATCGGTATCGTTACCACGGGCGTCATCAACACCGCCGCTGCCGCGCCACCCCCACCCCACCCTCCCCCGCAAGCGGGAGAGGGAGTGAGAGGCCAACGCTCGTGGCTCTGAAATGATAAGGTTCCATAGAATTGCTCGACTATTCGCTATTCGCTATTCGCTACTCGCCCTATACATTTCGCTACTCGCTCCTAAACCCGTGTCATATCGAACTGCGCCTTCTGGCCACTTCCGTAGCGCCGCAGCGCGCCGTTCTCGCCGACCGCGTTGGGACGCTGGAAGATCCAGTTCTGCCACGCCGTCAGGCGCGCGAAGATCTTCGATTCCATGGTTTCGGGCCCGACGAAGCGCAGGTTCGCCTCCATGCCGGTGAGACTGTCGGGCGAGAAGCTGCAACGCTCCTCGAAGAACACCCTGATCTCATCATCCCAGTCGATATCGTCGAGCGCGAAGGTGACGAGGCCGAGTTGTTCAGCCTCGCCGGCGTCGAGCGCCTCGCCGATTTTGCCTCGCGCGCGCTCCAGATCGGAAGCGTCGGCCTGAAAGCGCGACTGCAGCCGGGTCAGGCCATGGCTCATCGGGTAGGGTCCGAAATTCATCGCCGAGAGTTCGATGGTCGGTGGCGCGCGGTTATCGCCCTGCCTCGATCCGATCAGCATGTAGGAGCGGTCGGCCGCGAATACGAGTTCGGCCAGCGTGCCGACGAAGCAGGAGCCGGGCTCGACCAGCGTCACCAGCGTGCGCGAGGTAACGTCGATGCGCTTGAGCACCCGCTTCCAGTACTGCCTGATTTCGTTGACCAGCCAGTGCGCCTTGTGGGCCTCCAGAAAGGCATCGCAGGCAAGAACATTGGCAGCCTCGCCGTGCGACTTGAACACCAGCATCGCGGTCTGAAGCTCGTTGATGCGCAAATGCAGGATGGCGTCGTCGAGTTCGCGCGCCACCTGCAGCGGCCAGAATGAAACGCCCAGCGCGATCATGCCGTCGATGTCGGCGGGCGGGGGTGCGTCCGGCGCCGGAATTGAAATGGTGGCGATGCGCTGCAAACGGTCGATGTCGACGCTGACCAGGCCATAGCGGATGCCGTTGTCGTCGAAGCTGCGCGTCAGGGGGGTAAGCGAAATGCCGTTGCCGTCACCATTGCGCTTGGAGGCGGCGGCGAATTCCTTGGCGCGCTCGGCGACCCGGGCCTCGAGCTTGCTGTTGGGCACGATCTCGTCGACCAGCCGCCATGCCACAGCCCGCTTGCCCTTGATGCCTTCCTCGATGGTGCAGAAATAATCGGCATGATCGCGGCGCACCTTGCGCTTGTCGACCACGCGCGTCAGCCCGCCGGTGCCCGGCAGCACCGCCAAGAGCGGCACCTCCGGCAGCGCCACCGCCGCCGCGCCGTCGTCGGCGAGAATGATGTGATCGGTCGCCAGCGCCAGTTCGTATCCGCCGCCGGCCGCGGTGCCATTGATGACCGTGACAAAACGCTGACCGGAATTCTCGCTGGAATCCTCCAGGCCGTTGCGGGTCTCATTGGTGAATTTGCAGAAATTGACCTTGTGGGCGTGGGTCGCGCCGGCCAGCATGCGGATGTTGGCGCCGGCGCAAAAAACCCGGTTCTTGCCCGACCGCAGCACCACGACTTTGACGCCGGGATACTCAAAGCGCAGCCGCTGCACCGCGTCGGCGAGCTCGATATCGACGCCGAGATCGTAGGAATTGAGCTTGAGCTGATAGCCCTCGAACAGCCCGCCGTTCTCGTCGACATCCATGGTCAGCGTTGCGATCTCGCCGTCGACTTCCAGCTTCCAATGCCGGTAGCGCGACGGATCGGTCTGGAAATCGATATGCTTGCCGCCGCCAGCGAGGACGCGATCTTCACCGGCCATCAGACCACCTTTATTCTTGGATCATCGATCTTTATATGCATCATAGTGCATGTTTTGGCGAAGTCCAGTGTCCTTGTCATAACGAAATCGGCATTTTGTTTCATGTTCGGTACCCCAGTGCGGAGATTAGCGGCTATCGCGGCGGCGGACTGACCGGGCATTGCCAAACCGGCACATCATACTGCTTGCCCCCGCGAGCCTTGATCCGAGAACAGAATTCGCCCGGCGAATTCGGAGATGGTATCGAGCACAGCATCCGGCGCTTCGCGATGTGGCGAATGTCCGGTGCCGGGCAGGATCGTCACCTCGACCGGACAATAGCATTCTTCGCTGGCGATCTCGATCTGGCGGAGAGTGCCATACTGATCAGCGGCGCCCTGCACGATCGCGACGGGAACGCGGATATAGGCCAGATAATCCGAAATATCCCAATTGCGAAATTTCGGGTCGAGCCAGGCGCTGTTCCAGCCGTAGAAGGCGTTATCGACGTCGCGGTGCCAGCGCTGAAGCTTCGCGCGCAGACCTGAGGTCTCGTAATCTTTCCTGATCTGGGCGATCGAGGCCACCGAAATATCCTCGACGACAAAATGCGGCGCGATCATCGCGACCCCGCGCAGGCGATGGTCCTGAACGCCGCCGGCGTAGATCGCCGCGATGGAGGCACCGTCGGAATGCCCGAGCAGGAGGCCGCGGCGAAAGCCGGCTCTGTCGAGCAGCTCAGGCAATATTTCGAGGGCCTCGACCTGCATATAGTCGAGCGGGCGCGGCAGCTTGACCGGCGTTGAGGCGCCATAGCCGGCGCGCGAATAGACCAGCACGCCGGCCCCGGTCGCGGCCTGAAGCCGGTCGGGAAACTCTCCCCACAGCGCGGCACAGCCGAGGCCTTCATGCAGCATGACGATGGTCGGCGCGTCCGCGGGCGGGGGGCCAATCATGCGATATTCGAGATCGTAGGCGCCGACGCGGAGGAATCCTTCAGGATTCAGGGATGGCATGCTTTTGTTTTCTCCATGATTGGAACTCACCTCGTCATGGCCGGGCTAAAGCGCCAACGGGTCCGCGCGAAGCGCGGCCCGATGACAGGCTCCGCGCGTCTTCGCGCAGATGTCCCGGCCATCCCCTCTTTCTCTGCCGCAGCCGTAGGGTGGACAAAGCCAACGGATCGCGCGAACGCGCGAGCCGATGGCGTGCCCACCATCTTTCCGACTCTAAAATGGTGGGCACGGCGCAAGGGCGCCTTTGCGCGAACCTACGCGCCGTATGAATTTCCGATTCACTTTTCAAACAGCCACGAAAGAATAGTCTGAGATCGTCATTGCGAGCGTTAGCGAAGCAATCCAGCTTTGCCGCCGCGGAGAGAAAGCTGGTAGAGTAGGAGTGTGGCGCAGTGAACTTTAGGCCCAGCATATCTGTTACCGCCCCTTTCGTTTGGCGGTGCCTTAGCGGCTGGACCGTGGTTCTTGTTTCCACACCCC
>NZ_JBEKXH010000167.1:0-12686 GCF_049512235.1 Bradyrhizobium sp.
CGTGGCAACGGTGTCGAAGGAAGCGGGTGGATAGCAAGCCATGCGGGACGTGGCCCGCAGCTTTCCAGGGGGCTTTGCCCCCGTGGACCCCCTAAACAAGTGAGGCGGCTTTGCAGACTGAATTCGTGAAGTTCAGGCTCCGTCCCGACCAGAAAGTCAGGTTGATGCAAGTCGCGGCCGACGGCGACACCTCTGTGTCGGCGATCTTGCGCCGCGCAGCGCTCACCGTTGCCGCCGGTCGCTCGATCGGAGGATCCCGCCGGTGCGATCTTGTAGCGATGCGCGTGGCAGCAAATGAGCTTGTAGCAGCGGTTGAAGCGACTGCCGTTGATCCGGACGGCACCATGGCGCGCATCCGCGCAGCGGCCAAAGAACTCCATCGGCTCGCGGCCCGACAGTTGACGGCCTCGAAATGATCATCAAGTCAACCCGCGTTCGCGCGCGCGGATCAGCCCTGAAAAAACTGATCGCACACATCGAAAACGCCGACGACAATGAAGAGGTCGTGTCGCTGCGGGGGAATTTTGCCGATTTGTGGGACGCTCGCGAGGACGCCCGCGCTTTCGGGCGCGAATATTGTGTGAGGCAGTGGGTCGTTTCGCCGTCCCGCGACGCGACCTTCGACAAGATGCTTGAGGCCGTCGACCGCTTGGCGGTCGAGTTCGGGTTCGACCCCGCGAAGGCTGTCGTCCGTGGACACAAGAAGGCGAAGGCGCAGGCGGCCGAGGCATTATTCGACAAACATCTTCATATTTTGGTGCCGGAAGTCGATCCCATAACCGGGCGGGTATTGTCATCGTCCAACGACTGGCTGCGCGGCGAAAAAGTTGGAAAAATCCTGTCGTTCGACTGGCAGGAAGCGCTCGTTGAATCGGTGAATCCGAAGGCCATCTTGGCGGCGCTCAAGCGCGACGGCCGGGATGATGTTGCCGCTGCCTATCGGAAAGCGTTTCCGGAGGGCGGCCCCCGGCCGGTGGCTGCCTTCGATGCCGCCGCGCAACAGCGTCTGAAACGAAAAGGTCTCGATCTGCCGGCGCTGCGCGTGCTCATCGAAGGCGCTTGGACCTCGGCCGCTAATCGCTCGCAGGTCCAGGCCAACCTTTTGACCCACGGTCTCGTCTGTAAGGCCGGCGACAAGCCGGGCGTCTATCTGATCGAAACCGCTGATGGCGAGCAGGTCGGATCGCTGGGGCGCCTCGCCAAGGTCAGAAAAGCCGACCTTCTCAAAAAAATGGAGTTACCTGATGCCAGACCCGCAGAAGAAGCCCACCATGGCGGAAGCGACCTATCGCAACACGCAGACGCTGCGGAAGCTGTTGGAGCCCATCAAAGTACTGGCGGATGCGGCACAGGATTCGCACCAGCAGGCCCCCCTTGGGATGATGCTGGACATGATGAGCCAGACGCAGGAATCCGACCGGCAGATGATCGAGAAGCTGGACAAGATCATCGCATTGCTGGCGGCGCCGTCGATCGAGAAGGCAGTGAAGGACATGCTGAAAGGCTGAGGGCTGCCCGTGGCTTTCAGTTCGCGTTGGGCCTCGTTCCCTTCGCCGAACGCCTGCAAGCAATGCTGGGAACGGCGAACCGCATCGCGCTGTCGTCGGAACAGCGCACTGTCGTTGAGTTGGGCGAGATCGAAGATGATGCGCGACACGCGAGAGCGATGATCGACGCGCCGCCGTCCGAGCCGTCAACTCTGATCGCCGCCCGGACGGCGCTGAAGGAGACCGGCCAGAAGGTCCAGGCACTTGAAACCAAGTTCGGCGGAGCATGCTTGACCTTGCAGCAACTCCAGCGGCGCCCCGCTTGGTGGCGGCGAGCGATCGGTCTTTTCACGGGTGAAAATGCTCGGCGAGGCGGTGAAGTCCGCGCCGCCGTCTTGCAGCAGAGCAAGGCGCAGGCGGCGCTGACTGCGGCGAAGACAGAAAGGTCGAATGCAGACAGCCGGCTGACCCGCGAACTTCAGCACCACCAGGATTCAGTGCGGGAGCACGTCGAGAAGTGGACCAAGGTAGCGAAAGCAGCGGAGGCTAAAGCCGCTGGCGCAGTGCGAGCGCATGAGTTGCTACTTCAGTTGCCAGGCGCGATCGCGCTTGGCGCAGCGGGTCTGTGCGAAATCGCGGCAACGCTCACGCCCCAACGCGAGCGGCGGTTCGACGCCGATGACTTTGGAGACACCCGCCTGTCCGCTCAACCCTGATCTTTGGGTCCCGTATCGCCGAGACGGTGTTGCGGAGCCGAACGGCATGGTGGCCGACCCTGCTTCCCTCCACCGCCGACGTGATCGCGGAATGCCTTGTCGGCCCGGCAGAAGCCCGCCAGGTGGGGTCGGAGCGCAGATCCGCACCTCCGGCCTCGGAGGGCAATCGGTTAAAACTGAAGGCTCTCGCCGGCGACCGGCGATCAGGGGCGCTTGAATGGTCCACAAGTGTAGTCCACAATGTCAAATTGAGACTGCCGCTGCGGTTGAAAAGGCTTTGACGGTCAAGGTGTTGGACGAGGTTTTGTGGTTGGCTGGGGAACTAGGATTCGAACCTAGACAAACAGAGTCAGAGTCTGTTGTGCTACCGTTACACCATTCCCCAATCTTATCAAATACTTAGGTGATATTCTTACAGCTTCTGCGACGGATCGGGCAGATCCCGTCGAAGCGTGCGTCGTTCTACCTGCTTGGTCCCGGCCTTGGCAAGCGTGGGGCGTCGGGGCAGGCCGGAATGGCCGGCGGACGCGCCTCCGTCCGGTTGTAGCGGGCTGGCGCCGCTGTGGGGGGCTGCGGAAGAGCGCCATCCGGTTGAGGCGCCGGATCAAGAGCGCCGTGAACGCTTTTTGGCGGGCTTGCGCGGCCAGGGCTCGGAAAGCAGGAGAACTTCAAGGGCGAGCGTATCTTCGTCGGCGTCGTTGGGATCGAATTTTTCGGGAAGCCATTCGCTGAGATCGGCATGCCGCGCATGCTTTGGGTCATCGATGGCTTCGAGCAGTTCGGCGTAGCCCCAGGGTCCGCCGACATCCTCGGGCGGGCAGCGGCCGCTGGCTGCGATCAAACGCGGGTAGCGTTCGCCCGCCTCGGGATCGATCAGCCGTTCGACCTTGACCGTGTGCTCCCAGCCGTCGCCGAAGTCGTAGAGATAGCGCAGCGATTTGACGCCGGTGTCATCGAGCACGTCGGCGAGCCGGGCCTTGCGTGCGTCGAGGAAGTCGTCGCCCCAGTCGGCGTCGGGATTGGGCGTGCTCCAGCTGACATCGCCGGCGCGGATCTCGTATAGGTGGCTGTTGGTCCAGCCCATCGCGGCCTGGATGGTCAGATGCAGGCGGTCGAGCCGGATATCGAACGGCACCTCGACGCGGCGCATCACCACGGGCTTGACGCGGTTGAGGGTGATCTTCAGGCGGGCAATGCTGTCGGCTTTCATGCCGCCACTTTAAGACATTTCGTCGCCACGACAACCCGGACCAGTCCGCGCCAGCCGATTGATGGACCGCGAAAACCCGGAGGGGCCCCAAAACTTGCTCCTGCGAAAGCGGCGTGCAATGCTGAAAGCGCCAACGATTATAAGTAGCTGCCGGGATATACGATGACTATCCCAGGTTGAAAAACCGGCCGTGTTTGGGGACGTTGCGGAGACGATCGACATGAGATGCAATCCTATCCCCGGGCTGATTTGCGCCGCCTCGATTTTCCTTGTTGCGATGTCGGTGCTGCCGGCGGCCCAGGCTTTGGCGCAGGACAAGACCGTCAAGATCGGCGCCATCTTTCCGCTGAGCGGCAATGCCGCCAGCGCCGGCGTGCATGCCAAGGCCGCAATCGAGACCGCACTTGACATCATCAACAACGCCCATCCCGAGCTTGGCAATCTCCCGTTGGCGAAAAATGCCGGGCTCGCGGGGCTCGGCGGCGCCAAGGTCGAGGTTGACTTTGCCGACAACCAGGGCAGCCCGGCCACCGGACAGAACCAGGCGCTGCGGCTGATCACCGAGGAGAAGGTGGTGGCACTGACCGGCGCCTATCAGTCGGGCATCACGCTGACAGCGAGCGCGATCGCCGAGAGATATGGCATTCCCTTCGTCAATGGCGAATCGGTCGCCGCCAATTTGACCGAGCGCGGCTTCAAATGGTTCTTCCGGGTGACGCCGGTCGCGTCCGATTTCGCCGAGATCTATTACGAATTCCTGCGGGATATGAAGGCCGCGGGCGCCAAGACCGACAGCGTCGCGCTGGTCCACGACAACACCGAATACGGCTCCTCGGTCTCCTCCGTGATAACCGGCGTGTTCAAGGCGAAGGGCCAAAACACCCCGCTCGATATTGCCTACGCCGCCAATGCCACCGACGTGCAGAGCCAGGTGCTGCAGCTCAAGGAGAAGCAGCCGGACGTCGTCATCATGATCACCTATACGTCGGATGCGATCCTGTTCGCCAAGACCATGCAGGCGCTCGACTACAAGCCGCCGATGCTCTTGGCCGACGATGCCGGCTATTCCGATCCGTCCTTCATCAAGGCGGTCGGCAAGATTTCGCAAGGCGCCTTCAATCGCTCGTCGTGGAGCGTCGGGCCGGCGGGCTCGCCGACCGCCCTGATCGCGGAGATGTACAAGAAGAAGAGCGGCGATGCGATGGACGATACCGCCGCGCGCCAGATGCAGGGCTTCTTCGTGCTGTGCGACGCCATCGACCGCGCCGGCTCGACCGATCCCGCAAAAATCCAGGCGGCGCTGAAGGCCACCGACCTGAAGCCCGATCAGCTGATGATGGGCTACAAGGGCGTCAAGTTCGACGACAAGGGCCAGAACGTGCTGGCGGCGGGCGTCATCATTCAATTGCAGGACGGCGAAAACTACGTCGCGGTGTGGCCGAAGGCCGGCGCCGAGAAAGCGCCGGTCCTGCCTTACAAGGGCTGGTGAGTGATACCTTGGATTAGAACGCCGGCATGTCCATCATCCTCGTTCAGGTCATTGTCGGCGGACTCTTGCTGGGCGCGGTCTACGCGCTGTTTTCCTCCGGGCTGACGCTGGTCTGGGGCATGATGAACATCGTCAACTTCGCCCATGGCGATTTTGTCATGCTCGGCATGTATGTCGCCTTCGTGGTCTATACGCTCTTCGGTGCCGGTCCCTTGCTCGGCGCGCCGCTCGCCGTGCTGGTGCTCGCGACGCTCGGGGTCGTGGTCTATTTCGCCCTGATTCGCGACATCATGAAAGGGCCGATGCTGGCGCAGATTCTCGGCACCTTCGGGCTCGCTCTGCTGCTGCGCTATTCGGTGTTCTGGTGGTTCGGCGCCAACTTCCTGTCGCTGCCGGAAAATATTGTCGGCGGCACGTTCGAGATTTGGGGCCTGCGGCTGCAGGCCTCGCGGCTGTTGGCCGGCGCGGTGGCCCTGCTGGTGACGTCAGGCCTGCACCTGTTGCTCACCCGCACGTCGCTCGGATCAAAAATGCTGGCAGTGGCGGAGGATCCGAAAGCGGCGCAGCTGATGGGCATCCGGCCCGACAGCATGCAGGCCATTGCCTGGGCGATCGCCGCGGGAGCCACCGGCCTCGCCGGTGCCTTGATCGCAACCTTCTTTTACATCGTGCCGACCGTCGGCGAAACCTTGGGGATTGTTGCCTTTGTCACGGTGTCGCTGGGCGGTTTCGGCAGCGTGCCCGGCGCGCTGCTGGCGGGCCTCTTGATCGGGGTGATCGAGCAACTGTCGGCCTATCTGATCGGCGCCGTCTACAAGGACATGGTCGTCTACGCCCTGTTCCTCTCTTTCCTCTGGTTCCGGCCGCAAGGCCTTATGGGTAAGACCTGATGGGCAGGACCTGATGCGGCGGCTGTTGTGGCCCGCATTGGTGCTGGCGCTGGTCGTCGTCTACCCGCTAGTGCTGTCGACGCCGTTCGAACAGCGCCTCGGCGCGCTGGTGTTGCTGTACGCGATTGCGGCATCGGCCTGGAACATCGTCGGCGGCTATGCCGGCCAGGTGTCGGTCGGTCACGTGGTGTTCTTCGGCTGCGGCGCCTATGCCGCGATGGGCGTTTACGCGCATTTTGCGCTATCGCCGCTGCTCGGCATTCCCGCCGGCATCGTCGTCAGCGTGGCGATCGCAGCCGTGATCGGCGTGCCGACGTTGCGGCTGTCAGGCCATTATTTCAGCATGGCCACGATCGCGGTGGCCGAACTGGTCAGATTGATCGTCACCAACACCGACTACCTCGGCGGGGGCGTCGGGCTGAGCGGCCCGACCGTGCCGCGCAATGTCTTCGATCTCTCGTTCATATCGGCGCTGCCCTACTACTATCTGTTTCTAACCGTGCTTGCGATCACGCTTCTGATCACCAGGTGGATGGCCAACAGCCGGATGGGGTTTTATCTCCGCGCCATCCGGGATTCCGAGCGCGCGGCGCGATCGCTCGGCGCCCCCGCCCGCCGCATCAAGCTCGCAGCCTTCATGCTGAGCGCAGGCCTGACCAGCGTCGCCGGCGCGCTCTATGCCATGATGTTCGGCTTCGTCGATCCGGAATCGGGTCTGGGAATCCTGATCTCGGTGAAAATCCTGATCATGGCGGCGCTGGGCGGCGCCGGCCTCTTGTTCGGGCCGCTGGTCGGCGCGGTCATCCTGGTGCCGCTCGAGGAAATCTCCAACAACCTGCTCGGCGGCAAGGGCGCCGGTCTGACCTTTGTCGTCTATGGCGCCATCATCGTCCTGATCGCACGGTTTCAGCCGGGCGGCATCCTGACGCTGATCAACCGAACCTGGGCCAGGCGCGGCAAGACCCCGGGCGCGTCGGCCGCGGTGGGAGCTACCCATGCTCCTTGAAGCCCGCGATGTGACAAAAGCCTTTGGCAGCTTCAAAGCCGTCGACGCGGCCTCGATGACGCTGCAGCAGGGCGACATCCTCGGCCTGATCGGGCCGAACGGCGCCGGCAAATCCACCTTCTTCAATTGTTTGACCGGCGACCTCGCGTCGACCTCCGGCAAGGTGTTTTTCGAAGGCCTCGATATCACCGATCTGGCGCCCGAGGCCCGCGCGCATCTCGGCCTGGCGCGCACCTTCCAGGTACCGCAGACCTTCGAGAGCATGACAGTTCTGGAGAACGTCATGATCGGCGCGTTTCTGCGGACTTCCCATCGCGCTGTGGCCGAGAGCAAAGCGCTGCTGGTGCTGCAGCGCGTCGGCATGAAAGCCCTGGCGGATGCGCCGGCGCGATCGCTGGGGACGCCCGGCCGCAAGCGGCTCGAAATCGCGCGCGCCCTGGCGACCGAGCCCAGGGTGCTGCTGCTCGACGAAGCGATGGCGGGCCTGACCCAGCGCGAGGTTCAGCTGGCGATCGATCTGGTGCGCGACATCCATCGTTCCGGCATCAGCCTGGTCATTGTCGAGCACATCATGGAAGTCATCCTGTCGCTGGCGACCCGCGTGGTGGTCTTTCACCAGGGCCGCGAGATCGCGCATGGCAGCCCGCGCGAGGTCACCGGCAACCCCGCCGTCATTGAAGCCTATCTGGGCAAGCGCGCCGCCAGGGCCGCCGCCGGCCATACGCCCATCGAGCTGATGGGCGGACCGGCGACATGACCGCTCCCTTGCTCAAGATCGAGCATCTCGAAGTTCGCTATGGCGACCTGATCGGTGTCTCCGATGTTTCGCTTGAAGTGCCCGAAGGCAGCGTGGTCGCGCTGTTGGGTTCCAACGGCGGCGGCAAGACCACGACGCTGAATGCCGTCGCCGGTCTCATTCCGGTACACTCCGGATCGATCGTATTCCGCGGGCAGGGGATATCGGGCGAAAGCGCGTTCTCGATCGTGCGCAGGGGACTTGCGCTGTCGCCGGAAGGCTGGCGGCTGTTCGTGCAGCAAAGCGTCGAGAATAATCTCAGGCTCGGCGCCACGCCGCTGCGCGACAAAGCGCGGGTCGCAGCCTTGCTCGACCGGGTCTACGAAATCTTCCCAAAACTCGCCGAGCGGCGCAGCCAGCGCGCCGGCACCATGTCCGGCGGCGAGCGGCAGATGCTGGCGGTCGGGCGGGCGCTGATGAGCGATCCCAAACTCCTGATGCTGGACGAGCCTTCGCTCGGGCTTGCGCCAGGGGTGGTCGAGACGATGTACGAGACCTTCGGCCGGTTGCACAAGCAAGGCCTGACCATCCTTTTGGCCGAGCAATCCGTCGAACTCGCGCTCGAAGTGTCGGATTTCGGCACCGTGCTGCAGGTCGGAAGAAGCGTGTTGTCGGGGCCCGCGGCCGCTCTCGCCAGGGATCCGCAGGTGCAGCGGGCTTATCTCGGCACCGGCTGAGGTGGCTGCTCTGCCTGATCACCGGCAGCGCGAACAGCGCTTGATCACGGTTTTATCTCGCCGAGATAAGCCTGCTGCACCATTGCGTTGTCGCGCAGACTCTGGGCCGAGCCGTGCAGCACCACCTGGCCGGTCTGCAGGACGTAGCCGTAGCTGGCGATCGACAGCGCCATATTGGCGTTCTGCTCGACCATGAAGATGCTGGTGCCCTGGCGATTGATCGCCTGAATGATGTCGAACACCTGTTCGACGAAGGCGGGCGACAAGCCCATGGACGGCTCGTCCATGCACATGAGCTTCGGACGCGCCATCAGCGCACGACCGATCGCGACCATCTGCTGCTCGCCGCCCGACAGCGTGCCGGCCTGTTGCTTGAGGCGCTCCTTGATGCGCGGGAACAGGCCGAAGACGCGTTCCATGTCGGCCTCGATCTCGATTGTGTCGTCGCGCGTGAAGGCGCCCAATTCCAGATTTTCGAGCACACTCATGCGCGGAAACAGGCGCCGCGCCTCCGGCACCGGCGCAATGCCCCGCTTGACCCGCTCGGCCGTCGGCAGGTCGTTGATGCGCGCGCCCGCATAGGTGACGGTGCCGCTCTTCGGCGTCACAAGGCCGAGGATCGTCTTCATGGTCGTGGATTTTCCGCTGGCATTGCCGCCGAGCAGGCAGACGATCTCGCCTTCGCCGACGCAGTAATCGACGCCCTTCAGGACGTGAAGCTCGCCGTAATAGGTGTTGACGTCCTTGAACTCAAGAAGCGGCGGCGGTCGCTGCGACGGCGTCGGTTGTTCGTCCAAGATAGGCACGCAGCACTTCCTTGTTTGAATGAACCTGCTTGGCCGTACCCTCGGCGATCTTCTCGCCGTGATCGAGCACGATCACCTTGTCGGCGATTTCGTTGACCACGTTGAGCTTGTGCTCGATCATGAGGATGGTCACGCCACGTTCGCGCAGATGCCGGATCTGGTCCGTCAGTTCCAGCGTCTCCGTTGGATTCATGCCGGCCGTCGGCTCGTCCAGCAGTAGAAGCACGGGCTCCGACACCAGAGCGCGCGCGATCTCCAGCCGCCGCCGGTTGGCGTAGGACAGCGAGAACGCGAGGTGCTGGAGGCGCGGCATCAGCCGGTTGCCGAAAATGCCCAATATTTCCAGCGCGCGGGCGCGTGCCGCGGCTTCTTCGCGCTGCACGCGCGGCAGGCGCAGGACGGCTCCGATCGCCCCCGTTGAGGTGCGCGTATGCGCTGCCACCAGCGCATTCTCCATCAGCGTCATGTTGGCGAAAAGGCGCAGGTTCTGGAAGGTGCGCGCAATACCCTTCTCGACAATCCGGTGCGGCTTCAATCCGGTAACGTCTTCGCCTGCCAGCAGCACGTGGCCGCCATCCGGTTCGACGAGGCCGGTGATGAGATTGAAGAACGTCGTCTTGCCGGAGCCGTTCGGCCCGATGATGGCAACGATCGAACCCGGCATGACCTCGAGATCCATGCGGTTCACGGCCTTGATGCCGCCGAACGACTTCGCCAGGCCCCTGATCTCGAGCAGCGGCTGGCCCGGCTCGATCGTCCGCCGATGAAGCGGGGCGAGTCCGGCCTCGACGGCATTTCGCGATGGCATCGCGTTCTGCTGCTCATAGGTCAGCGCTTTGACCGCGGCGCGCTCGGGAATCAGCCCCTGGCGGCGATAGAGCATCATGCCCACGAGAATGATGCCGAAGATCAGTTCGATCGACTGCACCAGATCAAGGTTCTGCAGAAAGACAATGCCGGTCAAATCGCCAAGCGCGTGAATCCACAGCGTCAGGTCCTGCAGCAACCATGATTGCAGCAACTGCAGGCTGAGCGCGCCGACCACCACGCCGGCGACGCTGCCGATGCCGCCGAACACGATCATGACGAGAATCATGATCGAGACCGGGAACATGAACATCTCCGGCGAGGCCGTCTGCAGTTTGGCGACGTAGAAAGTCCCCGTCATACCGGCGAAGCTCGCGCCGATGGCAAAGGCGAGCAGCTTGAGTTTGGTGCGGTTGACCCCCATCGCCTCGGCTGCGATCTCGTCCTCGCGTATGGCGAGCCAGGCCCGGCCGACGCGCGAATGTTTCAGCCGTGCGCTGATGAAGATCAAAAGCACGATAAGGGCGAGCCCGAGGTAGTAATAGGGCGTGGACTTCACACCGAAATCGTAGCCGAGGAATTTCGGCGTGCTGACGCCGCTGAGGCCTTGTGCGCCATTGGTGACGTAGGGCGTGTTGCGCGCCACGATCGGCACGATCTCGCCGAAGCCGAGCGTCACGATGGCAAGATAGTCGCCCTTGAGCCTGAGCGTCGGCGCGCCGAACAACAGGCCGAACAAGGCGGCGACCGCGGCCGCAATCGGCAGCATCAGCCAGAACGACACATCAAAATGGACGGTGCCGATGCCAGCCCCCGCGTCGAGATGCTTGACCAGGCCAAGCCACTGCAACGGCTCCCAGAAACTGCTCCACTGCGGCTGGATCTGATAGGACGACAGCGCGCCGTAGGTGTAGGCACCGATGGCGAAGAACGCCGCATAGCCGAGATCGAGCAGGCCGGCGAAGCCGACGACGATGTTGAGCCCGAGCGCCAGCATGGCATAGGCGAACGCATTCGCCGCCGCATCGATGTCGCCTTCATTGCCGTCGAGATAGGGGAAGGCGAGCGCCGCCACGAGGATGATGGCGAGCAGATAGGGGCGGAACTGCTCACTGCCGGCGCGATCCCGGATCGCCGGGATCAAGCTGCGCCAGCGCCCCACCGCCTCGGGCGCTATCTCCGGCGCGCGTTCGAGATCGGGTTCCGGCACGCCGTGACCCTAGGATCTTGCCGGCGCGGCGCGGCCGAGCAGCCCCGTGGGCCGTAAAACGAGCACGAGCACCAGAAGCGAAAAGATGATGACGTCAGTCCAGCGCACCGCGATGTACTGGCCGCCCAGCGATTCGATCAGCCCGATCACCACGCCTCCGAGCATCGCGCCGGGTATGTTGCCGATCCCGCCGAGAACCGCCGCGGTGAAGGCCCGCAGGCCGGCGGTGTAGCCGATCAGGTAACTCGTGTAATTGTAGTAGAGCCCGAAGATCAGGCCGGCCGCACCGGCGAGCGCCGATCCCAGGAAGAAGGTGATGATCACCACGCGGTCGACGTCGATACCGACCATGCGCGCCGCCTCCTGATCCTGTGCCATGGCCTGCATCGCCTTGCCCATTTTCGTCCGTCGGACGAAATAGTTCAGCGCCACCATGAGCAGGAGCGAAATGGTCCACAGCAGCACCTCGCGCAGGCGCAGCGTGACACCGCCGAAAATCCAGGCGGTATTGGGCATCGGGTTGGAGTAGTTCTTTGAGTCGGCGCCGGCCCCGAGCAGAATGACGTTGTACAAGATGTAGGACATGCCGATCGTGGTGATCATCGGCGCGGTGCCCGATACACCACGCAGCGGCCGCAATGCGAAGCGTTCGATGGCGACGCCGAGAATGCCGGATCCCAGCATCGTTATGATGAACGCCGCGACAAGGACGCCGGCCAACGGCAGCCCGTGGAGAACGTGCGACTGACCGGCAAAACCCATCGCTTCCAGCGCCCACATGGCGATGAACGAGCCCACCATGAAAACGTTGAAATGCGCGAAGTTGATGAGCTCGATGATGCCGTAGACCATGGTGAAGCCCAGCGCGAGCAGCGAGTACATCGCGCCGAGGCTCACGCCGTTGATCACCTGCTGGAGCAGGACATCCCAATGACTCATCGCCTGTTCTCTCGATGCAGCATCACGCGCCCGCTTACGTTTGCGGCGCTGCTTCGAGATACTTCAACTGGTGCGTGATGTCGTCCGCTGGGTATTTGTCGTCGTGACGGTACTGGAAGACGCTGACCGTGCGGTCGAGAATGTCGCCATTCTGGTCGAAAGCAACGGTTCCCTGCAGCGTGTTGACGTGCGAGCTCTGGATCGCGTCGCGGACATTTGAGCGGTTCATTTCCTTGCCGCTTTTCGCCACTTCCTCGACGGCAGCAAGAATGACCTTCGCCGCATCGTAGGCGGTGATCGAATAATCGTCCGGGGTACTGTGGTATTTCTCCTGGAAGGTCTTGACGAAATTGGCCGCGGCCGCGCTTTCCGTCAGATGCGGGCCGGCATTGGTCCCATACCAGCCCTCGATCGCCGGGAAGCCACCACCCTTGAGGAAGCTACCGCCGGCCACGCCGTCGCCGCCTCCCTTGATCATGTTGGGGACGGTCTCGGAGGCCTGCTTGGCGAGCTTGACGCCGGCTTGCGCCACGCCGCCATAATAGATGGCGTCCGGATTGAGCGCCTTGATCTTGGTCAGGGCGGTGGTGTAGTCGGCTTCCTTGGGATCGAGCTGGTCGTGGCCGAGGACCTCGATGCCGATCTTCTTCGCC
>NZ_JBEKXH010000168.1:0-12676 GCF_049512235.1 Bradyrhizobium sp.
TCAAATACAAGGAAGGCGAGAAGAAAGTCGTGGTGCCGCCGGGCACCCCGATCGTCACCTTCGTTGTCGGCGACAAGTCAGAACTGAAGCCGGGCGCCAAGATCATCATCTTCGGCGCGCTCAAGAAGGAGGACGGCACGCTGGAAGCCAACCGCGTTACTGTCGGCCGCGACGGTATCACGCCGCCGATGTGAGGACACCGCCGACATCCGAGCCAACGGGTCGCGCGACGGTGCGGGTCGATGGCGTGCCCACCATCTTTTTGCATCCGAAATGGTGGGCAGGGCGCAATGGCCGCCTTTGTTTGCCCACGCTACGCACTTCATCCGAATTGGCGCTTTGGCAAGGGGGGAGCGGGATACCGCCCCAGCTTAGAATTCCAGTAAGCCCAAGAGCGTGGATCGATGATCCCCGGCGGAGCATGATCGAGCGCCTCCCGCAAATCGTCGTCACTCAAGAAACTCCGCAATAGTTTCATATCCTCATGCGTGGCGCGCGCCACGGCATAGGCGACGAAGCGGAACGTGTCAGACAGAGCCTCTTGCGGCTCCTCGAACCATACAAGACGCCGTGCCAGCGCTTCGGTGTAAGGAGTGACAGGAATACCCTTCATCGCGAAGGCCCGCGATCAGGATTGACGCCAAGGTCAGGCCCGGCAATCGCCGGCAAACGATCAAGATCGACGTTGCGCGCGGCGTTCGCCAAACGATCCTTGACCGGCCGGGTGAGGCGGCGAAGGTTGCCATCCTCAAAGTAGGAAAGGGCCTTCAACGTGCTTTGCGGATTGAATTGCGTCCCGTATATCGCCAGACCGGCGGCAAGTGCCGTGGGCAAGTCGATACGGCCATCCGTCAATATGGCGTCGATGTCGATGTAATCCTTCGCCTCGGCGCGCATCTGCACCACAGAAGCCTTTGTCCCCCCTAGATCAAGAAGCGAAGCGACTTGCAAGCCATTGTCCGGCGCGATGAGTGGCGGCGCTAGCCGAGGAATCTCCGGCAGCCCGAAAAAGGACAGTTTGACCAAGCCACCGCGATCAACGCTGCAGCTGAACGTGTTCGGCTCGCGCTGCGTGACAATCGCGCCAGCGAGAAAGGGAACGGCGGGAACGAGCTTCACCGGATCGAGCGGCTTGTTGCCGAAGAAATCAAAGTCCGCGGACTGACGATGTCCGAGATGCAGCGCAATGGCCGTCCCACCATAGAGCACGAATTCCCTGGGGACAGCACCCAACTCATCCCAGACGCGGCGCTGCGGCGGCGGCAGGATGTCGAGGCGCGGGGCAAACTCCATAGTCAAGAAGATCTCTCTGGACTCGTTTCAATGTCCATCTTTCGAGAGCTAAAATCAAGATCGACATCAACGTTCGATCCGTCCCAAGGGGAGCATCGTCTACGGGTCGCGCGAAAGCGCTCCGATGACGGGCTCCGCGACGCGTCTCGAAGGATGGCCACAGAGGATGGCCGTACAAGCTGCCATGCTTCGAGACGCGCGCCGGAGCGCGCTCCTCGGGATGATGTTCGTGAGTATCGTTGCGCGAAAACGATACTAAACCGCCAGCACGTGATCGTCGATTTCGGCGATGCTGTTGACGCCGCACAGGCCCATGGTGACGCTGAGTTCGTTGCGGATGATGTCGATTGCCTTGGCGACGCCGGGGCCGCCGAAGGCGCCGAGGCCGTGAATATAGGCCCGGCCGATCATACAGGATTTGGCGCCGAGCGCGAGCGCGCGCATCACGTCCTGGCCGGAGCGAATGCCGCCATCAAACAGCACCTCGATCTGCGAGCCGACCTGATCGGATATCTCCGGCAGTACCTCGATCGACGATGGCGCGCCGTCGAGCTGCCGGCCGCCGTGGTTGGAGACCACCAGCGCCTGCGCGCCGGTCTTCACCGCGAGCTCGGCGTCTTCGACGTCGAGGATGCCCTTGACGATCAGTTTGCCCGGCCAGATGCTGCGGATCCAGTCGACGTCCTTCCAGTTCAGTGACGGGTCGAACTGCGAGGCGACCCAGCCCGACACCGAGGCAAGATCCTGCACGCCTGCCAAGTGGCCGGCGATATTGCCGAAATTCCGGCGCTTGCCGCGCAGGATGCCGGCCACCCAGGCCGGCTTGGTCGCGAAGTCCAGCGCGTTCTTCAGGCTGAGCAGTTGCGGCGGCACCGACAGGCCGTTCTTGATGTCGGCATGCCGCTGTCCGATCACCTGCAGGTCGACGGTCAACACCAGCGCGCTGCACTTGGCGGCGATCGCGCGCTCGATCAGGGCCTTGCAGAAACCGCGATCCTTCATGACGTAGAGCTGAAACCAGAACGGCTTTTCGACATTTTCGGCGACGTCCTCGATCGAGTTGATCGACATCGTGCTCAGGGTGTAGGGAATTCCGGCGGCCTGCGCGGCGCGGCAGGCGTGGATTTCGCCATCGCCATATTGCATGCCGGTCGAACCGACCGGGGCCAGGATCAGCGGCAGGTTCGCCTTTTCGCCGATGATGGTGGTCGAGAGATCGCGCGATGAAATATCCACCAGGATGCGCTGGCGAAACTTGATGTGCTGGAGGTCCTCGCGATTGGCGCGCAGCGTCTCCTCGGCATAGGAGCCGCGGTCGGCGTAATCGAAAAATGCCTTGGGCACTTTCCGCCTATGGACCTCGCGCAGGTCATCGATGCAGGTGATATGTTTCATGGACGGTCCCAGCCCTTCTTGTTTTTGCGGTTATGGCTGTTCATCTATCACGCTTGGGGGGTCGGCAAAATCGCCTTACGGAAGCAGGCGCTAACCGGAGGGTAGCCATGAACGGACCACGCTCGGATCCCAACAAGGAACCTGAAGGCGCCGCCAAGCGCCGTCTGGACCGTGCCCTGGAAGAAGGACTGGAGGAGACCTTTCCCGGGTCGGACCCCGTCAACATCATCCAGCCGCCGCCTTCAAAAGCCGACCATGAGATCAAGCGCAAGAACTAGCGCCGTGGCGCGGGGGGCGGCCCTTGGCATAATGTTTGCGTTAACAATAGGTTAAGAGGTTGGTCCCGGTTTGGTGGTCGGTAATGATTAATCATATTTTTTGAAGCCTTTTTTGCTCGGAAAGCATTATAAGCAGACTTCATGCTGGATTTGGCGTGCGTCGAGGCTTCTTCGCCGGATGGTTGTGAGAAACCTTGATAGAGGTCTGGGGGCTACATGAGTCGCAAATTCTTCGGTACGGACGGGATCAGGGGCCGTGCCAACGCTCTGATCACGCCGGAACTGGCGCTCAAGGTCGGCCAGGCGGCCGGCCTGGTATTTCAGCGCGGCGAGCATCGCCATCGCGTCGTCATCGGCAAGGATACGCGGCTCTCCGGCTATATGATCGAATACGCCATGGTGGCCGGCTTCACCTCGGTCGGCATGGATGTTCTGCTGCTCGGCCCGATGCCGACGCCGGCAGTGGCGATGCTGACCAAGTCGATGCGAGCCGATCTCGGCGTGATGATTTCCGCCTCGCATAATCTGTTCGAGGACAACGGCATCAAGCTGTTCGGTCCGCAGGGTTTCAAGCTTTCCGATGACGTCGAGAAACAGATCGAGCAGTTGCTCGACGAATCGCTCGACAAGCGTCTGGCGCAGAGCGCCAGTCTCGGGCGTGCCCGCCGCATCGACGGCGTCCATGACCGCTACATCGAGTTCGCCAAGCGCACGCTGCCGCGCGATCTCAGCCTCGACGGTTTGCGGGTGGTGGTCGATTGCGCCAACGGCGCAGCCTACAAGGTGGTGCCTGAAGCGCTATGGGAACTGGGCGCGGACGTCATTTCGATCGGCGTCGATCCGGATGGTTTCAACATCAACAAGGAATGCGGATCCACCGCGCCGGAAGCGCTGTGCCGCAAGGTCCGCGAAATGCGCGCCGACATCGGCATCGCGCTCGATGGCGACGCCGACCGCGTCATCCTCGTCGATGAGCGTGGACACCTGGTCGATGGCGACCAGCTGCTTGCGGTGATCGCGCAAAGCTGGAAGGAAGACGGCCGTCTCGCCAAGCCGGGGATTGTCGCAACCGTGATGTCGAATCTCGGCCTCGAACGCTTTCTCGAGGGCCAAGGCCTTGAGCTCCTGCGTACGCCGGTCGGCGATCGCTACGTGCTGGAGCAGATGCTGAGCGGCGGCTACAATCTCGGCGGCGAGCCCTCGGGCCACATCATATTGTCGGACTATGCCACCACGGGCGACGGGTTTGTCGCCGCGCTGCAGGTGCTCGCGGTGGTGCAAAGACTTCGCCGTCCGGTATCGGAGGTCTGCCATCGCTTCGACCCGCTGCCGCAGATCCTCAAGAACGTGCGCTACCGCAGCGGCAAGCCGCTCGACGACGCCGAGGTCAAAACGGCGATCCATGACGGCGAACAGCGGCTCAACGGCCATGGCCGGCTCCTGGTCCGCTCCTCCGGCACCGAGCCGGTGATCCGCGTGATGGGCGAGGGTCCCGACCGCACCCTGGTGGAGGACGTGGTCGATTGCATCGTCTCCGCGCTCGGTCATGCCGCTGCAGCGTGACGCGGCCTGTTGCTGAACCCGCGCGTCCATCGCCAACCCCTTCGCCCCGGGGCTGAGTTCACGGTCATGCCTTGGCGGATCGGGCGCATCTAATCGCATCGCAGCCATTATCTAATGGTGCTGGTCGGCGCGGCGCCGCCGTCGTAGGAAGCGCCTGCCGCCCGCGAATGTTTTCGGAAGAATCAACTTTGAACAAGCCCGTCACCATCTCCGAACAAGCCATGGTCGCGCCGGTGTCTGTGCCGGACGTGACGTCCGCCCCGTCGGCGAAGCCGGCCGCGGCCGCGGGGCCGGCCTATATCGTGTTGGGCGGCATCAGCCTGTCGCATTTTCTCAACGACACCATGCAGTCGCTGATCCCGTCGGTCTATCCGATATTCAAGGCCAGCTATGCGCTCGACTTCGCACAGCTTGGACTGATCACGCTGGCGTTCCAGTTCACCGCCTCGCTGCTGCAGCCGGTGATCGGCCACTTCACCGACCGCAAGGCCCAACCGTTTTCGCTCGCCATCGGCATGGGATTTACCTTTTTCGGTCTGCTGCTGCTCAGCGTCGCGCAGCAATATCTTGTCATTTTGCTGGCGGCGGCGCTGGTCGGACTGGGCTCGGCGGTGTTCCATCCGGAATCGGCACGGATCGCACGGCTGGCCTCGGGCGGACGCTACGGCTTCGCGCAGTCGGTGTTTCAGGTCGGCGGCAATTTCGGCACCTCGATGGGGCCGTTGCTCGCGGCATTGATCGTTGTGCCGTTCGGCCAGCCCAGCATCGCCTGGTTCTCTATCGTTGCATTTCTGGCCATCATGATCCTGTGGCGGATCGGGCAGTGGTACAAGCCGCAGACAACAGGAAAAAAAATGGCGCCGCTCCTGGCGCATCCGGACGCGCCAAGCTCACGCCGGATCAAGATCGCGCTTGTTGTGCTGGTGGCGCTGTTGTTTTCCAAGCAGCTCTACGTCTCGAGCCTGTCGAGCTATTACATCTTCTATTTGATCGACAAGTTCGGCGTCTCGACCCAGGCCGCGCAGCTCTATCTCTTTATTTTCCTTGCCGCGAACGCCGCAGGGGCATTCTTCGGCGGTCCGGTGGGCGATCGGATCGGCCGCAAATATGTGATCTGGTTTTCGATCCTCGGCGCGCTGCCGTTCACGCTGGCGCTGCCCTTTTCCGGCCTGTTCGCCAGCGCCGTGCTGACGGTATTCATCGGCTTTATCCTGTCGTCGGCGACGTCGTCGATCATCGTGTTCGCGCAGGAACTGGTGCCGCACCGCTTCGGAATGATTTCCGGAGTATTTTTCGGCTTCGCCTTCGGCATCGGCGGTCTCGGCGCCGCGGTGCTCGGCAAGATCGCCGACCACACCGGCATCGCTTTCGTCTATCAGGTCTGCGCGCTGCTGCCCGCGATCGGGCTGCTCGCGGTGTTCTTGCCGAAGATGCCGAGAGGCGCGCGCTGAGACGGACCGGCCGCGCGGAAGCCCGCCGGATTCTGTCAATAACTTGTTAGCAAATGCTGCGACCGCGCCGGTGTCCGCTGCGGTCGATTTCAGCGATGCCAAAATTCCGCGACGCGCGATCGTTGAAAATTCCGGGCGGCGTCGAATTGCTTTACCCCGGAAAACATTGAAGCTCCATGAGCTTAATTGCCATCGCCGCGGCTGCCTTCGGCAGGCCGCGAGGGTTTAACTCGGCGTTAGACGCGCAAGAGAATATCAACCTTAAATATTAGGGTTAAGGGGCGCTTAAACATTTCGTGGCATCGTCTGGTTGTGAGTTTTTGATGTGAGGCCTCCGCTGTCTGCCTCACCAGACAAAAGGGACGAAGCCGATGCGTAGCGTTAAGACTTTCCTGGCCGCGGGAGCGGTTTCACTGTTGTCGTCGGCAGCCTTCGCCGCGGACCTGGGCGTTGCGCCGGCGCCGTATTATGCGCCGCCACCGGCCCAGGATTTCGGCGGCTGGTACCTGCGCGGCGATATCGGAATGACCAACTCGTTCACCAAGCTGCATGACAATCTCTATGACACGCTGCCGGCCGGAACGTCGCTCCAGCAGCTTGGCCAGGGTTTCAGCGGCGGAACACTATGGGGGATCGGCGCCGGCTATCAATTCAACAGCTGGCTCCGCGCCGATATCACCGGTGAATATCGTTCCCGGGTCAGCTTCAGCGGCAGCGATTATTCGATCTACCCCAATGGCGGCGGCGCACTCTCGGATGTCTATAGCGGCGGGTACACCAGCTGGGTCGGACTGGTCAACGTCTATGCCGACCTCGGAACCTGGTGGTGCCTGACTCCCTTCATCGGTGCCGGCATCGGCGGAGCGCACATCCAGACCAGCGGCTTGCAGGACTCCGGCTTCACGAGCTACGGCGCGCAGTCCTCCTATTTCGCCAGCGGAGCTTCGACGACCAACTTCGCCTGGGCGGCTCATGCCGGTGTCGCCTACAAGGTAACCAACAATTTCACTGTCGAGCTTGCCTACCGCTATCTCGACATGGGCACGGCCGTTCATGGCCAGGGCATCTTCTACGATGGCACGCCGACCGGTGTTTCCACGTTCCAGTTCCGCGACATCACTTCGCAGGATCTCAAGATCGGCGTGCGCTGGACCTGCTGCGATCTGCCGCCGCCTCCGCCGCCGATTATCCGCAAGGGCTGATCACGTCGGATCTAGCAGAGCTTTAGCGACGGCGCGGGTTTTCCCGCGCCGTTTTGCTTGTGCGCGCGCGGCAGGAACTCCGAACAGTGGATTTGCGGCTTTCGGGCAAGATCATGCCGATCAGAGCCGCCGAGAACGATTGCTTAAGGTTAACCGGCGATGATCAGCGCCTAAAGTTGGTGTCGACAGGAGCGTCGCGATGCGTAGGTTTGTGCTGGGGGCAGTGATGTTAGGCGCGGTGTCCGGCGCGCACGCGGCCGACATGCCCGACCTTCCGATTCTGCGCGGCGCTTTCACCGACGGGCTGACCACGACGAAGGTGAACTGGCAGGGCTACTACATCGGCGCCCAGGGCGGCTACGGCTCGTCCGACGAGAATTTCTCAGGCGCGACCGGCACGATGGTTGCGCAGATATTGGCCAACACGACAATCGAAAACGAGATGAATGTTTCGCAATGGCCGTCGGGCCTCGGGAAGTCCTCGGCGCGTTCGTCGGGATTCGGCGGGTTTGCTGGATATAACTCACAATGGGATGATGTCGTCATCGGCGTTGAAGCAAGTTACCTGCACGGCAATTTCGGTGGTTCCTCTTCCGGCAGCGAGGAGCGGATCGCGATATTGTCGGACGGCTATTCTCACGACGTGTTGTCAACCTCCACCGCATCGATCGCCATCAGCGATATGGCAACGCTCCGCGCACGCGCCGGCTACGCATTTGGAAGTTTTCTGCCGTATATGTTTGGTGGCTTTGCACTCGGCGACGCCGACATTTCGCGTACGGTCGCCATCCTGGATGTCCCTACCTTCGCCGGCTCCCCGCCGCCGGTCTCCCCGCTTCCGATTTTCACCCCTTCTTTGTCAGTAACCCAGCATGGTCACCTGATCTATGGATATTCCGGAGGCCTCGGCTTCGACGTCAATCTGATCGGCGGGCTGTTCATGCGTGCCGAGTGGGAATATATCCGCTTTACCGATACGATCGACACCAGCATCAACACCGCCCGCGTTGGTCTGGGCTATAAATTCTGATCGGTCGCGACGCCGCTTCCGGTTGACAGGATCGTCTTGCTCTGCTGCCCTGTCGTCGGCGAGCGAGGGCGAACCATGAAAATCTACGGCGACGGGAATTCGGGCAATTGCCAGAAAGTAAAATGGGTCTGTGACAGGCTGAAGCTGCCCTATATTTGGGTCGGCGTCGACACGCTCAAGCATGAGACCCGCACCGCCTCTTTTCTCAAGCTTAACAGCGCCGGCCAGGTGCCTGTGGTCGAATTCGACGACGGCCGGACGCTGGCGCAATCCAATGCCATCATCCGATACCTCGCCCGTGGCAGCGATCTCATTCCCTCCGATCCCTTCGCGGCGGCGAAGATGGACGAGTGGCTGTTCTGGGAACAATACAGCCACGAACCCTATATCGCGGTATGCCGCTTCCAGATGGTCTATCTCGGCAAGCCCGCCTCCGATCTCGATCCCGACAAGATCAAGCGCGGCTATGCGGCGCTGGCGCGGATGGAGCAGCAGCTGGCCGTGACGCGATTTCTGGTCGGCGATGGCTTTTCGCTCGCCGATGTCGCGCTGTTGGCCTATACGCGGCTCGCGCATCAGGGCGGCTTTCACCTCGACGGCTACGCCGCGTTGCGGCGCTGGATCGGCGAGGCCGAAAGATCGCTCGGGCTGATGCCCGCGCCTTGAGTGGCACCGTGATGGCGACGATTTCCCCAGTCACGATCCGGCGCGCCCGCCGCGGGGACGTCGGCGTCATCGTCGGCATGCTGGCCGACGATCCGCTCGGAGCCGCGCGCGAACGCATCGAAGACCCGCTGCCGCCGTGCTATTTCCAGGCGTTCGATGTGCTCGAACATGCTTTTCATATCCAGCTCGTGGTCGCGGAGGACGATACCGGCGCCGTCGTCGGCTGCCTGCAGCTTTGCATTCTGCCGGGCTTGAGTTCGCAGGGCGCCTTGAGAGCCCTGATCGAAGACGTCCGCGTCGCCAGCCCTTGGCGCGGCCGCGGTATCGGGGAACAGCTCGTCCAATGGGCGGTTTCCGAAGCCCGCGCCCGCGATTGCAGGCTGATCGAACTGTTCACGCATCGCAGCCGCGTCGATGCGCAGCGGTTCTATGCGCGGCTGGGGTTTCGGCCGAGCCACGTCGGGATGACCTTGCGATTTTGATTGCAACGGGTTTCGCGCGGCCTTCGCGCCCACTTGCGATTCCAGCCGGGCGTCGGCTATCGGAGAACCCATTTTATACCTTGACTCAGGAATTCGCCGAGCGCCGCGGGCCTGGGCGCCGAAGCCCTTGCCTTTGCCGGGTAGTTCTACGGAACTACGTACACATCTAATTAAATCCCTGCGTCGCAGTGTGAGCGTTAGGACGATTGAAGCTGTTTGTTGGGCCGCAGAGTCGGCCTCGGCAACGCACTTGGCGAGCTGAGTGTTTCGAAAAGCCCGATACGGCATAACGCATGAGAGAGTGTCCATTGACCCACACGCATATCAATGCCGCATGCAGGCGGTTGCTGCGGACGCTGAGCCGGTTCGGAAATGATACGCGCGGCAACATCGCACTGATTTTCGGACTCTCTGCCGTCATGATCTTCACCGGGGTCGGCGCCGGTCTCGATCTGTCGCGGGCCTATCTGGCGCGTCAAAAGCTGTCGGAGGTCGCCGCGCTGGCCTGCCAGTACGCCAGCCGTCCGGCCATCGTCGATACCTCGACCGCTTCCTACAACGGCACCGGCGGCGGAGCAACCTACTCCTCCCAGGTCACAAACTTCATCACCGCCACCTGGCAAAACCAGAACATCAGCCTGACCCAGACCAACGGCACGCCGTTTACCTATACCCAGGGCGGGGCTGCGAATGTCAGCCTGTCGGCGTCGGTGCCGACCACTTTCATGCAGATCGCGGGCTTTACGGCCGTTCCGATTCAGGCCCAGGCGCACTGCTACGACACGCCGAGTTCGGTCCAGCAGCGCGTGCCGGACAGCAATTCGCAAGATGTAATTCAGGAGAGCTTCGAGACCAACACTACCGGCAAAGCGGTCACCTATTACTCGCCCACGGGCTCCGCGGTGGGGTGGCCGGGCCCGGTCATCTCGGCCCCGACCGGATATAACGCCGCCGTCGGCTACACCGGAGCGGGCGGCACCCAGTGGCATGTCGAAGGTTATTGTCTCGAGCAGGACATTGTCGGAAAAAACGAGGCGACCGTATTCGACGGCAACTATTCGGTCGAGCTCGATTGCGACAACGGCAGCGGCACCAAGGGCAACAGCTCAATCTCGACGCTGGTTTATGCTCCCGCCGGAACTTACGAACTGCGCTACGCTTATGCGTCCCGCATCGGCTACCCCAGTTATGACCCGACCTATCTGTGCGGCTCCTCCGCCACCGATCTGAACTGGGCCAACAGCTCCTCGACATCGGCGTCGGGCTCGATGGCGACGGCCTACCGCACCAACCAGATCAACGTCTATTTCGATCTCAATCCCGCCAGCAACCAGCCGCCGCAACATACCACGCTCGACGGCACCGAGCAGCTGGCCGGCAGCAATTTGATCGACATGTGTCTCTATGGGCAAAGCTGGATCCAGCGCAGTGTCACGATCAACGTCACCACCGCCGGCTATTACTGGCTGAGCTTTGCCGCCGATGGCGGCAACGATTCCTACGGCGGCCAGCTCGACGATATCCTGTTTTGCAGGTTCAGCTGCAGCGGATCGGTGCAGGACAATTACACGACGGCATGGGCGGCTTCCAGCCTGCTGTTCGAGGATACCTTCGAAAGCCCGAGCTATTCGGGATCGAACTACAACACCAATGGCAACGTCAATAACAGCGACGGGAGTTCATCGTTCTGGAACGTGTCCGGCAACGGATGGTCCAACGCGCCCATCAACCAGTTGCCGTACTGGGTCAGTGGATGCCCGCAAAGCAAACAGTGCGTGGAACTTGGCTGGTACGGCGGCAGCAATACCAGCAACAGCCTGATCAGCCAGTCATTCCTGCTGGTCCCGGGCTACTACAAGATCCAGTACGACTACGTTTCCGAGGTCACGTTCTCGTCGCTCAGCGCCGTCTATTGCGGATCGACGCCCACCGCCGCCAACATATCAACGCTGTCGGCCGCCAGCAGCACTGGCATGGATCGCGTTCTTGGCGTCAACCACGGTACGCTGACGCACGATACCAATACCGTCGGCGTCTTCATGTCGCATGCCCAGCTGGCAAGCACGCCGAACAGCGGCAACGCGCTGGGATCGGCCACCAGCTATACCAATCCAGACGGTACAACGACGACCACGCCAACAGTCCCGCCCAACGGTGTCAGCTTGACCAGCTACAATGCGTCGCAGTCCAACCCATTGATCGATATCTGTGGTTACGCTGCGACGGCGCAAGCACGAACGAGCTACGTCTTCGTCGAGAAGCCGGCCTACTATTGGCTGACGCTGGCGGCCCTCGGTGCTGCAGACGTATTTGGCGGGCAGATCGACGACGTCAGGATCACCTCGGTCGGCAGTCCCTATATGTCGAGCCCGCCGGCTGGCGCGGTCACCCTCCCGGTGCCCTCGCCGCAGCCGGGCTCGACCATCGCCTACACCGGCTTCACCATTCCCGCCGATCCTCTTGCACCATGATAGCCTCATGATACGTCGCGGCCAACGGACCGGGCTGATCGGTCGCTTCATCCGCGATCGCCGCGCATCCTCGGCGGTGGAATTCGCCATCGTCGCGGCGCCGTTCTTCTTCCTGTTGATGGCGGTCACCCAGGTCGGCATCTTCTACATGGCGCAATCCGCGCTCGATACCGGCACGACCAAGACGGCCGAAACGCTGCGCACCAACTTCACCACCGGCACCACCGCGACACTGCTCGGTGCGGCGGCGCTGAAGAGCAGCGTGGTCACCAGCGCCGGCGCGATGATAACAAACGATTCCACCCTGGCGGTCGAAATCAGGCAACTGACCAGCCTGTCATCGGTGTCGGTGCCGATCGTCGACGGGACCGTCGACTACGGATCGACGACCAGCACGCTGGTTTTGCGCGCCCAATCCACCGTCATCACCCTGGCTCCGGGCCTCGGCGGGTTGAACACGATCTATTCAAGCGCGCTGGTGCGCCGGCAGGGCACCTGAGCCATGCGTGAGCGACTTTTGCGTTTCATCCGCTCCCGCTCCGCTACGGCGGCGATCGAGTTCGCCTTCATCGTGCCGATCCTGGTGATGATGATGGCGGGAGTCGTCGAATGCGGTCGGCTGTTTCAGGTGTATAACGCCACCAACCGGCTCGCGACCCAGTACGCAATCGTCTATGCCGATTGCTCGGACGACCCGGTGGGCACCTGCGCCACCGAACTTGCCGCGCTGGGCACGACAACGGCGTTCGCCAACATCGTGCCGCAGCTGCAAACCAGCCAATTGTCGGTTACGATCTTTCAGGTCAGGATGTCCGGCACGACACCCACTGTCGAGTACGGCTATC